>CAMDQY010000009.1 GCA_945906005.1 Novosphingobium sp. Chol11 | reverse complement strand
CTGCGTCGTCAGCGCGTCGAAGGTAGCGCGGATCATGTTGTAGGGATTGGACGTTCCAATCGACTTGGTCACCACGTCGGCGACGCCAAGGCTCTCGAACACGGCGCGCATCGGACCGCCGGCGATGATGCCGGTCCCCGCTGGCGCGGTGCGCAGGTTGACCTTGCCAGCTCCGAACCGGCCCAGACCGTCATGGTGCAGGGTGCGGCCTTCCTTGAGCGGAACGCGGATCATCTTCTTCTTGGCAGCAGCGGTCGCCTTGGTGATCGCCTCGGGCACTTCGCGCGCCTTGCCGTGACCGAAGCCGACCCGGCCCTTGCCATCACCAACCACGACCAGCGCGGCAAAACCGAAGCGCTTGCCGCCCTTTACAGTCTTGGAAACGCGGTTGATGTGGACGAGCTTCTCGATCAGTTCCTCGCCGCCGTCGTCGTCGCCGCCACGTCCGCCGCGGCCTCCGTCGCGACCACGGCCACGGCCGCCATCGCGACCACCGCGATCACCGCCGCCACCACGGCCACGGCCGCCTCGGTTGCCGCCTCCGCCACCAGGACCGCGTGCTTCGCGCGGAGCGCCTGCGTCCCCGCCCTGGGGATGCTCGGCAGCAATCGGCGCGTCTGCAGCCGGTGCGTCGGGAGTGTTGTTTTCGTCAGCCATCATCAGAACTCCAGCCCGCCTTCGCGCGCGGCATCGGCCAGCGCCTTGACGCGACCATGATAGAGGAAGCCACCACGGTCGAACACGACCGAGGTTACGCCAGCCTTCTTGGCAGCAGCGGCAAGATCGGAACCGACCTTGGCGGCGGCATCGACATCGGCACCCTTGACCCCGAGCGAGTTGGCGGCGGCAATCGTCTTGCCCAGGCCATCGTCGATGATCTGCGCGTAGATGTGCTTGCCGGTGCGATGCACGGAAAGACGTGGGCGTCCAAAAGCGCGCGACTTGAGCGCGGTACGGACCCGGCGGCGGCGGCGATCGAAAAGAGTGAGCTTTGCCATCTTACTTCTTCTTTCCTTCCTTGCGGAAGACATACTCGCCGCGATACTTGATGCCCTTCCCCTTGTACGGTTCGGGCTTGCGCCAGCGGCGGATCTCGGCGGCAACCTGGCCGACCTTCTGCTTGTCGATGCCGGTGATCTCTATCGTCGTGTTGTCCGGCGTCTTGACCTCGATATCCTCGGGAATGTCGATGTCGACATCGTGGCTGTAACCGAGCTGAAGCTTGAGCTTCCTGCCCTGCGCCGAAGCACGATAGCCGACGCCAGTGATCTCGAGCACCTTGGTGAAGCCCGCGGTCACACCCTCGACGAGGTTCGATACCATCGTGCGCTGCATACCCCAGTGGCTGCGCGCAGGCTTGGTGTCGTTCGCCGGAGTAATCGTTATCTGACCTTCTTCGAGCTGGTACCTGACCAGGTCGGAGAGGCCCAGCGACAGGGTGCCCTTCGGGCCCTTCACGCTAAGCTTGCCGTCCTTCATCTCGGCGGTCACGCCACTCGGGATCGCAACCGGCTTTTTGCCAATGCGGCTCATCAGAACACCTCCGCCAGCACTTCGCCGCCGACGTTTTCGGTCCGCGCTTCCGCATCGGAAAGCACTCCCTTGGGCGTCGAGACGATGGTGATGCCGAGGCCGTTACGCACGATCGGCAGTTCTTTCGAACCCGAATAGACGCGCCGACCCGGCTTGGAGACACGGGCGACGTGCTTGATTGCAGGTTCGCCCTCGAAATACTTCAGTTCGATCCGCAGCTGCTTGTGCTTGCCGGTGTCGTCCTCGGAGAAGCCACGGATGTAGCCTTCGCGCTGGAGAACATCGAGCACGCGGGCGCGCAGCGTCGAGGCCGGAGACAGGACGGAGTCCTTCTTGGCCCGCTGGCCGTTGCGGATGCGGGTGAGTAGATCACCCAGGGGATCGGTCAAAGCCATTCGCGTTATCCCTTACCAGCTCGACTTGGTGACGCCGGGGATCATGCCCTTGTTGGCAAGATCGCGCAGCTCGATGCGGCACAGGCCGAACTTGCGGTAATAACCGCGAGGACGCCCGGTGGTGGCGCAGCGATTGCGCACCCTGGTCGGATTGCCGTTGCGCGGAATCTCAGCCAGCTTCAGCCGCGCCATCAGGCGTTCGGCATCGTCCGCCGACTGATCGTCGGCGACCGCCTTCAGCTTCGCGTAGCGGTTCGCGTACTTCTTGACGAGCTTCTTGCGCCGCTCGTTCTTGTTGATGGAACTCAGTTTCGCCATGGACTTAAGCTCTCTTCTTCACGGGGCGGCTCACGCCGCTTCCTGCTGCTGCGCCTCTTCGGCAGGGAAGGGGAAACCGAACAGGCGAAGCAGCTCGCGCGCCTCGTCGTCGGAGTTTGCGGTGGTGGTCACGATGATATCGAGGCCGCGCACCTTTTCGATCTTGTCGTAGCTGATCTCGGGAAACACGATCTGTTCCTTAAGACCCATGGCATAGTTGCCTCGCCCGTCGAAGCTCTTGGGGTTGAGGCCCCTGAAGTCACGGATGCGGGGCATGGCCACGGTAACCAGCCGGTCGAGGAATTCGTACATGCGTTCGCGGCGCAGGGTGACCTTGCAGCCGATCGGCATGCCCTCACGCAGCTTGAACTGCGCGATCGACTTCTTCGCCTTGGTGATGACCGGCTTCTGGCCGGCAATCAATTCCATTTCCTCGGCAGCGATCTGGACCTTCTTCTTGTCCTGGCTCGCTTCGCCGACGCCCATGTTGAGCGTGATCTTCTCGATCCGGGGGACCTGCATCAGGTTGGTGTAACCGAACTTCTCGATCATCGCCTTGACGATCTCGTCGTCGTACCTGGTCCTCAGTCGCGGGGTATATTTATCAGCCATCGATGGTCTCCCCGGACTTGACGGCCACGCGGACCTTCTTTCCGTCCCTGGTTTCAAACCGCACGCGGCTCGCCTTGCCGTCGACCGCGAGGCCGACCTTGCCAATAGCCATTGGCGCTTCGCGGCGCTCGATCCCGCCTTGCGGGTTCGTCTGGCTGGGCTTGCGGTGGCGGGTCGCAACATTGACGCCCTCGACCAGCAGCTTGCCTTCCTTCGGCATGACCTGGAGGACAGTGCCAGTGCGGCCCTTGTCCTTGCCCGAGCGGACGACGACGCTGTCGCCCTTCTTGATTTTCGCGGCGGACATCACAGCACCTCCGGAGCGAGCGAGATGATCTTCATGAAACCGCGGCCACGCAGTTCGCGCACCACCGGGCCAAAAATGCGGGTGCCGATTGGCTCCTCGTTCTTGTTGACGAGCACGGCGGCATTGCTGTCGAAACGGATCACGCTGCCATCGGCACGGCGCACTTCCTTCTTGGTGCGCACGATCACGGCGCGGTGAACATCGCCCTTCTTGACGCGGGCGCGCGGCTGCGCCTCCTTGATCGACACCACAATCACGTCGCCCACCGAGGCGGTGCGGCGTTTGGAGCCGCCCAGCACCTTGATGCACTGGACTCGCTTGGCGCCGCTATTATCCGCGACGTCGAGATTGGATTGCATCTGGATCATAGATCCGGTTCCTTCTCATTCACTCTGTGGTCGCATCGCAGGCGGAAAAACCGGTTCCTACTTATTCCTGCGATGCTTCCTTGCTGGCTTGCTCGGCTTAGGATCAGTGAGACCCTGTCCGGGAGTTCCAAAATTCCTTGCGCTCAGGCCTGCGTGCTGTTGGTCCCCTCGACATCGAGGTTGGCTTCGACCGCCATGCCCTTGCCCGCCTGCAGGCGATCGAGCACGCGCCATGTCTTGGTCTTGGAGATCGGCTTGGTCTCCTCGATGCGGACACGCTCGCCGGTCTTGTAAGAATTGTCCTCGTCGTGCGCGTTGTAGCGCTTCGAACGACGGATGATCTTGCCGTAGAGCGGGTGCTTCACCTTGCGCTCGACGAGCACGGTGACCGTCTTGTCGGTCTTGTCGGACACCACGGTGCCGGTCAGGATACGCTTGGGCATCGGAGTCTCCTTACGCCTTGCCAGAATTTACTGGGGCCGACAGAGTGCGCTCAGTCTGCAGCGTCTTGATGCGGGCGATGTCGCGGCGCACTTCCTTGATGCGGGCCGGACGCTCGAGCTGATTGGTAGCGGCCTGGAAACGCAGGTTGAATGCCTCGCGCTTCAGGTCGGCAAGATCGCCGCTGAGCTGGTCGTCGGACTTGGCGCGCAGATCCTCGGCACGGGTCTTGTCAGCCATGGTTACTCTCCACCCAGATGAGAGGTGTCGCCCAGGCGGGCCACGACCTTGGTCTTGATCGGTAGCTTCATCGCCGCGCGGCTAAATGCCTCGGCAGCGAGGGGGCCGGCAACGCCGTCAAGCTCGAACAGGATGCGGCCCGGCTTGACCCGTGCAGCCCAGTATTCGACCGCGCCTTTACCCTTGCCCTGGCGGACTTCGGCAGGCTTCTTCGAAACCGGAACGTCGGGGAAAACGCGGATCCATAGGCGACCCTGGCGCTTGATGTGACGCGTGATCGCGCGGCGAGCCGCTTCGATCTGGCGCGCGGTGATCCGCTCGGGTTCCATCGCCTTGAGGCCGTAAGAGCCGAAGTTCAACTCGGTCCCGCCCTTGGCGGCGCCCTTGATGCGCCCCTTGAAGGCCTTGCGGAACTTATGTTTCCTGGGTTGCAGCATATCGCTTACTCTATCTCACACTCAACGAGCCGGACGCACGCCGGAGGTCTGCGCTTCCATCATCAGTCGGTCCTGTGCCGTCGGATCATGGCCGAGGATTTCACCCTTGAAGATCCAGACCTTGATGCCGATTATGCCATAGGCGGTCAGCGCCTCGGCATCGGCATAGTCGACATTGGCGCGCAGCGTGTGGAGCGGAACGCGGCCTTCGCGATACTGCTCGACGCGGGCGATTTCGGCACCGCCGAGACGGCCACCGCACATCACCTTGATGCCTTCGGCACCAAGCCGCATTGCCGACTGCATCGCGCGCTTCATCGCCCGGCGGAACGCCACGCGGCGGACCAGCTGGTCGGCGATGCCCTGGGCAACGAGCTTGGAATCAATCTCGGGCTTGCGGATTTCGACTATGTTCAGCTTCACTTCGCTCTGGGTCATCTTCGCCAGCAGGCCGCGCAGCTTCTCAATGTCCGCGCCCTTCTTGCCGATGATCACGCCGGGCCGCGCAGCATAGATCGAGACACGGCACAGCTTGGCCGGACGCTCGATTACCACCTTGGAAATCGCTGCCGCCGGCAGGGTCTCCATGATGAACTTGCGCATCTTGATGTCTTCTTCGAGCAGCTTGCAGTACTCGCGGCCTTCCGCGTACCAGCGGCTGTCCCACGTGCGGTTGATCTGAAGACGCAGACCGATCGGATTGCTCTTGTGACCCATGGATCAGGCCTCCTCTGCTTCGCGCACCACGATCCGAAGCCGACTGAACGGCTTTAGGATCTGGGTGGACTTGCCACGCCCCCGCGCGTGCCAGCGCTTCATCGTGATCGATTTGCCAACACTGGCTTCGGCGACGACCAGCGCGTCGACGTCCAGGTTGTGGTTGTTCTCGGCATTGGCAATCGCCGAAGCGAGCACCTTCTTGGCCTCGACGGCCATGCCCTTCTTCGAAAAGGACAGGATGTTCATCGCATCTTCGGCCTTCTTGCCGCGGATCAGGCCTGCCACCAGGTTCAGCTTCTGTGCCGAACCGCGGATCTGGGTACCGACGGCCAGCGCCTCGTTATCGGCGACGCGGCGGGGGGATTTTGGCTTGCTCATCAGCGCTTGCCCTTCTTGTCGGCGACGTGGCCGGGGAAGTTGTGCGTGGGCGCGAACTCGCCGAGCTTGTGGCCGACCATGTCCTCGTTGACCGAGACCGGGATGAACTTCATGCCGTTGTAGACCTGGAAGGTCAGACCAACGAACTGGGGCAGGATCGTCGAACGACGCGACCAGGTCTTGATCGGTGCGGCGCGGGTGCCGACTTCCTGTGCCGTCTCTGCCTTCTTGAGCAGATAAAGGTCGACGAACGGACCCTTCCATACGGAACGTGCCATGGACGCTTACCTCTTCTTCTTAGCGTGGCGCGAACGGATGATCATCTTGTCCGTCTGCTTGTTGTGGCGCGTGCGGGCACCCTTGGTCGGCTTGCCCCACGGAGTAACCGGGTGACGACCGCCCGAGGTCCGGCCTTCACCACCGCCGTGCGGGTGATCGACCGGGTTCTTGGCGACGCCGCGAGTCAGCGGGCGAATGCCCTTCCAACGGTTGCGACCGGCCTTGCCGAGGTTCTGGTTCTGGTTGTCAGGGTTCGAAACCGCGCCGACCGTACCCATGCAATCACCGCGCACGTAACGCTGCTCGCCCGAGTTGAGACGAACGATCACGAGGCCGCGGTCACGTCCGACCAGCTGCACATAGGTGCCTGCCGAACGGGCGATCTGGCCGCCCTTGCCCGGCTTCATCTCGACGTTGTGGCAGATCGTTCCCACCGGCATCTGCGAAAGCAGCATCGCGTTGCCTGGCTTCACGTCGGTCTTCTCGCCGGCGACGATGCTGTCGCCAACGCCAAGCCGCTGCGGTGCGAGGATATAGGCGAGCTCGCCGTCCTCGTACTTCACCAGGGCGATGAACGCGGTGCGGTTGGGATCGTATTCGATCCGCTCGACCGTCGCGGTCATGTCCCACTTGCGGCGCTTGAAATCGACGAAGCGATACTTCTGCTTGTGACCACCAGCGATGCCGCGCGAGGTGACATGGCCCTTGTTGTTGCGGCCGCCGGTCTTGTTCTTGCCTTCGGTCAGAGCCTTGAGAGGCTTGCCCTTCCAAAGCGCCGACTTGTCGACGAGGATCAGGGCGCGACGGCCGGGGCTGGTAGGGTTGTAATTCTTCAGTGCCATCGGATCAGCTCACGCCTTCGGTGATGTCGATCGACTGGCCTTCGCCCAGCGTGACAATCGCCTTCTTCACATCGGAGCGCTTGTAGGGCCTGCCCTTCCAGCGCTTGGTCTTGCCCTTGACGACGATCGTGTTGACGCCAGTGACCTTGACGCCGAACAGCGCCTCGACCGCTTCCTTGATCTGCGGCTTGCTGGCATCGCCCGCCACCTTGAAGACGACCGC
Source organism: Novosphingobium sp. Chol11 (assembly GCA_945906005.1). GTDB lineage: Bacteria > Pseudomonadota > Alphaproteobacteria > Sphingomonadales > Sphingomonadaceae > Novosphingobium. The sequence continues at coordinate 20,979 of CAMDQY010000009.1, read as the reverse complement.
GTTGTTCTCGGAGAGAAGCGTCGACTTTTCGGTGATGTGGGGAGCCAGGATCACGTCGTAGTGACGAATATCCACCTGCTGCTTAGCCATTAGTTGGTCCCTCCCGGGAGGGCGAACCGCGCCTCCAGCTTCTCAACCGCGTCCTTAGTGAGAACCAGTGTGTCATGCTTCAGGATGTCGTAAACGTTGGCACCGGCGGCGGGCATCACGTTGATCTCCGGCAGATTGCGAGCCGAACGTGCGAAGCCCTGATCAACCATATCGCCATCGATCACGAGGATCTTGCCGTTCCAGCCAGCCTTATCGAGGTTGCCCTTGAGTGCCTTGGTCTTGGCGTCCTTGAGCGAGAGCGTATCGACAATGATCAGGCCGTCCTTGGCCTTGGCCGAAAGCGCCATCTTGAGGCCGAGCGCCCGCACCTTCTTGTTGAGCGACGGATTGAAATCGCGCTTGCGTGCACCGTGAGCCTTGCCGCCGCCGATGAAGATCGGGGCCGCACGGTCGCCGTGACGGGCGGTACCGCCCCCCTTCTGCCGACCGAACTTCTTGCCGGTGCGCGAAACTTCGCTGCGCTCGCGGGTCGGGCGAGCGGTGCCGCGACGATTCTCGAGCTGCCAGGTAACGACCCGGTGCAGGATATCAGCACGCGGCTCGATGCCGAACACATCGTCGGAAAGTTCGATGTCGCCCTTCGCGGACGAGCCGTCGAGATTGAGGACCTTGACCTTCATAGCTTAGTCCTCCTTCTTTTCGGCGCTGTCGGCCTGTTCGCCATCAGGTGCCTGGGCAGCGGGAGCTTCCTCGGCAGCCGGAGCTTCTTCAGCCTGCTGCTCGGGAGCGGCTTCGGCCTGGGGCGCCTGATCGATCACTTCTTCCTCGATCGGAGCGGCGATGATCTCGTCCTCAACCGGAGCAGAGTCGTTCGCGCCCTTGATGCCGGCGGGATAGGGCGCATCGGCGTGGCGAGCGACCTTGACCGCATCGTGAACCATCAGCCACGAGTTTTTCGCGCCGGGCACCGAGCCCTTGACGAAGATCAGGCCGCGCTCGTCGTCGGTACGGACAACCTCGAGGTTCTGCTGGGTGCGCTGACGGTCGCCCATGTGGCCGGCCATCTTCTTGTTCTTGAAAACCTTGCCCGGATCCTGGCGCTGGCCGGTCGAACCCAGTGCACGGTGCGAAATCGAGACGCCGTGCGTCGCGCGCATGCCGCCGAAACCCCAGCGCTTCATGCCGCCCTGGAAGCCCTTGCCCTGCGTGTGCCCGGCAACGTCGACCAGTTGGCCCGGCACGAAGTGCGAGGCTACGATCGTCGCGCCGATTTCCAGCACGGCGTCGTCGGCCACGCGAAACTCGGCGACGCGCATTTTCAGCGGCACCTTCGCGTTAGCGAAATGCTCGCGCTGCGGTTTGTTCACATTCTTTTGTTTCGCTTCGCCCGCGCCGAGCTGGACAGCAACATAGCCATCCGTTTCAGCGGTGCGGACCGAGACGACCTGACAATCTTCCAGCGCCAGAACAGTCACGGGAACGTGCTGTCCGTCTTCCTGGAACAGGCGGGTCATGCCGACCTTCTTAGCGATCACGCCAGTGCGCATGATCAGAACTCCTTGCACAGAGGCACGCGAAGACCATCCCCGCGTGCATGCCAGCCCGATGATATAAACGAGCCCCGTCCGGGCTGAATTGCCTTCCGGTTGAAAGGCGAGACGGGGAACGCGGCCCGGATCGATCCGGCGGTATTCCTATGTCTGCGGTAGACCGGGGTCTCCCACTCGCCTCGCGACCCTCGCCTTCGCGGGGGCTACAAGGCAAACTGACTTACGCCAGCTTGATCTCAACGTTCACGCCGGCAGCCAGATCGAGCTTCATCAGCGCATCGACCGTGGTGGCGTTGGGCTGCACGATATCGAGCAACCGCTTGTAGGTGCGGACCTCGAACTGCTCACGCGACTTCTTGTCGATGTGCGGTCCGCGGTTCACTGTGAACTTCTCGATCTTGGTCGGCAGCGGAATGGGGCCCCTGATCAGCGCACCGGTGCGGCGTGCGGTATCCGCGATTTCGCCAGTTGCCTGGTCGAGCACGCGGTGATCGAACGCCTTCAGGCGAATGCGGATGTTCTGAGCTTCCATGTCCAACTACCGATGAGAAAGAGCAAAGGGGGAAGCGCGTTCCCCCCGAAAAAACCGACCGCCGGGGCACGAATCCCCCGGCGGAGCGCAGCCTATATTACTTAGTGATGGTGCTGACAACCCCCGAACCGACGGTACGACCACCTTCGCGAATAGCGAAGCGCAGGCCCTGGTCCATCGCGATCGGTGCGATCAGCTTGACGTTGATCGTGACGTTGTCACCCGGCATGACCATCTCGGTGCCCTCGGGGAGGATCACTTCGCCAGTCACGTCGGTGGTGCGGAAGTAGAACTGCGGACGATAGTTGGCAAAGAACGGCGTGTGACGGCCACCCTCGTCCTTCGACAGCACGTAGACCTCGGCGCTGAACTCGGTGTGCGGCGTAACCGAACCGGGCTTGCAGAGCACTTGGCCACGCTCGACCTCTTCACGCGCAACGCCGCGGATCAACGCGCCGATGTTATCACCAGCCTCGCCGCGATCGAGCAGCTTGCGGAACATTTCGACGCCGGTCACGACGGTCTTGCGGGTATCCTTGATGCCGACAATCTCGACTTCATCGCCAACATTGACGATGCCGCTCTCGACACGACCGGTCACGACGGTGCCGCGACCCGAGATCGAGAACACGTCCTCGACCGGCATCAGGAACGGCTTGTCGGTCGGGCGCGGCGGCTGCGGGATGTAGCTATCGACAGCGGCCATCAGCTCAACGATCGAGTTCTTGCCGATCTCGTCATCGCGGCCTTCGAGCGCGGCGAGAGCCGAACCCTTGATCACCGGAATATTGTCGCCGTCGAAGTCGTACTTGCTGAGCAGCTCGCGCACTTCCATCTCGACCAGCTCGATCAGTTCCTCGTCATCGACCTGATCGACCTTGTTCATGTAGACCACGAGCTGCGGCACACCAACCTGACGGGCGAGCAGGATGTGCTCGCGGGTCTGCGGCATCGGGCCGTCGGCAGCATTAACCACCAGGATCGCGCCATCCATCTGCGCCGCGCCGGTGATCATGTTCTTCACATAGTCGGCGTGGCCGGGGCAATCGACGTGGGCATAGTGGCGGTTGGCGGTCTCATACTCGACGTGCGCCGTCGAAATGGTGATGCCGCGCTCGCGCTCTTCGGGCGCCTTGTCGATGTTCGCGAAATCGACCGCTTCGCCGCCGAACGCTTCGGCCATGACCTTGGTGATCGCGGCCGTCAGCGTGGTCTTGCCATGATCGACGTGACCGATGGTGCCGATGTTGCAGTGCGGCTTGGTCCGCTCGAATTTTGCCTTCGCCATGTGTTTGAACCTTCTTCTCTAAATCGATTGAATTTGCGGGATATGACGGCAACCGCGAAATCAGGCGCCGCCCCTAAACGAGGTTTGCCTGTCAGGCAAGCTTCTCCTTGACCTCGGCGGCAACATTGGCCGGCACTTCGTCATAGTGGGAAAACTGCATCGAGTAGTTCGCGCGTCCCTGAGAGAACGAGCGCAACTCGTTGACATAGCCGAACATGTTCGCGAGCGGCACGTTCGCCTCTACGACCTGCGCGTTGCCGCGCGTGTCGGTGCCCTGGATCTGGCCTCGGCGGGAGTTGAGATCGCCGATAACGTCGCCGAGATAATCCTCGGGCGAAACCACTTCGACCTTCATGATCGGCTCAAGCAGCTTGATGCCGGCCTTCTGGGCCGCTTCGCGCATGCCAGCCCGGCCGGCGATTTCAAACGCCAGGGCAGAAGAGTCGACGTCGTGGTAGGCACCGTCGTAAAGCTCGATCTCGAAATCGATGATCGGGAATCCGATCAGCGATCCGCCCAATGCAGTCTCGCGCATACCCTTCTCGACCGCAGGGATATACTCCTTGGGGATATTGCCGCCCTTGATGTTGTCGCTGAAAACTACGCCTGTTCCGCGCTCGCCCGGGATCAGGCGGAACTTGATGCGGCCGAACTGGCCCGAGCCGCCCGACTGCTTCTTGTGGGTGTAATCGATGTCCACCGGCTTCGCGAGATATTCGCGGTAAGCCACCTGCGGCGCACCGACATTGGCCTCGACCTTGAATTCACGCTTCATGCGATCGACGAGGATTTCGAGGTGAAGCTCGCCCATGCCCTTGATGATCGTCTGGCCCGATTCGTGATCGGTCGAAACACGGAACGAAGGATCCTCCGCCGAGAGCCGATTGAGCGCGACACCCATCTTCTCTTGGTCGGCCTTGGTTTTGGGTTCCACCGACAGTTCGATGACCGGCTCGGGAAATTCCATCCGCTCCAGCACGATCGGCTGGCGCTCGGCGCACAGCGTATCGCCGGTGGTGGTTTCTTTCATGCCGGCGAGCGCGATGATGTCGCCTGCAAATGCCTCGTCGACGTCCTTGCGGTCGTTGGCATGCATCTCGAGCATGCGCCCGACCTTTTCCTTCTTGTCCTTGACCGAGTTCAGGTAGGTGCCCTTGTTGAGCGTACCCGAATATATCCGCACGAAGGTCAGGCTGCCGACGAACGGATCGTTCATCACCTTGAACGCCAGAGCGCTGAACGGCGCTTCATCGGTAGCCGGGCGGCTGTCGGGCTCGTTGGTGTCCATGTTGACGCCCTGGACATCGGGAATGTCGAGCGGCGAAGGCATGTAATCGACCACCGCGTCGAGCAGCGGCTGCACCCCCTTGTTCTTGAACGCCGAGCCGCAGACGACCGGCACGAATGCGCGCGCCAGCGTGCCCTTGCGGATCATGCGCTTGAGCGTCGGAGCGTCGGGCTCGTTGCCGTCGAGATAGGCCTCGAGAACCTCGTCGTCCTGTTCGACGGCAAGCTCGAGCAGCTTTTCGCGGTATTCGGCAGCCTTGTCGGCAAGATCGGCTGGAATCTCGGTGTAGTTGAAGTTGGCACCAAGATTTTCGTCTTCCCAGACAATGCCGCGCATGTTGACCAGATCGACAATGCCCTTGAGATCGGCTTCCGCACCAATCGGCAAATTAAGCACCAAAGGTATTGCACCAAGACGATCAATAATCGACTGCACGCAATAATAGAAGTCGGCGCCGGTGCGGTCCAACTTATTGATGAAGCACATGCGCGGAACGCCGTACTTGTCGGCCTGGCGCCACACGGTTTCGGACTGGGGCTCCACGCCTGCGACGCCATCGAACACCGCAACCGCGCCATCGAGCACCCGCAGCGAACGCTCGACCTCGATGGTGAAATCGACGTGTCCCGGCGTATCGATGATGTTGATCCGGTGCTCGGGGCCCTCGCCGTCCTCGGCCTTCCAGAACGTCGTGGTCGCAGCCGAGGTAATCGTGATCCCGCGCTCCTGTTCCTGCTCCATCCAGTCCATGGTCGCGGCGCCGTCATGGACTTCGCCGATCTTGTAGGACTTGCCGGTGTAATAGAGGATGCGCTCGGTCGTCGTCGTCTTGCCGGCGTCGATGTGCGCCATGATGCCGATGTTGCGATAGCGATCGATGGGATGGCTGCGTGCCATGGTCGGTTCCTTGAGGAGTTAGGGGAATGGGGCTGGATATGGGCCCTCGCCCCTTCGGTTAAAAGTGTGACGCCCGCGTGACGAGTGACCGGCGTCAGAAATTACCAGCGGTAATGCGAGAACGCGCGGTTGGCGTCGGCCATGCGGTGCGAGTCCTCGCGCTTCTTGACCGCATTGCCGCGATTGTTCGCCGCATCCATCAGCTCGCCCGACAAGCGCGCGGCCATGGTCGTTTCGGGACGGTTGCGCGCCGCGGTGATCAGCCAGCGGATCGCAAGCGCCTGGGCGCGCTCGGGGCGGACCTCGACCGGCACCTGGTAGGTCGCGCCGCCAACCCGGCGGCTACGCACCTCGACCTGTGGCTTGATGTTGTTGAGCGCATCGTGGAACACCTGGATCGGATCGGTCTTGGCCCGCGTCTCGACCGCTTCGAGCGCGCCATAGACGATATTCTCGGCGACGGACTTCTTGCCGTCATACATCAGGTTGTTCATGAACTTGGACAGCACCTCGTCCCCGAACTTGGGATCGGGGAGGATTTCGCGCTTCTCTGGACGACGACGACGTGACATCGATCTAATTCCTTCTCGTCAGGCTTCTTCCCAAACCGTCATGCTGAACTTGTTTCAGCATCCATTTCACGGCGTGGTCGAACCTTTGAATTTCTACTGCGAACTATCGCCGGGTTGGACCATGGATCCTGAACCCGATCGCTTGCGGCGATCGTTTCAGGATGACCTGTCCCCCGGACAGGTCACTTCGGGCGCTTCGCCCCGTACTTCGAACGGCTCTGCTTGCGATCCTTGACGCCCTGGGTATCGAGCACGCCGCGCAGCACATGGTAGCGCACGCCGGGAAGATCGCGGACACGACCGCCGCGGATCAGAACGACCGAGTGCTCCTGCAGGTTGTGGCCCTCGCCGGGGATATAGGTGATGACCTCGCGCTGGTTGGTGAGGCGCACCTTGGCGACCTTGCGCAGCGCCGAGTTCGGCTTCTTCGGCGTGGTCGTATAGACGCGGGTGCAGACGCCGCGCTTCTGCGGGTTCTGCTCCATCGCCGGGACCTTGCTCTTGGCCTTCTGCGGCTCGCGACCCTTGCGGACCAGCTGGTTGATCGTTGGCATTATCTATCCGTTCCTCATGTCCGGGCCAAACGGCCCGTCTAACGTCACTAGTCACCTCATCCGGGCGGAAAATCGTTTCCAATTTTCCTGATGAGGTTCCGGTGCCTGACAGGCGAACAGCATCGCTGCACGACTGCCTGGCCGAAATCTCGCCGGTGCGACTGACAGAGTGGATTGCGATAGGACCGCGCGAGATACCCCTACGTGCCGAGCCTGCCGAAATGCCGACGGGCTGCACCGGGTACGATGCGCGAGACCTGAAACACTCCACCCGGGCAAAAGCGCCGAATTACTTTGCCGGTTTGCTTCCCTCTCGCGGTCATTCCCGCGAAAGCGGGAACCCAGCACGAACAAGAAAGCGAACCGCCAATGTTCAGCTCGATATGGTCCGAGTATGGGCGGACCCGCCTCGGTTGGCGCGGCCCTTAGCGGGGTGAAGGGGAGAGGTCAAGGGGAGTGCGCCGCTCAGATGAGCAGCGTCGGGTGTTTGGTCGCTTCGAGAGAAGCAAAATAGTCGGCCACCTTACGAAGGCCTTTGTGCGTGAGCGAAACATAAGTTCGACGCTTGTCCAAGCAGTCTTCCTCTCGCTGAAAAATGCCTTTGTCGACCATTACCTTTATCCATCGAAGCGCAGTCGTCGATGGCACACCGCTATCGGCACTGACGGCTTTGTAGTCGATCGCTTTCTGGCGGACAGCGGGATTGAACACGTTGACCTGCTCCATTCCGACATTCAGGGTGCCGAGCTTGAAATGCTCGACGGAGCGAACCGGACATTGGGGTGCAATGTGGTCGACTATGTCTTCATCTCGACGCACTCCGACCAGTTGCATTTCGCTGTGATAGAGCGGCTGCGCAGCCGCGGCTACCGCGTAGAGGTGGACTCGAACTTCGGAAGACACACCACCAGCTTCGACGGTTTCGTCCTGGCCGCGTCGCCTTCTGCCGCCGCAATCTTTGGAAACCTCCAGCCGCTCGGGAGGCTGGAGATCGCCAATGCCTCGTCGGCCGAGCTTGTTCGAGTAATCACGGATTTAGATACGAGCGTGAGCGCGTAGGCCAACTCGGGGGCAGCACGCGAGTACGGCTCTTGTGGTTGCCACCCGCCAGGAGGCGTGGTTTCCACACTTTGTGTCATGGCCATCGTCAAAACCTGCAGAGAAGTCGTGCCGCATCGCCGCCCGCCGTCGATCACGGTCTTTTCGGGACCTGAGCGGCGGCGGCGCTGGAGCGACAAGCAACGGCTGCAAATATTGGCCGAGGCATTTTCGCCGGGAGCCAACGTTGCCGCGGTGGGGCCGGATCGCGTTATAAGGCCGCCGGCCAGATCCGATCAACACCTATGCTTCGGCAAAGAAGTGGAGCGTAACGCCTTTCATGTACGCCCACAGATCAAGTTCGCACGAGAAAAAACGCTGCCCCGTGCCATGAAGCTCGACCCTGGACCATCAGGGCCTAGATTTTTCGGCTTGAGCTGTCCCCACTCTGAGTGCACCAGCCAATTATAAAATAATCTCGGGAAATCGAGATCGAGCTTAGTGGACATCCTCGTTCAGCTTGCGGTGGCAAAAAAATGCACCACCCGCATATCTCAGCTTGCAGGCTCAACAGTACGAGGCGCAAAATAGCATAGGAGGCACGCCAATTGTCTGCCTGCAGAATACGGGCAACCACGCCGCAGTTTGAAACACGGGGGCAGCCCTGTGGCTCCCCAAGGGGGTCTGGCGAGCACAGTCAAGATCGAGAATGATCGTTCCCAAAATGCCAGAATCTTCGGCCACCGATCCAGCACCACTTTTCCGGGACCGATTTGGTAACCGCCTGGAAATGGCTAGCAACGTCTACTCATTACCTGCAAGGTAATGAGTAGACGGCGTGAATCGACATGACAGGGTAGCACCACTTTTTGACTAAGTCTTTGGCTCGTGCGCCGGTCTCGACAACACGTGGCCGGTTGACAGACCATGCGAAAGCGATTCAAAACCTGCCTTCACTAATTGTCATTTTCATAAGTGCGATGTCGATTTCAGCGTCAGCTTACCAGACGGAGCAAAGCGTAAAACCTCTCGCGCTGCGCGCCGGAATGCTCCGCCTAGCACCGGAATGCTCCGCCTAGCAGAAGTCGACTGGAGAATGCGTGTCGCTTCCAAGGAGCTTTGTCCCCGCAAAGCCTCCGGCATTAGCCTGTGGCTCGATCATTCGTCGGCCTACTCGACTAATGATGCCCAAAGTCTGTTTCGAACTTTGCGCCTCGGCGGGTTACCGCAGGTCGCGGCCGTCGCTTCGTCAAGTCCCGCTGCAAAGGCAGGGATCCGACCTGGTGACGAGATTGAAATGATCAGCGGCATGAGCATGGTTGACGGGCTCGCAAAGTCGCCTGACCCTTCCCTTTTTGTTGAGGACGTAATGGATTTTCTCGCAACATTCGACTCGGGTCGCCCAGTCAAATTAGTTCTGCGACGAGGCAGGACAACGCTTGGCAAGACGGTCAAGCCGATGCCAATCTGCGCGGGCAGAACCGTCCTGGTCACTGATCAATCGCTCGAGGCCCACACAGACAACAAGAATATTGCCGTCACCGCCGCTCTAGTAGATTTCACCGCAAATGACGACGAGCTGGCGTTAATTCTAGGGCATGAATTCGCTCATGTCATTCTGAGCGGCGAGGCATCGACACCGACTGCAGATTCGCTTTCGCTCGAACGAAATGCCGATGTTCTCGGATCGACTATCGCGCATTGCGCTGGCTACAGTATGGTTCGCGCTCACGAATTCTGGCAGCGATTCGATGCGCAGGATTCTTTTCGTCAATCACGACTGACAACACATCCATCGGCCTCTGAGGGGGAAGAGCGCATGGTGAGCGCCTCGGAAAGTGTTTCATGTCCGGTAGGACTCACATCGACAGTCGGGCATTGATCCTTTTCGTTCCTGCGGCGATGCGGAGATCTGCGCGCAAACTCGCGAGCGATGGAAAGAAGGTCGATGCCATAGGCCATCTCGACAGCGCACTCTCCGACGCGATGTTGTTCATCATGGTGGATGCGGCACAAACAAATCCCCACCCAGTGGGGATTTGTCAAAAGTCGCAGAATTGAAGCTGAGGTGTCGATGAGGCAATGTTGCAGACCGGCATCACCATAGGCCGGCTCATTGGTCCGATTTTTTGGGGGGAAGGTGCGCACCCCCGCGCGCACTCAAAGCCGCACCACAATCAGTGCAATGGATCCCTGCTCACAGCATAAAAAATTCCCTGCTCGCCAGACCAGTGAATTCGTCAACCAACCCACCGGATTTTGCAGCTTACAGGGGCGTCACCCGGCTACAATTTGCCTGCAATTCGTGAAATTTCCTGTAGATTTCACTGCAACCAGGGAATTCCGACGCAGAGAGCGACTGGCAGTGACATACGGATATGTATGCTAGCCCTTCGGCTGCAATACCACCTCGGTCGAGCCGCCATCGACCTTGAGGTCGGTCGCGGTGATGTAGCCCGCCTCGTCGCTGCACAGGAAGCGCGCTGCCACTGCAATGTCCATCGGCGTGCCGATCCTGCCGAGCGCAGCGGCGTTCAAGGTATCGAGCGCGCCCGGAGTCTTCTCGTTCTCCGCAAGTCCCATCGGCGTGTGGATAACACCGGGCGAAATGCTGACGACGCGGATACCGCGCGGACCCCAGGCGATCGCCCGGCGGTAGGTGAGCAGGTGCACGCCGCGCTTGGACAGCGAATAGCTGATGCCCCGCTTCACCCCGTCATCGCCGCCGCTCATCGCCTCCAATGCAGCACCGATACCCTGCACGAAGCCATCATCGAGCGGCACCGATAGCAGCCCGTCGAGAGTTGCGTCGGGCTGGAACATGTGCCCCGCCATCGAGGCAATCGGCACCACCACGCTGCCCGGCGCAAGCACCGGTTCGAGTGCTTCCATCAGCATTTCGGTGGCGACGAGGTTGACCTTCATGATAGCCTGCCAATCGGCCAGCGAGGGCGAAAGCCCAGCCGTATGAATCACCGAGCAGGGGCGATCAGCGTTGATTTCGGCTGCCAGCGCGGCAAGGTGGGTTTCGTCCAGCATGTCGCCGGCATGAGCGGTGACGGCGTGCCCTGCGTCGCGCAGCTCCTTCGCGAAGGCGTCGAGCCGGTCCTGCGAAACGTCGCTGAGCACGAGATCGCAGGTCGCGCCGAACAGATAGGCGCAGGCCCGCCCCATGCCGCCTGCCGCACCGGTGATGAGCGCCTTGCGGCGAACCACTGCTGTCATTTCATGTAACCCCTTGAGAGCTGCTTAAACGCCCTGTCCCTGCTCGCGCTTCATGCGAATGCGGTAGACATCGGGCTGGCCGGTGTGCGCCGTAAGCCCTCCATCGACCACGAGATTGTGCCCGGTAATATATCCGGCGTCGTCTGACGCAAGGAATGCGATGGTGGAAGCAACATCTTCGGGCTGCCCGAGGCGCCGGAGCGGCACGCGCGAAGTCCATTCCTCGCGCACTTCCTCATTTCCCAGCATGGCCGCTGCGAGAGGAGTATGAATCACGCCGGGGCAGACCGCATTGACGCGAATGCCGACCTCGGCGCACTCCATTGCAAGCGCTCGAGTGAAATTGACCACCGCGCCTTTCGAGGCATTGTAGGCAGTCATCTGGTAGTCTCCCCCGATCCCCGAGATCGAGGCTACGTTGATGATGTTTCCGCGCGTCGCCTGAAGATGCGGGATCGCCACCTTGCTGCACAGGAACACCCCGGTCGAATTGACCGCGAACACCTTTTCCCAGGTTTCGAGCGGTTGGGACGCGGTCGGCATCGCAGTGCCGATCCCGGCATTGTTGACGATGCAGTCGAGCTTGCCGCGCTTGGCAACCGTCGCCTCGATCATGGCAACAACCTGCGCCTCGTCGGTCACGTCGGTGCGCACGAACATCGCGCCTTCGGTCAAAGTGGCCGGCTCGTTCATATCTGCAACGGTGACCAGCGCGCCTTCGGAGGCAAACCGCGCCACGGTCGCCGCGCCGATGCCGCTCGCTCCCCCGGTGACGATCACGACCTTGCCGGAAAATCTTGTCATGCCTGCTCCCTTTGCGCATCTGTGTGCGCGTGACGCATAGCCCCGAAAATCCTGTCCCGCCAGCCGGTGAAACCGCTCGCCATGTCGTGATCGCCGGGGCGAGCGGCGTGATCGGAGCAGCGGCCCTTTCCGCCTTTTCCCGCGCGGGCGGCTGGCATGTCACCGCGCTGTCGCGGCGACGACCGGTGGTGCCGCAGGATTGCGTGTTCGACCATGTGTCCGCCGACCTCACCGATGCGGATGCCTGCGCAAGCTCGGTCGCCGAACTGCCTGCGGTGACCCATCTCGTTTACGCTGCAGTCGCCGAAGCGCCGGGGCTGGCATCGGGCTGGCAGGATGCGGCGCTGATCGAGCAGAACGGCCAGATGTTTCGCAATTTGCTCGGCCCGCTGGCCGCACGCAGCGATCTGCAGCACGTATCGATCCTGCAGGGCGGCAAGGCCTATGGCGCGCATCTGCATCCCGTCACCGTGCCGCTGCGTGAGAGCAGCCCGCGCGACCAACACGCCAACTTCTACTGGCTGCACGAAGATTTCACCCGCGAACAAGCGGCCCGGTATCACTTTGCCTTCACCATATGGCGGCCGCAGGTCCTGCTTGGCAGCGCGCCGGGCGCGGCGATGAACCCCGTCGCCGGGATCGGCGCCTTTGCCGCGATATGCCGCGAACGCGGCCTGCCGTTCGCCCTGCCCGGCGATGCGGTTTCGCTATGGGAGATGGTCGATGCCGACCTGTTCGCCGATGCACTGGTGTGGTCGGCAAGCACCGAGGCAGCAGCGGGCGAGACCTTCAACTTCACCAATGGCGACATATGCGCGCTGCGCCATGCCTGGCCCGACCTCGCCGCGGCGCTGGCGCTCGACGACGGGGGCGAGGCGCCCGAAAGTTTCACGGCCTTTTTCGCCGATCCGCAAAACCGCGAGGCATGGCACGGCATAGCCGCACGCGAGGGTTTGTTGCTCGACGATCTTGACGCTCTGCTCGGCCAGTCGCATTCCTATCTCGACATTCTCAACAGCGGACGCGTGGCCGACAAGGCGGTGCCGATGGTGGTCAGCACGATCAGGCTGCGTCAGGCGGGCTTCGGCCAATGCATCGATTCGCTGGTCTCGCTGCGCCGCCAGCTTTCGGCGATGGTGGGCCTGCGCCTGCTGCCGCGCTCGTGCGATCCTCAGCACGCCGACGGGACAACGCTTTGACTGGCGCGAAAAGTTCGGCCATGCCGCGTGAGGGCAATGCAATGGCAACGATGAAAAGCAATCTCGACAAGCGCGGCGGACAGGCCGGCAGGCCGACCGCGTCCGAGCTGGAACGGCGCAAGGCGAAGGTGATGGAAGTCGCCACCGAGCTGTTCATCTCGCACGGCTATGCGGGCACCTCGCTGATCGACATTGCGCGCGGCGCGGGAGTGGCGACGCGCACGCTGTACCAGCATTTCGGCGACAAGGAGGCGTTGTTCCGCGAAGTGATCTTCGCGCGCGACGCGGCTGGCGCGATTGCCAAGCCGGTGATCGAGGATGGCGACACCCTGTTCGAGGCGCTGATGCGTGCCGCGCGCTATGCGCTCGAAGTTACCTTCCGCTCGCACTCCATCGGGCTGATGCGGTTGATGATCGCCGAGAGCCAGCGTTTCCCCGATTTCATGAAGCAGGCCGCGATGTCGATATTCGCCCGGTTCGAGCGCAATATCGAGAAAGTGTTCGTAACACTCGAACAAGCAGGTGCGATCCCGCCGGGCGATCATGCGCGTTCGGTCACCATGTTCAATGATCTCATCCAGGGCAGCCGCCCGCTGATGACCTATACCAACTGGCGCGCCGGCCCGCCGGGCGTTGACGAACTGCGCGAGCGGATCGAGTTCTTCATTCGCGGGTGCTATGGCGAGGACGTACTCACCAGGGCGCACAGCGAGCCGATCAAGCTCGATCGGAAGGCGAAAACTGCGGATAGCGGCCAAGGCTGAAAAACAGCGCGGATGCCAGCAGCGCCAACGGCACATAGGCTTTGAGAGCAATCGTGTAACCGCCGGTCAGATCATAGCCGAGATTCACGAAGAACGGCCCGAGCCCGGTCGCGAAAGCGAGAATCCCCGAAATCACTCCGAAGATCGTGCCGAAATTCTTCATCCCGAAATGCCGGGTGGTGAGATAGGCAACGCAGTCCAGCTCTGCTCCCAGCGACAGACCCAGGATAAGAACTGCGGCCGAGGCAACCGGCACCGATCCGGGAATGGCGAGGATAAGCAGGCTCGAGACAACCGGCACAAGCAGGCTGACCCCGCCGACGATCGCGCCGTTGATGCGGTCGAGCAGATAGCCGCCCAGCAGCCTTCCGACCACGGTAGATATTCCCACCAGCCCGGCAATCCCCGCTGCCTGTCCGCGCGAAATGCCCGCGTCCGAAAAGATCGGGATCATGTTGGAGACGAACGAAATGATCACCAGCGTGGTGACGAAGGCCGCGCCGCCAAGCCGGGCGAACTTCCACGAAAGCAGTCCCTCGCGCCAGTCCACTCCCGCGAGAACTGCGGCAGGCTCTGCATCGGTCGCTTCACCGCTGCGCGCGGCCACCCGCACCCGGTCCACAGCGCTGGTGAAGAACAGATAGACCACCGGAAAAACCACCGCGACGAAGGTTGCCATCATCGCTACGTAGGCGGTCCGCCAGCCGTAGGCGTCGATCAGCCAGGTGGCGTAGATCGGCGTCAGCGTCGAGCTCAACGCAGCCCCGCACAGCATCACCGAGATCGCCAGTCCGCGCCCCTTGTCGAACACGCTGGAAACCCCGGCAGTCCAGGTCGTCGGCTTCATCGGCGCGCTGGCGAATGACAGCAGGAACCACAGCGCGATCCACACAGCGAGCGAGGCGGTCGTCAGCGACAGCGCGCAGAAGGTTATCCCGAAGCTCATGATCGCGAACAGGCCGACGCGGCGCGGGCCGAGCCGGTCGATCACCACACCTGCGAGCGGCGTGAGCACGATGCCGCAGATCGAATAAATCGTCATGCCCGAGGCGATCTGCGCGCGCGACCAGCCGAACTCGGCCTCGAGAGGGGCGATGAATGGCCCCAGCGAATAGATCGTCACCGACGACAGCGCGAAACCGAGCGCGGCCGCAAACACGACCGTCCAGTTTCGCCGCCATTCCTGCGCGGCGCCCGGCATTGCGGAAACAGTTGTTTGCGTATCGATCAGATATCGAAGTCCGCGACCGGCCCGTCGACACCAAGCGCGCGGCCGCGCGCATAGTCACCCGCAATGGTAGTGCGCAGCATCAGCCGCGTGTCCTCGGGATGGGTGCCCTCGGCGCAATGCAGCACCCGCCAGTTGTCCCACAGCACCATGTCGCCCATCTGCCAGTCGTGGAAATAGGCGAGCTCGGGGTCCATGCAATATTTGCAGACCTCGTGCAGCAATTGGTCGCCCTCGTAGGAGCCGTTCTCGTAGATACCGAAGGCGAACCCCGGCGAGACGTTGAGCACCTTCCGCCCGGTCTTTTCCTGGGTGTAGACCATCGGGTGGATCACGCGCGGATAGGTGAACCTGTCGCGCTCGATGGCGAGACCCGATTCGGCCATCCGCAGGAACTTGACGTTCTTGGTATTGGCGAACCGAAGCTCAGTGAAATCGATGCGGATTTCATAAACGACGTGCAGGTTCTCGATCTTGTCGCGCAGGTCTTGCGGCAGGCGTTCGTAAGCGGCGATCTGGTCGAGGAAGCCGGTCTTGCCGAAGCGCGGCGGAATGAGCTGCGGGCGAAGGATACCGCCGTGATTGATCGCGGCGCTGTAGACGAGATCGGAATGCCATGGCAGCCAGCCGCCGCGCTGCTCGCCGCCCACATCGTAAAGAGCGCCGTCGTTGGGATAGAACTTGATATTGGTGAGCGCGGCATTGCCCTTGGCGCGCACCGAAGGAAACAGGTGCTCCTCGTTCTGGCCGAAGCAGGAACTCAGCTCGAGCTGCATCTCCTCGCTGTCCTCGCACCCGCGAAACAGCAGCACGCCCTTGTTGGTCCACAGGTCGTAGAGCGCATTACGAACGCTCTCGCCCGATAGCGACGCCATGGTCAGTCCGGAAACGGTCGCGCCGAACGGCAACCCATCTGCCAAGGGTGCAACATCGAAGCGCTGGGCAACGCTGGCCATCGAAACTCTCCTTTATCCGCCGCATTGCAAGTTCGGCCGCGAGCCAAAGATGCCATGCCTCGCCGCGCGTGGCAATTGGCGCTTGTCAATCGCACTGGCGCCACCGAAACTGCGCCGCACGCGGGAGAGCGATGCAATGAACGAAGTGACCGTCGCCTTCGATGCGGGCAACCACCTTGGCGAAACCCCGATCTGGTCGGTGGAAGACCAGGCGCTGTGGTGGGTCAACTGCGAGGAACCGCCCGAAATCCACCGCTGGTCGCCTGCCACCGGCGAGCACGCGAAGTGGCAGTTTCCCGACCGTGTCGGCGGCTTCGTCCACAAAGCGGGCGGCGGACTGCTGGTGGCGCTGGCCGACGGGCTTTACGATTTCGATCCCGCGACAGGCTCGATCGACCTGCGGGTCAAATCCGGGCTACCGCCGCAGGTCAAGCTCCACGAATGCCACTGCGACCGGCAGGGCCGATTCTGGATCGGATGCTACGACCACGATTTCGGCCATGACCGAAGCTCGCGGCAAGGCAAGTGGCTGCGCCTCGATAACGATGTTCTCACTCCCGTCATCGACGGCGTCGCCGTGGCGAACGGGCTCGCCTTCAGCCCCGATGGCACACGCGTCTATATGGCCGATGCGCCGACCCGCAGCGTCAATGTCTATGATTATGACCCGGCAACAGGCACGCCATCGAACCCGCGCCTGTTCTTCAAGCTCGAAGAAGGCGAAGGCTTTCCCGACGGCGCGACGGTGGACAGCGAAGGCGGTTACTGGCTGGCGAATGTCGCTGCGGGCCGTCTGCGCCGATACCTGCCCGACGGCACACTGGAACGGATCGTCGAGCTGCCGTTTTCGAACCCGACCAAGCCCGCTTTTGGCGGTCCCGACCTTGCGACGCTCTACGTCACCTCGTGCCAACTCGACCTGCCAGTCTACAACAATCCGACAATCGGCAACGGCGCAATGTTCGCAGTCGAAACCGGATTTCACGGGATTGCCGAGACGCCTCTGCGCGTTTAGGGAAATGAATCGCTGGCGGTGCATTATCGTGCCGCATTGAGGGGATTCACAAGCAGATGTATCTCGCGCCCGAGGGGGAAGAGCTGGAGATCGCCACGGCGGCAGCGGATTTTATCGCCGATGCCCTGCCGATTGCGCGCCTTCACGAAGGCGGCGGGTCGGATATGGGCGCAGAATTGCGCGCCTCGCTCGGCGAGATGGGCTGGTTCGCGCTCGCGCTCGACGAGGATCGCGGCGGAAGCGGGCTGAGTGCGGTTGAGCACGCACTGTTCTTTCGCGAAGTCGGTCGCCAGTGTGGCCCGCTCGACATTCTGGTCCAGGCACTTGGCGTCCAGTGCGCGCAGGACCTAACGTTGCGTGCTGAGCTTGTCGCGGGCGAAAGCGGAGTTGCCTTGCTGATGCCCGACAGCGACAGGCACCGCCTGATCGGCGGCACCGAAGCGCGCTATGGCCTTTTCGTCACGCCTCAAGGCGCTGCGCTTCACGACCTTTCGGTTGCGAAGATCGAACCGCGCCCGGCGCTCGATCCGGCCAATTCTCTGGCAATCGTGAGCGGCCTCGGCCCCGCGATTGCAACGCGTGACGGCGCGCAAATCTGGCAGCTCGGTCAGGTCGGCACTGCCGCAATGCTGTTGGGTCTGGCTGAGGCCGCGCTCGATCTCATCGTCGAATATGCCAAGGTGCGCGAGACTTTCGGCAAGCCGATCGGCGCATGGCAGGCGGTGCGCCATACCTGCGCGGACATGGCCGTCTCCAACGAAGGCGCGCGTTCGCAGCTATGGTATGCGGCCACCGCGCTAAAGGAAGCGCGCGGCGATGCATCCGCGCATCTCGACGCCGCAAAGCACCTCGCCAACGAGGCAGCACAGTTCGCCACCGACAGCAATATCCAGCTTCATGGTGGCATCGGGGTAACCGACGAGCATGACGCGCACTTGCTGATGAAGCATGCGGCGCTGCTGGCGCGGCTGTTCGGCAGCCGCAACGATCTGCTCGCCCGCCTCCTCCACGCCGAGTTGGAGGACTGAGAAAATGGACCTGCGTTTTTCCGACGAAGACCGCGACTTCCGCGCCCGTGCGCGGCAATGGCTCGCCGCCAATGTCCCAAGTACGCCGCGACCTGCGGGCGGCCACTCCGCTTCGCAGTTCGACCGCGACTGGCAGAGGAAACTCTACGAGCACGGCTGGGCAGGAGTCGCCTGGCCCAAGGAATTCGGCGGCATGGGCCTGTCGGGACTGCAACAGGTCATCTGGTATGAAGAGCTGTCGCGCGCCCATGCGCCCGCAGCCCATGTCAGCACCACCTATGTCGCGCAGATGCACGCCGGGCCGACCGTGATCGCGCGCGGCACCGAAGAGCAGAAGGCCTTCCACCTGCCCCGCATCCTTTCGGGCGAATCGCTGTGGTGTCAGGGCTTTTCCGAGCCCGGTGCCGGATCGGATCTTGCCGCGCTACGGACCAGCGGTCGGATCGAAGGCGATCATCTGGTCGTCAACGGCGCGAAGATGTGGACCACCGATGCCATGTATGCCGACTGGATGGAGCTGCTGATCCGCACCGATCCCGACAGCCAGCGCCACAAGGGCCTGACCTGGCTCGCCTTCGACATGAAATCGCCCGGCATCGACATCAAGCCGATCCGCACCATGCTGATGGACGATCACGTCAACATGGTGTTCTTCGACGAGGTGCGCGTGCCTCTCTCCGCAGTGGTCGGCGAACTGGGCGGCGGCTGGTCGACCGCGATGGCGACGCTTTCTTTCGAGCGTGGGCTCGGCTTCATCGCCGACCAGCTTGAACTGTTCGAGAAAGTCGGACGCGCTATCGAGCTCGCCAGCGAACTAAAGGATGCCGACGGCCGGCCCGCAATCGAGGATGTCGAGATCGCGCGCAGGCTTGCCACGATCAAGGCCGAGACCATGGCGATCCGCGCGATGACGCTGGCTGACATCGCCGAAACCGATCGAACTGGCATCCCCGGCCCCAAGGGCTCGATGATGAAGCTCAAGGTCACGGCCACGCACAAGGCGCTGTCCCGGCTAGTCAGCGATATTCTGGGTTGGCAGTTCTTCGAATTCGACGGCAATCGCAACAATAACCTGTGGACGCACGATTTCCTGTGGTCCTGGGTGTTCTCGATCGCGGGGGGATCGAGCGAGATCCAGCGCGAGATCACCGCCGACCGCGTGCTCGAATTGCCGCGCTCGCGTTAAGGAGAGTTCGGATGGACTGGATCAGCAAGACCGACCCGAGCGGTTTCAAGCTTCGCTGGTGCGAAGAACTGGCACAGCGCTGGTATGCCGAGGGCCACTGGCTCGATGAGACACTTGTCGATGCGGCGCGAGCGAGGATGGCAGAAAATCCCGACGCGCTGTTCCAGATCGAGGGTGAGCAGCGCGTCACCCGCCGCGAGGTTTGGGAGGCATCGTTGAGGCTTGCGGGCTGGTTCCTGTCGCGCGGGCTGAAACCCGGCGATGTCATTTCCTTCCAGCTGCCCAACTGGACCGAAACGCCGGTGATCGGGCTTGCCGCGCGGATGTGCGGCCTCGTCATTAACCCGATCCCGCCGATCTACCGCGAGGCAGAGCTGGAATTCATTCTCGGCGATTGCGGCTCGAAGGCGGTGTTCGTGCCTGGCACGTTCCGCAACTGCGACCATGCGGCGATGGTCGAGGGACTGCGCGGCAAGCTGCCTGCGCTGCGCGATGTGATCGTGGTGCGCGATAGTGGCGCACTCACATGGGATCAGGTCGCGGGCGGCGATCCAGTTGACGAAAGCGCCCTGCCCGCTGTCGATCCCGCCTCAGTCCTGATCGCGATGTATACATCGGGTACGACCGGCAAGCCCAAGGGCGTGCTGCACACGCACCTTTCCTATGGCCACCGGGTACGAGCCATGGCGGCGAACTATCCGATCCTCGCCACCGACGTCTCGTTCATGCCCTCGCCCGTCACCCATATCACCGGCGCGATCTGGGCGTTCGACATGCCGTGGATTGCGGGCAACGGGTCGGTCCTGATGGACGTGTGGTCACCCGCCGACGGCATCGCCTGCATCGAGCGGCATGGCTGCACCGTAACCGGCGGCGCGACGCCGTTCCTCCAGCAAATGCTCGACGTTGCCGAAACTACGCCCGAGCGGCTGGCCAGCCTCAAGCTGTTCTTCTGCGGCGGCACCACCGTCTCGCCCGAACTGATCATGCGCGCCAACCGCATGCTCCCGGGTGCGCTGTTCTTCCGCGCCTATGGTTCGACCGAGATGATCACCGCGACCTGGGGCATCCAGGACCGCGCGGATGCAAAATATGGTGCCGAGACCGATGGCAGGATCGACTATCCGGTTGAGATGCGGATCGTCGATGCAGTTACTGACGAACCGGGGGCTGAAGGCGAGGAAGGCGAAATCCTGATGCGCGGTCCGGGCCTGTTCGCGGGCTACATCGACCAGGCGGATAACGAGAGCAGCTTCCTGCCCGACGGGTTCTTCCGGATGGGCGATCTCGGCCGACAGGTTTACGGCAACTGGCTGGTGATCACCGGGCGCAAGAAGGACATCATCATCCGCTCGGGCGAGAACATCAGCCCCAAGGAAGTGGAGGACGTGCTGTTCGGCCATCCCGCAGTTGCCGAGGTGGCGATCGTCGCCATGCCGAGCGCGGTGACCGGCGAAAAAGGCTGCGCCTTCATTATCCTGCGCGCGGGCGAGACCATCGACCTTCCCGAGATCCAGCGCTTCCTGACCGCGGCGGGCCTGGCGAAGCAGAAGTTTCCCGAGCACCTCGTCATCGTCGACGATCTGCCGCGCGTGCCCTCGGGGAAGGTGCGCAAGGACGTTCTGCGCAACCAGGCTAAGTATCTGGTAACATAGCCTGAAACGAGACTTAGTTGCGAAAATACAACAGGTTAAACATATTACGACACGCACCCTCTAGTCAGATTTATAAAATAACTATAACAATTTAGGGAAGTAAAAAATATGCCTTTGAAGGCTAAGGAGAAACTTGAATGACTGTCAAT
>CAMDQY010000008.1 GCA_945906005.1 Novosphingobium sp. Chol11 | reverse complement strand
AACTCCGAACGCCATCTCGTCAACCGCGAAACCTACAAGGCCCGTCGCTCAGTCGCCCTGGCCGAGTGGCAATCGCTCGCCGTCTAAAGTCGATGTTGTGGGCCCTCGTGCGCCAATCGGAGACGAGTGGCGATTAAACTGACAGCACCGTATTGGACCTTGCGGTTGGATTTTGGCGGGGTGCAGGGCGTTACGCCGAGGTCCTAACCATCCGCAGTATAAGCACGGGGCTGAGACTCTTCTCGCTAAAGCCGAGAGAAGTTCTAGGCTGGCCGAGTTGCGCGACCTTGAGGCGCTGTTGTTCGCATATGGGCTAGTGCCTGAGGAGACTCCGCGCTGGCGGGGTAGGAAGCCAAAATTCTGAACAGCGCTTCGCCACGCGACCTCAGGCCAGGGACGAGGTGATGGACTGGATTGCCTTCTACAACCATCGACGACTGCATTCGACGCTGGGTTATGCCAGCCCGATGGCTTTCGAAAAGAAATGGCTTGCCGGACAAATCAGTTTGGCAGCATAGTCAGCACGTCAAGGGAGACGCTGGACGAGGGCAAGGTCACCTTGCACACGTAAGCTATTCTGCCTGGTGTTGGATTTTAGAGATGGAAAGTGCCGAGGGCTATGGTTCATTGGTCTGAATATACGAGCTTTGCGATTGCAATTTTTGCTCTAATAAACCCATTTACAAAAATACCATTTATTATTGTGAGTTCAAAAAATAATCAAAGAGCGGTGCTTGATATTGCATTTGCAAGTACATTTACAATTATTGCCGTGCTTTTCGTTGCTCATTATATTGGCACAGCTTTTCTGCAGGTGCTTGGTACTACCCTTCCTAGTTTCCAGATAGGAGGCGGAATAGTTGTAATTTTGACTGGCTTGAACATGTTGTTTGGCAAAATTAACGCTGCTGAAGCTCACGAGGATGAGCATCTCGATGCATCACATTATGTCGGTCTTGCAGTTTCACCACTAGGCATACCGATGCTTGCTGGGCCTGGTGTAATTACAAAAGTTATTATAGAAAGTCATCCAGGTACAGGCATCGAAAACGACCTTCACATCTTGGTAACGATTGCCATTGTTGCATTGGCCTGCGGATTAGTTGTGGCAGGAAGCCTCTTGCTGATGCGAGTCCTCGGTAAGGGCTTTTTTACAGTCATGGGCAGAATTTCTGGTCTGATTATCGCTGCAGTTGGCGTGGAATTGATTGTCAGAGGTATCTACTCCCACATTCAAATTTTTCCTGGCTGATGTAACATTTGGCCAAGATAGCTGCGCAGATTAGCGGAGTGTCGGCCTCATCTGGGGGTTGATACTAGTGGTCCGATTCCGACATTTGCCACCCCTTTTGGCTCACTCGGTGCAGATTTCGGAATCTCGAGGACCACTAGCAACTTTATGATCCTATTGGAGGTTTTGAATTTGACATTTGAGCTCGACCGTTCGGAAGGCGGGACTCAAATGTCAAATTCGCTCCACTAGCAACCGGGCATGCGCTCGCTCGCTGATCTTCCTCGCATTCGCCGCCGGTCCCCTGGCGGCGCAGGAAATCGCTTACGAGCCGGTGTCGTTCGAATCCACCGACGAGGCCGACGGCGGCGGCGAGCGCTATGTCCGCGCCAGGACGGCGGCGGTCCCTGCGGGGATCGCCGCCTACGGGCCGTTCCGGGTTCTGGACCAGACCCGCGCGGCGCTTGTCGATGTCACGGACGCGCGCTCTCCCGCTGCCTTTGCAGCGATGATGAGCGCCTTTCCGCAGATTGCCCTGCTGGAGATGGTCGAGTGCCCCGGCACCGAAGACGATCGGGCCAATCTGCGGCTTGGCAGGATGATTCGCGCGGCGGGCATCGCGACCTGGGTGCCAGCGGGTGGATCGGTGCGATCGGGCGGCGTGGAGTTGTTCCTGGCGGGAGCACGGCGACGTGCCGATCCCGGAGCGGAGTTCGCGGTTCACGCCTGGATCGATGTCGATGGGCGCGAGGCATCGGATTATGCCGCGAACGCGCCAGAGAATGCCAAATATCTCGCCTACTACCGGCACATGGGCCTGAGCCAAACCGAGGCGCGCGCGTTTTACGCGATGACAAACTCGGTCGAGCACGACGATGCCCTGTGGCTGTATGGTCGCGATATGGCGCGTTGGGTGCGGCTCGACGTCTCGGACGGTTGACTTGGCCTCTTCGCTCCCGTATCGGCCCACTCCTGATGAACGGTCGCTTCGGACGGAGCGGCCCTTTTTTGTTCGATTTCGAGGTTCGAGATGAAGCGCACGTTCCAGCCCAGCAACCTTGTCCGCGCGCGTCGCCATGGCTTTCGCGCCCGCAAGGCAACCGTCGGTGGCCGCGCCGTATTGCGCGCCCGCCGCGCGCGTGGCCGCAACAAGCTTAGCGCCTGATAGAAGTTACGCTCGCGCCTCCGCGCGAGCATCCTCGGCGCTGATCCCTCCACTCCGTTTCGGGGCGCCCGCGGGCGGGCATTCGCCCTTGCGAACCCTGAAGGGTTTGGACTAGCATTTTGCCTGCTATGTCGCCAAAACTCACGACGCTCACCAAACGCGCCGAATTCCTCGCCGCCAACAAGGGCCTGCGCGTCGCTCGGCCCGGCTTCGTGCTACTTGCCTCGTCTAATGACGGCAAGGGCAAGCGCCTTGGCATCACCGTCACCAAGAAGATCGGCAATGCCGTGGTGCGCAACCGCATGAAACGCCGGTTCCGGGCGCTCGGCAGGGAATTGCTGCCCGAACTCGGCTTGCCCGATACCGACCATGTGATGATCGGGCGCGAAGGCGGTGTCGAACGCGACTTTGCCTTGCTGCGCGCCGAACTGACAGCCGCGCTGGTTCGCGCGAGCCAGGGCAAGGGCGATCCGCCGCGCCGCCGAAAACCGTCGCCGCGAAAATGAAACGCCTGCTCATCCTGATCGCGCGCCTGTGGCAGCTTGGCCCCTCGCGGGTGCTGCCGCCCACCTGTCGCTTTGCCCCTTCGTGCTCGCAATATGCGATCGAGGCGCTCGAGCGGCACGGTGCGATTAAGGGTGGCTGGTTGGCGACCAAGCGGCTATTGCGCTGCCATCCTTGGGGGGGGCATGGCCACGATCCCGTCCCCGACTGATCCCACCGGCCCACGACGAGACAAAAAGCACATTCATGAACAACCAGCGCAATATCATCCTCGCGGTGCTGCTGACCGCGCTCGTCCTGTTCGGCTGGGAAGCGGGACTGAGCTATTTCTATCCGCAGCGCGAGGCTGCCACCAGGCAGGCGCAGGCGCCCGCCGTTCCGGCCGCGAGCGACAATGCCTCCGACAAGTCGATCCACACCCGCGAGGGCGGGCTCACCAACGCCGCTGACATGGCGCTCGAGAGGAAAGACCTCAAGTCCGCTCTGGCAGGCGGCGGGCGGGTTCCGGTCAAGGCTCCAGGGCTATCGGGTTCAATCAACCTTTCCGGCGCAGTGATCGACGATCTTTCGCTGGTGCGTCACCGCGAGAGCGTCGACAAGGACAGTGCTCCGGTTCGCCTGTTCTCGCCGGCTGGCACTCCGGCACAACACTTCGCGCAGCTGGGCTGGGTGGGCGAAGGGATCGCCGCGCCCGATGCGAGAACACAATGGACGCTGGCCAAGGGCACGCAATTGTCGCCCGAGAGCCCGGTCACACTGGCCTGGTCCAACACAACCGGACAGACCTTCTCGATCACCTACGAGATCGACAGTGACTATCTGATCACCGCATCGCAGGTCGTAGTCAATCGCGGCGCCGGAGCGGTCGGCTTGCGCCCGTTCGGGCTCATCAACCGCACCAGCAAGACTTCCGCGCTCGATACCTGGAACGTCCATGCCGGGCCGATTGGCGAATTTGCCGGGGCGGTCTCGTTCGGGCCTGACTATGACGACCTTGCCGAGGAGCGCGTGGTCGAGATGGACGGCAGTGCCGGCTTTACCGGCTTTACCGACATTTACTGGATGAGCGCGCTGGCGCCGGCAAAAGGCAAGGCGGAGGGGGCTTATCGCTCGCTCGGCGGCGGCCTGTTCCGTGCTGACCTGCTCTATCCGCAGGCAATCTTGCCTGCCGGAAAGCAGCTTGCAAACACGACCTGGCTGTTCGCCGGGGCCAAGGAAAGTGGCCTGCTCGACAAGTACGAGGACATGGGCATCGAGAAATTCGGCCTGTCGATCGACTGGGGCTGGTTCCGCTGGTTCGAAAAGCCGATCTTCTGGCTGCTGCTCAAACTGTTCGAATTCGCTGGCAACTTCGGCGTCGCCATTATCCTGCTCACGCTTGTCATCCGTGGCCTGATGTTCCCCATCGCCCAGAAGCAGTTCGCGAGCATGGCGCAGATGCGCGCGGTCCAGCCCAAGATGAAGGCGATCCAGGAACGCTACAAGGACGACAAGCAGAAGCAGCAGCAGGAGGTCATGAAGCTTTACAAGGACGAGGGCGTGAACCCGCTGTCCGGCTGCCTGCCGATCTTCCTGCAGATCCCGATCTTCTTCGCGCTGTACAAGGTGCTGTTGCTCGCCATCGAGATGCGTCACCAGCCGTTCGTGCTGTGGATCAAGGACCTTTCCGCGCCCGATCCGCTGCATATCCTCAACCTGTTCGGGCTGCTGCCGTTCACGCCGCCCAGCTTCCTCGCGATAGGTCTGCTGGCCTTGCTGCTGGGCATCACCATGTTTCTGCAGTTCAAGCTAAACCCTGCACAGATGGATCCGATGCAACAGCAGATCTTCATGTTCATGCCGTGGGTGATGATGTTCGTGATGGCGCCTTTCGCGGCCGGTCTGCTGATCTACTGGATCACCTCGAACGTGCTGACCATCGCGCAGCAATGGTATCTCTATTCCAGGCATCCTCAGCTTAAGTCGCAGGCCGACAAGGGTGCGCAGGACAAGGCTCGCGCCGCCGATCGCGACAAGGCCGGGGCGTGAGCGACGAAGAAAACGCTCGGGCCGAACTGGAGGCGCGCGCCGAAAAGCTGTTCTCGGGGCCGGTAACCTTCCTCAAGAGCGCGCCCGCATTGAAGTTCCTGCCCGATGCCGACGCGCCCGAAGTGGCGCTGTGCGGACGTTCCAATGTTGGAAAATCATCGTTGCTGAACGCGATCACCGGCAGGAAATCGATCGCGCGCACCTCGGTGACGCCGGGCCGCACTCAGGAGCTCAATTTCTTCGACGTCGGCGAGCCGCTGCGCTTCCGGCTGGTCGACATGCCGGGTTACGGGTTCGCCAAGGCCCCGATCAAGACGGTCGATAACTGGCGGCGGCTGGTGCGCGATTTCCTGCGCGGCCGCGCCGCGCTCAAGCGCACGCTGCTGCTCATCGATGCGCGTCATGGCATCAAGCCGGTCGATGCCGAGATGATGGCGATGCTCGACGAGGCGGCGGTCGGCTATCGCGTTGTGCTGACCAAGGCGGACAAGGTGAAGGCGAGCGAGCTTGCCTCGGTGCTCGATAGCACGCAGGCCGAAGCGCGCAAGCATGTCGCCGCGCATCCCACGGTCCACGTCACATCGGCTGAGAAGGGCATGGGCATCGCGCAGCTGCGCGGCGCGGTGCTGGAGGATGCGGAGGGATAGGTTCAAGAGCCATCGAGAAATCACTCGATTGATTCAAGCCTGGTCATGCCCGGTCAAACTCCAGCATCAGCTTGCGCGGGCCGTATGCAAGGAAATGCGGTCTGCGGAGGATCGCGTCCGAAACATCTTCGAGGCGAATCTCCTTCGAGCCATCGAGCAGCTTTTCAAAGGCGATACGCATTTCGGCCCGGGCAAGCTGGCTTCCGATGCAGTGATGGATGCCGAAGCCGAATGTCAGGTGGTTCGTTCGTCCGCGTTCCATGTCGAGGTTCGCGGGGCAGGAAAACTGCTCCGGGTCGCGGTTTCCCGCGCCAAAGCGGATGTTGATCATCGCTTCGGCAGGTATGGGAACATCGCCGATCCGGGTGTCCTGCGTAGCCCTCCGGAACAGGCCCTGTAGTGGCGCATCGAGGCGAAGCACCTCTTCGATGAAGGTTGGGATCATATCGGGCCCATCGCGCAGGTTTGTCTGCAATTCAGGGTCCTGCGCCAGCCGCAAGACGGCGGAACCCAGCGCATGGGTGGTGGTCTCGTTGCCGGCTGCAAGCACGACCTGGAGCAGCAGGCTGAGTTCGTTGGGGGTGAGCGTCTCGCCATCATCGTTCTCGGCATTGGCAAGCGCGCTCAGCAGGTTGTCGCTGGGATTTTCGCGGGCCTTGTTGATCTCCTTGATGAAGAAGCTGCGCATCTCGATCGTAGTGCGCGCATCCTCAAGCTGCTTTTCCGGACTGCGCGAGGGGTCGGCAGTATCGACGCTGGCATCGGACCACCGCTTGAAATCGTCATAGCGATCGCGGGGCAGCCCAAGCTGGTCCGCGATGATCCGCATTGGCAGCGGCATAGCGAAATGGTCATGGAAATCGAATGGCCCCTCCGGAAAAGCGGCGATGAGTTCGTCGATCAGATGGCTTATCGCCGGTTCCATCTCGCGGACCCGCCGGGAGCTGAACACCTTGTCGACCATGGTGCGGTGGGATTTGTGGCGCGGAGGGTCGCTCGTCACCAGAACTTCGGCATGGTGGATCCCGGCTTCCTCATTCATCTGATCTATCTGTTCGGACACGCCGGTGCGCATCGCGGCGATGCCGAACTTGTTCGAGAAGACCGCCGGATTGCCCATGACCTCGCGCAAATCGTAATACCGCGTGACGACG
This sequence comes from Novosphingobium sp. Chol11, assembly GCA_945906005.1. Classification (GTDB taxonomy): domain Bacteria; phylum Pseudomonadota; class Alphaproteobacteria; order Sphingomonadales; family Sphingomonadaceae; genus Novosphingobium. Next base: position 22,079 of record CAMDQY010000008.1, on the reverse strand, counting down.
AACATTCCGGTGGCCGCATCGAGGTAGGCCGGGCTTTGCTCGCGCATCGCGTCATACGTATCGAACGGGCAGGTCATGGCCTCGGGCGACGCCATGGTCAGGTCATGGTTCGTTTCAGTCATACAAACCGTCTCCACCTGGCCCGCTATGCCGGGCCTCGCAATGAGGTATACTGGCGTAATAGAAATCACTCAATGGCCAGTGGCCGGATCATCACAGCGGCGATTGTCGGGCTGCGACCAGACTGACCCCGCGTTCATTCTCGACAGTCCGACAGTGAACGGCTAACCCTGCGCTTCATGAAGCTGATCGTCGGAAATCGCAATTATTCGAGCTGGTCGCTGCGCGGCTGGCTCGCCTGCAAGCAATCGGGCCTGCCGTTCGAGGTGCTGACCGTGCCGCTCTACGGTGAGGACTGGGAGGCGCAGCGCCGCTCCGACGATCTCGCGCCGTCATCGGGCAAGGTGCCGATCCTGTGGGACGGCGAGGCGGTGGTGTGGGACAGCCTCGCCATCGTCGAGTATCTTGCCGACCGGGTAGGTCGCGACCGCTTCTGGCCCAAGCCAGACGATGACCGCGCGATGGCGCGCTCGATGGTCGCCGAAATGCACTCAAGCTATGCCGCTCTCAGGCACGAATGCACGATGAACATCCGCGCGCGTGCCGATGGCTATATACCCAGCGAGGCTGTCGCCGCCGACATCATCCGCATTCTGCAACTGTGGGCCGAGGCGCGAGCGCGCTTCGGCAAGGGCGGGCCGTTCCTGTTCGGCGCGTTCTGCGCCGCCGACATTTTTTATGCCCCTGTGGTCAGCCGGTTCCTGACCTATGGCATTCCCGTTCCCGGCTTTGCCGTCGCCTATATGCAGGCGGTCTGGGAGCATCCGTGGATGGCCGAGTGGATCGCTGCCGCCGAGAGCGAAGACTGGGTGATCGAGCAGTACGAGCAGCCGGTCCGCGCCTGATTACTTGAGTCGCCCCGCATCATAGGGCGAGTCATCCTTGTGGCGATAGGTCCCGTCGGCGGTCCAGCACATGTCGATGTCGGAATATTCGCCGCCCTGATCGGTCCCGGCGCTGATCGCCACGAAAATGCAGTCGAACTCGCTCTCGTTGACGAGGTGGTGGCCGTTTTCCGTGCCTTCAGGCCATGCGCACACGTCTCCGGCGCGCAGCTCCGTGCGTCCTCCATCCTCGATCAGCACCGCCTCGCCCGAAAGCATCACCAGCAGTTCGTCCTCGCCATGGTGCCAGTGGCGCTGCGAGGACCAGGCGCCGGGTTTCAGCACGACATGGCTCGCTCCCATCCTGGTCAGGCCGCCCGGTGGAGCCAGCCTGCGATACCAGCGGCCCGCGACCACGCGATCGAACGGTTCCGGGTATCCGGTGGAACTGACCAGTTCGATTGCTTCAAGGTCGAGCTTGGGCATAGGGGTTCTCTCCGGCTTGTCTCGCCATGATATAGCCAATATGCCTGTCCACTGCCATGACCAGCCCCGCGCTTTCCCTTCCTAACGCCGCCGAAATGGCTGAAGCGCTGATCGCCTGCCCCAGCGTCACGCCCGCGAGCGGCATGGTGTTCGATTGCCTTGCCGAGATGCTGGAGCCGCTGGGCTTTGTAATCCACCGCGCGGTGTCGGGCGAACTGCCTGACGGCCCGGTCGAGAACCTGTTCGCGATCCGGCACGGACCTGAAGGAAGCCGCCATTTCGCCTTTGCCGGTCACCTTGACGTGGTGCCACCCGGAGACGGCTGGCAATCCGGCCCCTTCGCTCCCGAAAGGAAAGGCGATCTGCTCTATGGGCGCGGCGCGGTCGATATGAAGGGTTCGATCGCGGCGATGGTCGCGGCGGTGCGCGACATTCCCGCCGATGCAGGCACGGTCAGCTTCATCATCACCGGCGACGAGGAAGGCCCCGCCACATACGGCACCAAGGTGCTGATGCAGGCGATGCGCGAGCTTGGCGCAATCCCCGACCTGTGTCTCGTCGGCGAGCCGACTTCGGTTGCGCGGCTGGGCGACACGGTGAAGATCGGGCGGCGCGGCTCGGTCAACATGTGGCTGGAAGTCGCGGGTGTGCAGGGCCACGTCGCCTACCCGCAGCTTGCCGATAATCCCGTGCCCAAGCTGATCGCACTGCTGGCCGAACTCGATGCCGTGGTGCTCGACGAAGGGACCGACTGGTTCCAGCCCTCGAACCTCGAGATCACTCAAATTGAGGTAGATAACCCGGCGGTCAATGTCATTCCGGCTTTGGCCACGGCGCGCTTGTCGATCCGTTTCAACGACTGTCACACAGGCGCAGGGCTTGTGGAGCGCGTCAGCGCGATGGCAGCCGCGCACGGCGGACGCGTGGCGAAGGTGGATCTGTCGGGCGAGGCGTTCCTCACCGAGCCGGGGCCATTCTCGCAACTGGTCTGCCAAGCTATCGAAGCCGAAACCGGCGTGGTTCCCGAGCTTTCGACCAGCGGCGGCACCTCGGACGCGCGCTATCTCAAGGATTTCTGCCCGGTGGTCGAGCTCGGCCTGAGGAATGCGACCATGCACAAGACCGACGAGGCGGCCGACCTTGCCGATCTCGCGGCGCTCGTCCGGATTTTCCGGCGCATTGCCGTGGCCGCGCTGGCGGGCTAGCACAGCCCCCGGACGGCATGGGGGAACACGCGATGGACGATGCAAGCGAGATGGCCGCCGGAGCAGCCGGGAACGGTCACGGCAAACTGCAATGGCGCATCCTGATCGGCTTCCTCGCCGGTACGATTTCCGGGCTTATCGCCTACTCGCTGACGCCCGGCGCGGCCTGGATCGAGACGCTCGTCACCTATGTCACCGGCCCGATCGGCCAGATATTCCTGCGCCTGCTATTCATGCTGGTGATCCCGCTGCTGTTCTCGGCGCTGGTGGTGGGCATCGCCGAAATGGGCGAGGTGCGCGCGCTGCGCAATGTCGGCCTGCGCACGCTGATCTATACAGTGAGCGTATCGGCAGTCGCGGTGGTTATCAGCCTTGCCGCGGTCAACCTGCTGCGCCCCGGCGACGGGGTCGATCCCGCCGCCGCGCGCGAAATGCTTGCACAGGGCGGCGAAGGCGCGGCCGGCATCGTTGCAGCCTCGGCCAAGAGCGAGGCGGGCGTTAATGCAGTGCTCGCGATCGTGCCCAACAACATCGTTGCCGCTATGGGCGCCAACGACATTCTTGCGGTGATGTTCTTCGCGCTGTTCTTCGGCATCGGTCTGCTGCTCGTCCAGACCCCGCGCACCGAGACGCTGAAGGACACGATCGAGGGCGTGTTCGAGGTGGCGATGCGGTTGATCGGGCTGGTCATCAAGCTCGCGCCGATTGCGATTTTCTGTTTCATGTTCAACCTGTCGGCCCAGTTCGGCTGGGACCTGCTGATCAAGCTGTCGGCCTATGTCGGCGTGGTGCTGCTGGCGCTCGCTGTGCAGATGTTCGGCGTGTTTCCGCTGCTGCTGAAATTGCTCGCGGGAAAGAGCCCGCTGGCCTTCTTCCGGCAGACGCGTGAGGCCAGCGTGATGGCCTTTTCCACCGCAAGCTCGAACGCGACCCTGCCCACCGCGCTGCGGGTCGCCGAGGTCGAACTGAAACTGCCGCCCCGGATTTCGCGCTTCGTGCTCACCATCGGCGCGACCGCGAACCAGAACGGCACTGCGATGTTCGAGGGCGTGACCGTGCTGTTCCTCGCGCAATTCTTCGGGGTCGATCTCAGCCTCGCCGATCAGGCCTTCGTGATGCTGATCTGCATCCTTGCCGGCGTTGGCACGGCGGGCGTGCCGGGCGGATCGCTGCCGGTGATCGCGCTGATCCTTGCCGGCGTGGGCGTGCCGCCAGAAGGCATCGGCCTGATCCTGGGGGTCGACCGCTTCCTCGACATGTGCCGCACGACGCTCAACGTGGTCGGCGATCTGGTGGCGGCGCAGGTCATATCGGTGCTGAGCGCGAAAGATCAGGTCGTGGTGGTGGAGGGAACTTAGGCCTTCACCGACTGGCCCTTCGGCTCGAGCACCTTCTTTTTGAAGCTGCACAGATCGACAACCGGGCAGCGCCAGCATTCCGGCGTGCGCGCCTTGCAGATATAGCGCCCGTGCAGGATCAGCCAGTGGTGCGACCCCTGGCGGAACGGGGCGGGCACCTTCTTTTCCAACCCTTTTTCGACCGCGAGCGGGGTCTTCCCCTTGGCGAGACCGGTGCGGTTGCCGACGCGGAATATATGGGTGTCGACCGCGAAGGTCTCGGCCCCGAAGGCGCAGTTCATCACCACGTTGGCGGTCTTGCGGCCGACGCCCGGAAGGCTGGTGAGAAGGTCGCGGTCGGCGGGAACCTTGCCATGATGATCGCGCACGAGCAATTCGGAGAGCGCGATGACGTGTTTCGCCTTGGAATTGAACAGGCCGATGGTCTTGATGTGCTGCTTCAGCCCTTCCTCGCCAAGGTCCAGCATCTGCTGCGGGGTTTTCACCCTGTCGAACAGCGCGCGGGTCGCCTTGTTTACCCCGACATCGGTCGCCTGCGCCGATAGCACCACGGCGACCAGCAGCTGATAGGTGTTGCCATAGGCAAGCTCGGTTTCGGGCGCGGGATTGGCCTCCGCCAGCCGCCGGAAGAATTCGAAGATTTGGGCCTTCGTCAAAGCCCCAGCACCTCGCCCATCGTGTAGCGTCCCGGCTTCTGGCCGATCAGCCACAGCGCCGCCCGCAGCGCGCCATTGGCGAAGATCGTCCGGTTCTCGGCTGAGTGCGACAGCGTCAGCCGCTCGTTGTCCGAGAGGAAATGCACCGAGTGCTCGCCCGCCACGGTCCCGCCGCGCAGTGAGGCAAAGCCGATTGCGCCGCTCGCGCGCGCGCCAGTAATGCCGTCACGCCCGCGCTCTGCGTTGCCCTCAAGTTCGATGCCGCGACCCTTGGCCGCCGCCTCGCCCAACAGCAGCGCGGTGCCCGATGGCGCATCGACCTTCATGCGATGATGCGTCTCGACGATCTCGATGTCCCAGTCCTCGCCGAGGCTGGCGCTGGCCTGCCGCACCAGATGGGCGAGCAGCGTCACGCCCAGCGAAGTGTTGCCGGTCTGCAGCACGGGGATGCTCTGCGCGGCGCTGTCGATCAGCCAGTGGTGGCGCTCTTCCAGCCCGGTGGTGCCGATCACCATAGGCACGCCTGCTGCGACCGCCGCGTCAAGATTGGCTTCGAGCGCATGGGGTGACGAGAAATCGACGAGCACATCCGCCTTGGGCGCCAGTGCCGCCGGATCGCCGCCCTGATCGATCCCGCCCGCAAGCTCGTGGCCGGCCTCGCCGAGGATCGCGGCGATCGCCTGACCTATGCGCCCCTCGCTGCCGATAATTCCGATCCTGGCCATTGATGTCCCCTTCGTGCCTGTGCTTCATGGCCGCGATGAAGGACATCCGCAACATCGTGATCCTGACCGGCGCGGGGATCAGCGCCGAAAGCGGGATCGACACCTTCCGCACCGCGGGCGGGCTTTGGGAGAAATATGATCCCGCCGAGGTCGCCAGCGCCGAGGCGTTCGCCCGCGATCCGCAGCGGCTGCTCGCCTTTTACGATCTGCGCCGCGCCACGGTCGGAGAGAAGGAGCCAAACGCGGCGCATCATGCGCTCGGGCGGCTCGATGCCGATTGGCCGGACCAGTTCCTGATCGTCACCCAGAATGTCGACAACTTGCACGAAATGGGCGGCGCGAGCCGGGTTCTGCACATGCACGGGCAGCACCGCACCGCCTGGTGCACCCTATGCGATGCGCGGCCGATCTGGCATGGCACCTTCGCGGACAGGCCACCGTGCCCGTCATGCGGGCAAAGCGCGTTGCGGCCCGACGTCGTGCTGTTCGCTGAGATGCCCTATCATCTCGATCGCATCTACCCCGCCCTGCGAGCTGCGGACCTGTTCGTCTCGATCGGGACTTCGGGGGCGGTCTATCCTGCTGCAGGCTTCGTGCGCGATGCGCGCGAACTGGGGATCAGGACATTGGAGCTGAACCTCGATCCTTCGGACGGATCGCGCTGGTTCGACGAGACGCGGCTCGGCCCGGCGAGCGAGGTGGTGCCGGCCTGGGTGGAGGAAATGTTGTCTTGAGACGAACTTGCAGGGACTTTAAGACGAAACAAGGATGAGGAGACCGATGATGAAACAAAAGGCATTTTTGGCAACAATCGCATCCGTTGTGGCATTGGTAGCGACGGCCACTCCAGCGCTGGCCTGGGAATTTCTCGGAACGCGCGACGTGCGCGACGCGGTGGATCATGATGCGATCACGCTGCCCGGCAAGCACCAGTTCTCGCGCATTCGCCTGTGCGTCTATCAGCGGCCGGTCCACTTCATCGATCTCGACGTGCGCTTCGCCAACGGTGGTACGCAGGACGTGCCGGTGCGCGCAGTCATCCGTCCGGGCCAGTGCACCCACGCAATCGATCTTGTCGGCGACGACCGCAACATCAGCGCTGTTCACATGGTCTACGAAGCCAATACCCGGCGGCGCGGCGTGGGTGCGCAGATTCGCCTGTTCGGGGAGTAATCGCAGGAGCCGGGCGGAGTTCGATTCAGGCGCGCGTCCCGGTCAGCGGCATAGCTCCGAACGTCCCTGCCTTGGCGAAGCCGTTGAGCATGTCGCCGTCGATGATGATCTCGCAAGATACGGCCATGCGCGCCGGTTGAGTTACGTCGAAGCTGCACAGCAGCGTGTCGCCGTCGATGGTGCCATGCGCGATTTCGACCGTACCCAGCATCGCATTGCTGAGCGTTCCGCTGAAGCTTTCGCCATCGGGTGAAGGAACAACGACGAGCGATCCCGATTTCGCGCCAAGCGGCGTTTTCAACGTGCAATCGAAGGTACCGGCGAGGCTCATGTCACACCCTTGGCTTCGAAAATAAGGATCGGCAAGCCAAACCTCAGTTCCCGCACCCCTTGCACTGCTCATCCTTGACGATCCGCAGCGGTCGCAGAGACATGCCGAGGCCGTCGAACAGCTGTAGCGTGCCCCAACGCGGATCGCCGAAAGCGGCGTGTCCCGCCACCAGAACGCGCACCGCGTGCATCGCCGCCATGCAGCCAACGGTCCCCGCCATTGCACCGAGCACGCCGTCCGCTGCGCAGGTATCGCAGTCCTCGCCATCGAGCGCATCGCCGACAAAGCAGCGATAGCAGGCCTCGCCGGGAAGGTGCCCCGCAAAGTTGGCGATCTGCCCTTGGAAGCGCCCTAGCGCGGCGCTGGTGAGGGGAATCCCAAGCCTCACACACGAATCCGATACTGCCAGACGAGTCGCGAAATTGTCACAGCCGTCGAGTACGAGATCAGCGCCTTCAAGAATATCGTCAACGTTGTCAGCCGCGACCCTAGCGACAACGGATCGAACCTGAAGATATGAATCAAAGCGCCGAACCCAATCGGCGGCTAATTCCGCCTTGGGCCTGCCGATCTGGTTCGGTGAAAATATCGTCTGACGTTGAAGATTACTTTCTTCAACTACGTCGCTGTCGATCAGCGTGAGCTGACCGATCCCGGCGGCCGCGAGATATTGTATCGCCGGACTACCTATGCCCCCGCAACCCATGACAACCACATGGGCCTGCGTAAGGGCAACTTGTCCCGCGCCGCCCAGTTCGGGCAGGACGATATGGCGCGCGAAGCGTTCGAGGCGGTCGGGGGGCAGGGGCATGGCAACATCCTTCGAGACGAACTCAGCCTGGGGCTTCGTTCTCTTCAGGACAAACGGAATTGCAAGTCACCCGTGCGTCCTGAGGAGCGAGGACGTATGTCCGAGCGTCTCGAAGCCTCAGCTCTCCAGTTGCCGCAGCAGGCTGCGCACATCTCCGTCCATGTCGGCATCGCGGGTGCGGAGCTCCTCGATCAGGCGCACCGCGTGGATTACGGTCGAATGATCGCGTCCGCCGAACTTGCGCCCGATCTCGGGATAGCTGCGCGGTGTGAGCACCTTGGAGAGATACATCGCCACCTGCCGGGGCCGCACCACCGCGCGGGCGCGGCGCTTGGAGCTCATCTCGGTGCGATCGACCGAGTAGAACTGGCACACGGTGCGCTGGATCTCGTCGATGGTGATGCGCCTGCGGTTGGCCGACAGGATGTCGGTCAGCTGTTCCTCGGCAAGTTGTAGCGAGACGACCTGCCCGGTGAGTTGGGCGTAGGCGATCAGCTTGTTGAGGCCGCCAACCAGTTCGCGCACGTTGCGATTGATGGTGCGGGCAAGGAACTCGATCACGTCGGCAGGAACGTCGGCCGGTGTGAAGCGCTGAAGCCGATGCTCGAGGATCGCGCGGCGCAGTTCGATGTCGGCGGGCTGGATGTCGGCAACCAGGCCCATCGACAGGCGTGAGAGCAGCCTTTGATCCACCCCGTCCAGTGCCTGCGGCGCGCGGTCGGCGGCGAACACCAGCCGCTTGCCCTCGGCGAGCAGCGCATCAATCGTGTAGAGCAGTTCTTCCTGCGCGCTGGCCTTGCCGATGATGAACTGAATGTCGTCGACCATCAGAAGGTCGAAGCCGCGCAGCCGCGCCTTGAACTCGATCATCTGGTTTGCGCGCAGCGCCTGGACAAATTCGACCATGAAGCGCTCGGCCGAGCAGTAGAAGATGCGCCCGCGCGGGTGGCTGACGAGATAGGCGTGGCCGATCGCGTGCAGGAGGTGCGTCTTGCCCTGACCCGTCGCGGCCTTGAGATAGAGCGGTGAGAACTGCGGCGGCTCGATTGCGGCCACGCGCTGCGCGGCGTTGAATGCGAGCGTGTTGGCTGTGCCGGTGACGAAGGTCGTGAAGGTCAGAGAAGGGTCGAGCGTGATCGTCGCCTGCCCGAAGGTGCCAAATTCGCCCGAGCCGATCGGCACGGTGTTGGCTTCGCCTGTCTGCAGCGAATCGTTTGCGGGAAAGCTCGGCCTGCCGCCTTGGCCGAGGCGCAGTTCCGGAAGCTGGCGGCGGCCGGGTAGCACCTCGATTCGGACGTTGCTCAGGTCTGGCCGCGCAATCTTCCAAGCCAGCGAAAGCCGGTCGGCAAAGCGCTCGCGCACCCAGTTTGCGGTAAATTCGTTGGGCAGGAACAGGTCGAGGCAGCTCGTCTCCTTGCAGATCGTGCCGACCTGGATCGGTTTGATCCATTGGCTGTGCAACTGCTGGCCAAGTGCTTTACGCAGACCAAGGCTGATGTCTGCCCAGTCTGCTGCTAGATTTACCGCGTCGTGATCTTCTTCCATCTTCCCCCCGGCCGGTCCCGCGATGCGGTTGCCAATGTGCTCACGACCTGCATTTCTCGATGACGAATCAGCCACACGTCCCTCCGCGTCATGATACGAAATACAAATTGCTACAGGCCCCCTTGGCCGTGCGGAAACGGGCCCTCGTTCCAGGCACAGCGATGCAGTTGCCGACCGGGCATGTCATGCCTGACCAGGCGAATCGCTTGTGCTCGAAAACTTGATACCTGACCGATTCCGCACCGGCCGCGAATGTTCTGTTAACGCGCTGTTCGATGGGGTCAAACCGGCTTTTTTTTAAAAGGTGTCACACGGGGGCTTGACGTGGCAGCAAACCTAGAGAAATTTTTTTATCTAATGAATTCAAATAACTTCGCAGTGCAGCACAGCGAATCGCCGGATTCGTTGGTTTTTTCCATTACAGTTTTGCGACGCGGCGGAGCACGAAAAAGGGGACCAAGTATTCACCCTGATCCCTGTTCCGTTTTTGTGCCCGCGAACGGGCCGAATCACTGCCTGCGAATCAGAGCGCGGCAACGCGCTTGGTCAGCCGCGACATCTTGCGCGAAACAGTGTTCTTGTGGAGCACGCCGCGCGCCACCCCGCGCGCCATTTCCGGCTGCGCGGCCTTGAGCGCCGATGCTGCAACATCCTTGTCACCACCTTCGATCGCGGCCTCGACCTTCTTGATGAAGGTGCGGATGCGGCTCAGGCGGTTGGTGTTGACGACGGTGCGGGCCGTGTTGCGACGGATGCGCTTTTTTGCTTGCGGCGTATTGGCCATGTCTGTCCTTCTTGTGGGCCGTACATGGCCCCTAGCGGTTGAATCTCGTGTAAAACTGTGAGCCGCAACCGAGATCGCGCCCGCAAGAAGCGCGGCCCTTAGCTGCCGTCCGGCGAATCGTCAAGCAATCCGGAGCCAAGGCGCGGCTCGCTATTTCTGGCAACCGCGGCACCAGAAGGTGCTGCGACCGCCCTGGACCAGCCTTTCGACACTGCCGCCGCAAGGACAGGCGTGGCCCTCGCGGCCATAGACCGCCCAGGAGGCCGCGAAATAGCCGAGCTCGCCTGACGGCTGCGCATAGTCGCGGATGGTCGAACCGCCAGCCGCGATCGCCTCGGCGAGCACCTGTTTGACCGCAGGCACCAGCCGTTCGAGCGCGGTCTTTGAGACGCGACCGGCCGCCCTGTCGGGGCGTATGCCGGCACGGTGCAGCGCCTCGCAAACATAGATGTTGCCCAGCCCCGCGACGATCCTCTGGTCGAGCAGCATCTGCTTGATCGGTGCAATGCGACCAGCGAGCGCAGCCTTGAGCTGGCCGGGGGTGAACATGTCGCCCAAAGGTTCCGGCCCCATCATGACGAACGGGCCGAACGCATCGAGCGCGGAGGTTTCGACCAGATCGACCGAACCGAACCGCCGCGCGTCATTGAGCGCAAGCCGCACGCCTGCTTCAGTCTCGAGCACGAGATGGTCATGCTTGTCGGTCGCAACGGGATCGATCCGCCAGCGTCCCGACATGCCGAGGTGAAACACCATGGTGCTGCCCCGGTCGAGATGGAGGAGGCCATATTTGGCCCGCCTGCCGAGCGAGGTCACCCGTGTGCCGGTCAGCACCTGGACGAGATCGGGCGGGAACGGGCGGCGCAAGTCCGGCCGGTTGACCGCGACACGCGCGATCCGCTCGCCTTCGAGGTGGCAGGCAAGCCCACGCACGGTGGTTTCGACTTCGGGAAGCTCGGGCATCGCATCCCCCTAACAAGCTTTGCCTGCCGCTCAAACCCGCCAAGCCCATGATCGCCTCATGCTTAATCGGCCTGAGGCGTGAATCATGGTCTCGATATATGGCGATGGCCTGCTTCACGTCTGATACCGCAGAACAAAGTTCTTCGAGATCAGACGATCAGGCTCTAAGGCGCGGCCCATGAACGACAGTGTTTCCTTCGGCTACGAAGAGGTGCCCCCCGAGGAAAAGACCGCGCGGGTCGGCGCGGTGTTCTCCAGCGTGGCGCGCAAGTACGACATGATGAACGATGCCATGTCGGGCGGCATGCATCGGCTGTGGAAGGGCCGCTTCGTGCAGCGGGTCAAGCCGCAGCCTGGCGAGGCGATTCTCGACATGGCGGGCGGCACCGGCGACATCGCCTTTCGCCTCGCCGCCTCGGGCGCCGAGGTTACGGTCGCCGACATCAACCAGGACATGCTCGACGTCGGGATCGAACGGGCGATGGATAGAGGTATCACGGGCCTCGTCTGGTCCTGCCAGAACGCCGAGGACCTCGCGTTCCCGGCACGCGTGTTCGATGCCTACACCATCGCCTTCGGGATCAGGAATGTAACCCGGATCGACCAGGCGCTGGCCGAGGCATACCGAGTGCTCAAGTTCGGCGGACGGTTTTTCTGCCTCGAGTTTTCTACCACCGAGTGGCCGGGCTTCAGGGAGGCCTACGACGCCTATTCGCACAAGCTTGTGCCAAGGCTCGGAAAAGCCATCGCCGGCGACGCTGATTCCTACCGCTATCTCGTCGAATCAATCCGCAGGTTCCCGCCGATGCCCGAATTCGAGGCGATGATCCGCAATGCCGGGTTCGCGCGGACCAAGGTCGAGCCGATCATGGGCGGACTGGTCGCGATCCATTCGGGGTGGAAGGTCTAAAAGGCTCGCGTGACCCGTCCCGCAACCCACATCTACCGCCTGCTCAAATGGGGCCGCGTCCTCGCTCGCCATGGCGCGCTGCGGATCATCGAGGAAGAGCGCAACACGCCTCCCGCGATGCGCCGCCTGTGCCGCATTGCCCGCTTTGCCACGGTGCAGCCGCGGATTCCCGACTATGCCGGTGCCTTTCAGGCGATCGGTCCGGCGGCGATCAAGCTGGGGCAAACGCTGGCGACCCGCCCCGATCTGGTCGGCGAGGAAGCGGCACGCAACCTGCTGTCGCTTCAGGACAGCCTGCCGCCGCAGCCTTTCGAGGCTATTCGCGAGCAGATAGAGGCGAGTTTCGGCATGCCGATAGACAGCCTGTTCGCGAGCTTCGATCCCGAGCCGGTCGGTTCCGCCTCGATCGCGCAGGTCTATCGCGCGACGACCAGCGAAGGCCGCGATGTCGCGGTCAAGGTGCTGCGCCCCGGCATCCGCGAGCGCTTCGCGCGCGACCTTGAAACCTACGAATGGGCCGCAGCGCATCTTGAGGCGCTGGGCGGAGAGGTGGCGCGTCTGCGCCCGCGCGCGGTGATCGACAACCTCAAGCGCTGGACCTGGCGCGAGCTCGACCTGCGGCGCGAAGGTGCCTCAGCGTCCGAACTGGCCGAGGCCATGCAGGGTTTCGAGGGCTATCAGGTGCCCGCGATTGACTGGGACCGCACCAATGGCCGCGTGATGACGATCGAATGGATCGAGGGTGTCAAGATCAGCGAGATCGACACTCTGCGCAAGGCCGGTCACGACATGCCCGATCTTGCCCGCCGGCTGGTGCTCGTCTTCCTGACGCAGGCGATCAGCGCCGGTTTCTTTCATGCCGACATGCATCAGGGCAACCTGTTCGTGAAGGCCGACGGCTCCATCGCGGCGATCGATTTCGGCATCATGGGCCGGATCAACCGCAAGGCGCGCCAGTGGCTCGCCGAGATCCTCTATGGTTTGACCACCGGAAACTATCGCCGCGTCGCCGAGATTCATTTCGAGGCGCAATACGTGCCGAGCTACCATTCGCTTGAGGAGTTTGCGACCGCCTTGAGGGCAGTTGGTGAGCCGATGCGCGGCAAGCCGGTGAGCGAGCTTTCGGTCGGCCAGATGCTCGACGGGTTGTTCGCGATCACCCGCGATTTCGACATGCAAACCCAGCCACACCTGCTGCTGCTGCAAAAGACCATGGTGATGGTCGAGGGGCTGGCGACCTCGCTCGACCCGACGATCAACATGTGGGACGTTTCGGCGCCGTTCGTGCGCAGCTGGATCCGCGACGAGCTTGGCCCCGAGGCGGCGATTGCCGACAAGCTGCGCGAGGATGCGCTGACGTTGCTGCGGTTGCCCGATCTGGTGCGCCGGATCGAGCAACACTATCCGCCAAAAGGCGGCGCACCAGAAGCGCCTCCGCTGCCGCAAGTGCCGCTGATCTGGGAAAATAAACCGCGAATTAACCATTGGGGCCGATATCTGCTTGCCGCACTGGCAGGGGGTCTTGCGGTATGGGCGGCATTGCAGACACAACTGCTGGCGAGCCTGACGGGCTGACGCTGGCAATCCGCTTTTCACTGTGGTCGGCACGCGACGCGCGGCTGGCGCTGTTCGCGTTTTTCGCCCTGCTGATCGCCTCGGCCATGGTGCCTGTTGTTGCCGGCGAATCCGAAATCACGACTCAGGGCTTCGCCGAGTACATTTCCGGCCAGCCTGCGCCTGAGCGCGAACGCGACGAAGACCTTGCCCTCTATGACCGCGCCATCGAGCGCATCCAGCACGGCGAACATTACTACGATTTCATCGTCGCCGAGCATCGCCTTGGTGACTATCCGGGGCGGCCCGGCGTCGCCGTGCGCCTGCCGACGCTGGCCTATATTGACGCCTGGCTGGGCATTCCCGGCCAGATCGCCGCGTCGCTTGTCCTCAACCGGCACTTTTTCGTGTTGCACGAGCTGTGGTCGGGCATGCTGCTGGCGCTGGCTTTCGGACTTCACCGGCCGGGTAAATGGGGCTGGTCGCTGGCCGCCGCCGCGCTGGCTGTCGCAATCCGCGAACATGCGCTGCCCTTCATCCTCCTGATGGCGGCCATGGCGCTGTGGCGGCGCGACTGGAAGCAGGGCATTGCGTGGAGCGCCCTCGCCGCCGCGTTCCTTGCCTTTCTCGACCTGCACCTCGCCATTATCGCGGCGCAGGTGCTGCCGAGCGATCCTTTCGGGCAAGGCTGGCTCGACCTGCGCGGCCTTTCGGGCTGGATTTCCTATGTCTCGCTGTCGAGCAACCTGCGCTTCCTGCCGGGCTTTATCGCAGGACCGCTGATCGTGATCGCCATGTTGGGCTGGGCGGCGTGGAACAGGCCTGCCGGCCAGTTCGGGTTCCTGCTCTACGGAGGCTATGGGCTGCTGTTCATGATCGCCGGGCGGCCCGACGCATATTACTGGGGAGCAATGGTCGCACCGGCTTTGCTGGTCGGTCTCGCCTTTGCCTTGTCGGGCCTGCGCGCGCTGATCGCGGCCGCCAGACGCGAACCGGAACCGCAAATCCGTTGCGCCTGACGGCGCAAAGTTGCAGGTACGCACACTTATGAACGACCCGCGCGTGCTTTTGATCGTGGGTGGCGGAATCGCCGCCTACAAGTCCTGCGAACTCATTCGCATCATCCGCAAGAGCGGCGGGGAGGTGACCTGCGTGCTGACCGAGGGCGGGGCGAAATTCGTCACCCCGATGGCGCTCGCGGCGCTTTCCGAAAATCCCGTCTATACCTCGCTGTTCGATCTCAAGAACGAGGTCGAGATGGGCCATATCCAGCTCAGCCGACAGGCGGACCTGATCGTGGTCTGCCCTGCAACCGCGAACCTGATGGCGAAGATGGCCTCGGGCATTGCCGACGATCTCGCCACCACCGTGCTGCTCGCCACCGACAAGCCGGTGATGGCGGTACCGGCAATGAACGTGCGGATGTGGGAGCACGAGGCCACCCAGCGCAACGTGGAGACACTGCGCGCAGCGGGCGTCGATGTGATGGAGCCCGACGAGGGCGCCATGGCCTGCGGCGAATATGGACCCGGCCGCCTGCCCGAACCGGTGGCAGTATGGCAGCGGATCGCCTGGGCGCTCGACATCGATCCGGGCGAGATCGACCTGTTGCTGCCTCCGCCCTCGGTGATCGAGTATCATCCCGGCGGAGTCGCGCCCGTGGTCGAAGGCGACCCGGACGTTTATGGCCCCGAAGACGAACCTCCCGCGAAAGAGGAAAGCAGCGCCCTTGGCGGCCTGTCCGCATCGCTGATCTCGCGCGGCATTCAGAAAGCCAAGGAAGCGGTCGGACTGGCGCATCCACCGCCCGCGCCAGAACCGGTTCTGGTCGTGACCGGAGGGCCGGTGCTTTCCAAGAAAGGCTCGGCGCGCGCAGCGCCGCCAACCGATCCCGAGGCGATCAACCATGTCGTGCGCGGCGAGGATGATTTCGCGCCACAACCTTTCGAAAAAGACGTTCCGGGCCAGTTCCCCTCGGTCGGAGCGGGACTGGCCGACACACCTCCCGGTTTCGTGGTCGATCCCGAGTATCAGCCGCTTGCAGGCCGGCATGTGCTGGTCACCGCCGGGCCGACGCATGAGCCGATCGATCCGGTGCGCTACATCGCCAACCGCTCGTCGGGACGGCAGGGCTTCGCCATCGCCGGTGCCGCTGCGGCGCTGGGCGCGCGGGTGACCCTGGTTGCAGGGCCGGTAAATCTCGCAACACCATGGGGGGTCGACCGCGTCGATGTCGAAACCGCGGTGGAGATGGTCGAAGCCGTAAAGGAGGCGCTGCCTGCCGATGTTGGCGTGATGGTCGCGGCCGTGGCCGACTGGCGTGTCGACAAGGTTGCGGAAGACAAGATCAAGAAGCGGGGCTCTGCTCCGCCCGCGCTGCTGCTGACCGAAAATCCTGACATTCTCGCCACAGTCGCCGGTTCGCCCGAGCGGCCCCGGCTACTGGTGGGCTTTGCGGCGGAAACCAGCGATGTGCTCAATCACGCGATGGACAAGCGCAAGCGCAAGGGCGCGGACTGGATTGTGGCCAACGACGTGTCGGGTGACGTGATGGGCGGGGAGCGCAACGAGGTCCACATCGTCACCGCCGATGACATCGAGGACCTGCCCGAAATGTCCAAGGAGGACGTCGCAATGGCGCTGGTTGAACGCATGGCACAAGTGCTCGCCGGACATCCGGTAAATGGATAGGGTGTCGGTCCCGATCCGGGTCAAGCGCCTGCCCCACTTCGAAGGGCTGGAACTACCCGCCTATGCCACCGAAGGCTCGGCGGGAATGGACGTATTAGCCGCCGAAGACGTGACTCTCGCGCCGGGCGCACGCCATGCGGTCGCGACCGGGCTTGCACTTGCGGTCCCGCACGGCTTCGAGCTCCAGGTGCGGCCACGCTCGGGGCTTGCGCTCAAGCATGGCGTGACCCTGCCCAACACGCCGGGCACGATCGATTCGGACTATCGCGGTGAGTTGAAGATCATCATGATCAACCTCGGCGACGCCGCCTTTCAGATAAGGCGTGGCGACCGGGTGGCGCAACTGGTGCTCGCCCCGGTCACCACGGCGACTTGGCTCAAGGTCGATGAACTCGACGAGACCGCGCGCGGCGAAGGCGGCTTTGGCTCGACCGGCGGGGTAGTGTCGCTGGGGAACTAGCTTTCGCTACGCCGCCACCGGCGGGCGCAGCAGGCTGGCGTAGTCGACCATGATCTGGCCCTCGAGGCCGGTCGCATCCATCAGGTGGATGTCGAATCGGCGGCTCTCGAACTTCCAGACACCGTCCGGCTTGGTGATCACGTCGTTGTAGATGCCCAGAAAGCTTGAACCCGGCTCGTCCGGTGTATGCTTGAGCACTTCGTGCAGAATGCTGCGCGCCGTCGCCCGGTCATGGGTCAGGCTGTCGATGACGAGCGCATGCTGCATCTGAAGCTGGAACGGGTTTGCCTCGACCGAGCCGCGGATGCCGGAGACGAGCGCCTCCCGACCCTTGAAGTCCATGCCGACCTGTGGCGCACGCCAGTTCGCATGCTCGTGGTAGCACGACGCGACAGCGTCCCAATCGCGACAGGTGACGCCCATGGTATAACGTTCGGTCAGCTCGCGGATCGCTATCCGGTCGCTCAGTTGCTGGATATCCACTGTCATCGGCCTGTCTCCCCTTTGGCCCGATCTGGCTAGCGCAGGCTAACCGCGCCAGCCAGAGCGAATGCGCCGCCGGGGTGCCGGATCAGTTCGTGCGTCTGACTTCGGGTGCGATGGTGATGCGAACGGTTTCGCCCGAATTGCCGGGAAAGCCAGTGAACATCGCCTCGACCAGGCTGGGCACGAGATATAGCAGCTTGTTTGAGCGCGATACCGCCTCTGCCTTGCCCTCGAACAGGCGCGCGCCATCGACCCGGCGGTCGATCTTCATGTCGACGCCGCTGGTGTAAACAGTGGATACGTCGATTTCCCGCCCGCCACCGAACCACGGATCGTACCAGCCATAGGACCACGGGCCTCCGCGATAGGGGCCCCAGTATCCCATGCGGCCATAGCCGTACCACGGCGACCAATAGGGCGAATGCGAAAAGCCGGTCGAGCGCACGCGCTCACGTCCCTGATCGACACCGTAGTCGAAGCGAACGATCAATTGCGCCTGCTCGGGATTGGAAACTGGCGTGTAGCCCTGCGCGCGCATCTGGGACTCGACCAGCGCGGCATATTGGCCGAACTCGATCCCACCAGCGAGTTCCGGATCGTCGGCGATAACCACGAAGGTCTGGCCCGAAGGCGGGGGAAGCTGCGACTGGAAGCGCGAGACGTTGGCATTGAACGGCGCGGCACAGGCGGCAAGGCCGAGCAACAGTAAGCCGGCCAAGGCCAGTTTCACCTTCGAAAGCCGATTTTCGGCAAGAGTGATCATGGGATCGTGTCTCCAAAAAAAGGCACCATTGCAATGTCCGCCGGGGCGGCACAGGGATGCCCGCTATGCCGCGTCATTTGGACCAACCGTGCTTAATGGCGGTTGAACCCCCTGTTCAACGTCTCGCCGGTCCGCAGGTTGCGCTCGTCGTTCAGCCGCGCACCAGGCCAAGCGCCTTGTATACTGCATCCAATGTCGGGCCCGCAAGCTCGCGCGCCTTGAGCGCGCCCTTGGCGAGCACGGCATCGAGCGCCTCGCGATCCTGTTTCAGCTCGACGAACTTCGCGTTGATGGGCGCAAGCGTCTCGGCCAGTAGTTCGGCCAGCGCCGGCTTGAACTTGCCGAAACCTTCGCCGCCGAACTCGGCCAAAACTTGCGCGACGCTCGTTCCAGCCATCGCCGCGTAGATGCCGACAAGGTTGGCCGCCTCTGGCCGTCCTTCAAGCCCCGCGGCCTCGCTCGGCAGCACTTCGGGATCGGTCTTGGCCTTCCTCACCTTCTGCATGATGGTGTCGGCATCGTCGACCAGGTCGATGCGGCTCATATCCGAGGGATCGCTCTTGCTCATCTTGGCGCTGCCATCGCGCAGGCTCATGATCCGGGCGGCCTCTGGCGGGATGATCGGATCGGGCAGGGTGAACACGCCTTTGACCGTGCTGCCTTCCTCGGCATAGCCCGGCACGAAATCCACGTTGAACTTCTGCGCGATGTCGCGCGCCAACTCCAGATGCTGCTTCTGGTCCTCGCCCACAGGCACATGCGTCGCCTGATAGAGCAGCACGTCGGCCGCCTGGAGCACCGGATAGGTGAACAGCGCCACCGATGCCCCCTCGCGGTTCTTGCCCGACTTGTCCTTGAACTGGGTCATGCGGCCCAACCAGCCCATCCGAGCGGTGCCATTGAGCAGCCATTGCAGCTCGGCATGGGCGGGCACCTGCGCCTGGTTGAACAGCACCGAACGGTCGGGATCGACCCCGCAGGCGACCAGCGCCGCGACCATCTCGAGCGTGCTGGCGGCAAGCTGCGCCGGATCGTGCGGCTGCGACAAGGCATGCAGGTCGGCGAGGAAATAGAGGCAGGTGTCCGGCGCGTTCTCGTCCTGCATGCGCACCCAGTTGCGGATCGCGCCGAGATAGTTGCCGAGGTGGAGGTTGCCGGTGGGCTGGATGCCCGAGACGATGCGCATATCAGGAGTTCGTTTCGATTGACGAGGCGGTTTCGGGCGTCGCCCGGCGACGGTGCAGCAGCAGTTCGATTTCGCTCCGGTCGACAGCGCCGACGAGCCAGCCGACCGCGCCATAGACCGCAAGGCCCGCTCCGACCAGAGCGACGAGCGACCAGACACGTTCGATCACCGCGCCGCCGAAGTGGCCCGATAGCAGATCCATCAACCACCACAGCAGCGCCGACATCGCGGCCGTCGCAATCAGTTGCCGCCAGATCCGCAGCGCCAGCCTGCCGTTAAAGCGAAACCAGCCGCGCCGGTGCAGCACTGCATAGAGCAGCAGGCAGTTGAGGCTTGCCGAAAGCGCTGTCGCCCCGGCAAGGCCGACGATGCCCCAGCCGAGCCCCCAGATGAACCACACGTTGAGACCGATGTTGAATGTCAGCGCAGCGAGCGCGGTATAGACCGGGGTGCGTGTGTCCGAGCGGGCGAAGAAGCCGGGATTGAGGATCTTGACGATCACATAGGCGGGCAGCCCCGCCACCAGCGCCATGGTGATCTGCGCCATGATCACGCCGTCCTCGGGCTTGAACTTGCCGCCGACGAAGAAAGCGGTGACGAAGGCGGGCGCGCAGATTGCCAAGGCGGCAGCGGCGGGCAGGGTGAGCAGGGTCGCCATCTCGAAGGCGTTGGCTTGCAGGCGTTGCGCCTCGCCGGGGTTGTCCGACTGGATGTGGCGCGACAGCATCGGCAGGATCGCGGTGCCGAGCGCAATTCCGACGATGCCCAGCGGCATCTGGTTCAGGCGGTCGGCCATCTTGAGCAGGGTCAGCGAGCCTTGCGGCAGCGAGGTGGCGAAGAAGGTGTCGACGAACTGGCTGATCTGGTAGATGCCCGCCCCGAAGGTCGCGGGCAGGATGATGATCCCGAGCCGTTTGACCTCGGGCGTCAGCTTTGGCACGCCGATGTGCAGCTTTAGCCCGGCGCGCCGGACCGCCCACCACAGGTAGACCATCTGCACAAAGCCCGACAGCGCGACCGCCGCGCTCAGCACATAGACGACCTTGATGTCGTCATCGCTCGCTCCGCGCCAGTACCAGCCGCCGATGATCCCGGAAATCAGCGTCAGGTTGAACAGGATCGGCGCGATCGCTCCGGGCGCGAACCGCGAGCGTGCGTTGAGCAATCCGGTCAGCATCGCCACGATCGAGATGAAGAACAGGTAGGGGAATATCACCCGGCTGAGGAACACTGAAAGCTCGAACTTGCCGGGTACGCTCTGGTACTCGCTGGCAAGCCCGTAAATGATCGGAGCCATGGCGATCATCGCCAGCGCCGAGAAGCCAAATAGCACCCAGATGAACACCGACAGCACGTCGTTTGCGAACTTCGCTGCCTGCGCCTCGCCGTCTTCGTCCGCCAGCTTGCGCGAATACATCGGCACAAAGGCGACCGAGAAGGCGCCCTCGGCGAACAGGCGACGGAAGGTGTTGGGCAGGGTGAAGGCGAGCTGATAGGCGTCTGCCGCCAGACCCGCGCCGAGCACGCGGGCAAGCAGCATGTCGCGCACGAACCCGAAGATGCGGCTGATCACCGTGAAGCCGGCAATCGTAGAGGTATGCCTGATCAGGGCGCTCATCGCAGCACTATCCCACTCCCGTTGTCACCCTGCCTGCTTGGGCAGTCAGGCGTTGCCCGCAGGCGCGCCTTCGCTCAGCTGCTGCTCCTGGGCGGCAAGCTGCTGCATATACAGGCCGTTGAAGTCGATCGGCTCGAGCATCAGCGGGGTAAAGCCTGCGTCGCGGACCGAATCGGCGATGATGCGGCGCGCGAACGGAAACAGGATGCGCGGTGCTTCGGCGAACATGAACGCGTGGGCGGTGCTCTCGTCGAGTCCGCGCATGCCGATGAGGCCGGCATAGGAGAGATCGACCGCATAGGCGGTGCCCTCGGATGTCTTGGCGGAAGCGACGATCTTCAGTTCGACTTCGTGGATGTCGCCCTCGATCAGCTGCGCACCGATGTTGAACTGAACGTCGA
Organism: Novosphingobium sp. Chol11; assembly: GCA_945906005.1. Classification (GTDB taxonomy): domain Bacteria; phylum Pseudomonadota; class Alphaproteobacteria; order Sphingomonadales; family Sphingomonadaceae; genus Novosphingobium. The sequence goes on along the minus strand of CAMDQY010000008.1, from coordinate 1,029 downwards.
TCTGCGGCGCTTCGGTCCAGTTGTAGCACTGCGGCGCGTTGGGGTTCTCGACCGAGAGATCCTTTACATATTGCGAGATGATGCTAGCTGCCGGGCCTTCGTCGGCACCGTTGGGCGCGGGCTGGGGATCGAGGTCGGTGATGATGTTGCCTTCGTCGGCCATGTCGGAGTGCTTTCTGTCGGTGGTGGGCGATTTGGCGCGCGATTAGCACCGGCGCGGGCCAGCGGCAATGGCCGTCACGCGCTCCCGGTCACCTTCGCGAAAGCTTTTGGACGGTATAAAAACAGGCCCGGTCGAACCTGGGCATGTTGTGCATTTGTCAACCATGCCTATCTCGGGTTATGGTGCGGAACTGAGCTTAATCGCCTCATAAAAGATGGACCCTACGGTGTGACTGTCGAAATCGTAATCCTGGCCATGATCGCTGCTTTCCTGGGGCTGCGCCTCTATTCGGTGCTGGGGCGCCGTGCCGAGCACGAGGAAGAGCCAATCCAGGGCCGGATCGATCAGCCGTCCGCCCAGTCGCCTGGAGTGGGGCGCACGCCTGCCGTGCGCCCGTCGGATGAGATCGAGTCTTTCCCGCCGCGCCTTCCCGAGCGCAACTATCCCGCCGCGACGCCATCGGTCGAGCGCGGCCTGCGCGACATTGCCGCGGCAGACCGCCGGTTCGATCCGTTCGCCTTCATGGACGGCTCGCGCGGTGCCTATCGCATGGTGCTTGAGGCATTCTGGAAGGGTGACAAGGACGAACTTCGCGAGCTGTGCGATCCGTCGGTCTACGAAAGCTTCGCCTCGGCCATCGACGCGCGGCTTGCTGCTGGCGAGGTGGTCGACAACCGGCTGGTGCGAATCGAGGAAGCTGCGATCACCGATGCCTCGTACGATGCGCCCACGGCTCGGATCACGGTGCGCTTCCGCTCCGACATCGCTGCGGTGACCCGCGATGCCAAGGGCAACGTCGTTGCCGGATCGCTCGACGATGCGATTGAGGAGATCGACGTTTGGACCTTCGCGCGCAACGTCGCTTC
>CAMDQY010000007.1 GCA_945906005.1 Novosphingobium sp. Chol11 | reverse complement strand
CCAGGTCGGGGCAAATGTCAGAATCAAAAGAACCACTAGCAATATCAAGTTTCTAGTGGATTTTAAGATTTTGACATTCGCGAATGACCTGGCGGGAAGTGGGATGTGAATGTTAAAATCAATCCACTAGCGTACGGTTCCTAGCGCTTCGATCTCCGTCGCCATAGCACCACGCCCAGCCAGATCATGGTCAGGAGCCATACTCCAATCGCCATGACCGCGATCCGCCCGGCAAGCCCGCCCATCTCGCCGGTGTGGAACGGAAACAGCCCATCGACGAAGCTGCGTCGCGGGCCATCCGAAAGCGCATCGAAGCGCGCGGCCACGGTGCCGTCCCGCGCATCGACAAATACCGTGGTGGTGCCGTAGACGCGCCGCCACTCACCCGGTCTCAGTACCCGGACCTTGTAAAGCGCAGATTCGGAGCTTGGCATGGTCACTCCCGATAGAGTGGCTCCGGGATAGATCCTGAGCGCGATGTCGACCGCACTGGCAAAGCCGATGTCGCCAACTCTATCGCCCGCCACCGCTGGCGCTTCGATAGGCGCGGGATCGATGACCGATTCGACCGCGCCCGAAAAGACCATGAGCGTTCCCGCCGAAGCCATCAGTATGGCGGGAACGGCGCCCCACAGGCCGATAGCACGGTGCCAGGCATAGACATTTGCAGCGCCGTGACGCTTGCCGAGCCTTGGCAGCAGCAGCTTGCGCCATTGTCCCTTGCCGGCCCCTCGCGCCGGCCAGGCCATGAAGATACCGAGCACGAGGTTGGTCAAAAGCACGAACCCGCTCAGGCCCACGATCCAGCTTCCGGTATCGCCCGACAGCAGATTGTGGTGGATCACGACGAGCGTATCGACCCAGCCGCCGTCAGCCAGCATTTCGCCATAGGCCCGTTCGCGCAGCACTTTTCCAGCACCATCGACGCGGACCATCGAGCTACCATCGGGACTGTCGAGATACAGATCGAAGCGGCCTTCGACGCCGCCGCTTTCCCACACCGATCGGATCGAACTGCCCGAACCAGAAGGCGCAAGTTCTTCGATGCGCCGCTCGATTGCTGGCGGATCGAGCCTGGTGGCCGCGCCGGGGATCAGCGCATCGTCGATCTCCCAGTGGAACACGATCAGCATGCCGGTGAGCGCCTGGATCGTCCAGAAGGCAAGCATGCCGAGACTGATCCAGCGGTGAATTCGCAACATGGCTTGGCGCACTATCGAGTTTCCTGGTGTTGAATTTTCAGACCAGCGCCATCAGGCTGGCATTGCCGCCCGCCGCCGTGGTGTTGATCGAGGTGGCCACTTCCTCGACCATCCAGTCGAGCCGGTAGCTGCTGTCCGGCGTTCCAACCTGCACGATCGGGATCGGGCCGGGCAACTGCGCAATCTCGCGCAGGATCGAGGGAATGTCGGGCATGTCCGGATCGAGCAGCACATGCGTATATGGCCCTTGTGCGCGCCAGTCGCCAAGCCGCTCGACAGTCGCGGCCAGTTCGGGAGCCACGGCATCGAGCAGCGCGATGTCGGCCACGCAAGGCGTGTTGCCGGTCGCCCTGATCGCGGTGAGCTGGCCAGACAGTGCTTGCGTTGAAACTGCGAGTAGCAGGGTGCGGCCGCGCGGATGCAGTGCATAGAGGTTACGTTCGCCCACCGGCCCTTGAAGCTCGACCATGCCGCCAAGCGGCGGAATATCGACGGACCCGAGCGCAAAACCGGCACCGCGCACCAGCCGCCCGAGATAGAGCGGCCCGCCTGCCTTCGGCCCGGTGCCCGACAGGCCCCTGCCGCCGAACGGCTGCACCCCGACCACCGCGCCAATGACGTTGCGGTTGATATAGACATTGCCCGCGCCGATGCGCCCGGTGACATGCTCGATCGTCTCGCCGATGCGGGTGTGCAGACCGAAGGTGAGGCCATAGCCGGTGGCGTTGATCGCCTCGATCACCGCATCGAGCTCCTCGCGCCGATAGCGCAGCACATGCAGCACCGGGCCGAACACCTCGCGCTCGAGCTGGTCGATCCAGTCTATCTCGATGATCGTCGGGGCAACGAAAGTGCCAAGTTCGCATTCGGGCGGAAGCGGCAATTGCGTCACCCGGCAGCCCGACGCGCGCATCCGCGCGATATGCGCCTCAATCGTGTCGCGAGCTTCAGCACTGATGACCGGACCCAGATCGACTGCCAGTCGGTCGGGCCTGCCGACCGCGAGTTCGGCCATGGCACCATAGAGCATCGCGAGCACGGTGTCCACCACGTCGTCCTGCACGCACAGCACGCGCAGGGCCGAGCAACGCTGCCCGGCGCTGTCGAATGCCGAGGCGATAACGTCGCCCACGACCTGTTCGGGCAGCGCCGAGGAATCGACGATCATCGCGTTCTGCCCGCCGGTTTCGGCAATCAGCACCAGCGGCGAACCGTCATCGAGCAGGCGGCCCGCAAGTCCTGCATGGATCAGTCTGGCAACCTCGGTGGACCCGGTGAAGATCACGCCGCAGGTCTGCGGCGCAGAAACGAGCGCCGCGCCGATTGCGCCGTCGCCGGGAAGCAATTGCAGCACCTGGGGGGGAATGCCCGCCTCGTGCAGGATCTCGATTGCCACGGCGGCGATCAGCGGGGTTTCTTCCGCCGGCTTGGCGAGCACCGGGTTGCCCGCGACCAGAGCAGCGGCGATCTGCCCGGTGAAAATCGCCAGCGGGAAATTCCACGGGCTGATGCAGACCACCGGGCCGACAGGCAGCGCTTCGCCGAGCTTGCTGCGCGCCTGTACCGCGTAATAGCGCAGGAAATCGACCGCCTCGCGCAATTCGGAAACGGCATTGGGCATCGCCTTGCCCACCTCGCGGATGGCGAGCGCATGGAAATCGGTGGCGCGCGCCTGCATCAGGTCTGCCGCGCGTTCGAGGCAGGAAGCGCGTTCAACGAGAGGGGTTGCGGCCCAGCGCGGGGCTGCCTCGCTCGCAACTCGCGCGGCAAAGGCTGCGTCGCGTTCGAGCGCCCATGCCGCCTTGCCAACAAGGTCGGAACGGTCGGCGGGGTTGACCACGTCGCGCCAGTGCCGGGTCGCCTGAAGCCCGGCAATCATGGGGGCAGCGAGCCATTCGCGCGACGACGATTCCCGAAGCGCTACGGACAAGCCCGCCAGCACGCTTTCGTCTACTAGGTCGCATCCCGCCGAGTTGACGCGCTCGTCGAATAGCTCGCCAGGCAAGCGGATCAGCGGATGCGGCGACCCCGGCGGTTCGATCGCCAGTGCCTCCTGCGCCGGATCGACGGTCAATGCTTCGACAGGAATCGCGTGGTCCCAGATGCGGTTGACGAACGAGGAATTCGCGCCATTTTCAAGCAGGCGCCGCACGAGATACGCCAGCAGCGTCTCATGCGTACCCACCGGGGCATAGATGCGGCAGGGGCGATCGAGTTTTCCTTCGCCGACGACTTGCTCGTAGAGCACTTCGCCCATGCCGTGCAGGCATTGGAACTCGAAGTCGCCGGGCGTGAAGTGCTCCCTGGCAAGGTGCAATATCGTCGCCACGGTCTGCGCGTTATGCGTTGCGAATTGCGGGAAAACCGCGTCGCGAGCGGCAAGCAGCCGCCTTGCACAGGCGATGTACGACAGGTCGGTGTGGACCTTGCGGGTGTAGACCGGGAAATCGGCGAGGCCATCGACCTGCGCGCGCTTGATCTCGCTGTCCCAATATGCGCCCTTGACCAGCCGGACCATGATCCGGCGGCCCGAGCGGCGCGCCAGATCGACGATCCAGTCGATCACGAAAGGGCAGCGCTTGCCATAGGCCTGCACCACGAAGCCCAGCCCGTTCCAGCCCGCGAGCGCGGGATCGAAGGCGAGCTCCTCGAGCAGATCGAGCGACAGCTCGAGCCGGTCCGCCTCCTCGGCGTCGATGTTGAAGCCGATGTCGTATCCAGCCGCCAGCGAGGCGAGCTCGCGCAGGCGGGGCAGCAGTTCGGTCACCACCCGGCCCGCTTTGGCGCGGGAATAGCGCGGGTGAAGAGCGGACAGCTTCACCGAAATGCCCGGCCCCGCATGCACACCCAAGCCTTTGGAAACCTTACCGATCGCGTGGATCGCAGCTTCGTATTCGCAGGTGTAGCGCTGCGCATCGGCCATGGTCGAGGCCGCCTCGCCCAGCATGTCGTAGCTGTAGGTGAAGCCTTTTCCCCGCTCCTTGCGCGAGCGGCGCAGCGCCTCTCCGATGGTTTCGCCGCACACGAACTGGTCGCCGAGCAGCTCCATCGCCATGTTGACGCCGCCGCGCACCACCGGCTCACCGGCGCGGGCGATCAGCCGCGTGAGCGAGGCACCCAGGCCCTGTTCATTGACCGGAGTGGTGAGCTTTCCCGAAACCACCAGCCCCCAGGTCGCGGCGTTGACGAACAGCGAACGTTCCTCGCCAAGATGCGCTTTCCAATTACCCGCGGCGATCTTGTCGCGGATCAGCGCATCGCGGGTATCGTTGTCTGGGATGCGCAGGAGCGCTTCGGCCATGCACATCAGCGCGACGCCTTCGTCGCTCGAAAGGGCATATTCCTTCATCAGGCCTTCGACGCTGCCGCGCTGGCCCTTGGCGCGGATCTTGAGCACGAGATCGCGCGCGGTCGCGGAAATGCGTGCGCGCAGATCGTCGGGCAAGCTCGCCTCGTCGATCAGCGCAGCAAGGCACACGGGCTCGGGGCGGCGAAAGGCAGCGGTGATCGCGCGGCGCAGCCTCGATTGCGCTCGTATCGGCGGCGCGAACTGCACAAACGCCGGCTCGGCGGGCCTGTCCTCCGTCATGCTGTATCCTTTACCATGGGCCGGGGATGCCATGAGTCCGCGTCATCGTCAGCCGCTACGAGCGCAGATTGCCCAAATCCGGCATATTTTGGCCTGTTCTGGATGTTCCGCCCGCAGGCGGATTGTGGCGCGACTGGATCAGGGCTGTTCTATCAGCACATCGTGCAGCACCGGATCTCCGGCGCGCACCAGATCGGTATCGAGGCGTACGCCGCAGCCGGGGCACAGCCATTGGCGAAGCACCATGAGATCTGCCATCTCGGGATCGTCGGAGATGAATTCGGGGGCAATGGACTGGATCGGCGCTTCGGTCATGATCGCGCCCGACTTGAAGTTGTCCTGCGCCGCAGCAAGGTCCTCGCCGCAGCGGCAGGCCCAGCGTCCTTCGTGCAAAACCAGAGCGTCGCCGACCGCAAGTCCATCGCAATCGACATCGACCGGAGCGGGATCGCGCAAGGGATCGCGGCGCATTCGCTCGGCGCGCAGAATGCGGCGACGCGAGGCTGTAGCATCCGCATCCATCATTCCGTCCGGCGCAAACACCACGCCAAAGCTCTGGCTCGCTGCCTCGGGGAGCAGATCGCCTCGCGCCACGTCATCGGCGACCATCGATACATCGCGCGACAGCGGATCGCCCCAGCCCGCCGTGGTCGGCGTAGCCCATTCGATAACATCGTCGGGGCTCAGCAGTTCGGACGGCCCCTTGTAGGCAAGCGGAGTAACTTTCCCGCCAATTTCCACCGACCGTTCGGGCATGTCGCCTTGCGCCAGCCGCCCGGCGATCCCGGTGTGACGATGGATGCGGAAGAACGAGCGCGAGCCCGGATTGCCGCCCCATTGGCCCTGGCTCTTGGGGAAGCTCTCGTTCATGTGCGACGACGCACGTCCGTGCGTCACGCCATAGGGCATGAACGCCTGCTCGACCCCGACCCCGCCGCGAGTCCGGCCCGCCCCTTCGGCACTGGCATCGAGATGGCGGCGATAGAGGAACAGCAGCGGCGACTGGTGCTCGTAGTTCTCGATGTTGGGCGCGACGCTTTCGGGGATCCAGCTGTGCCCGCCCGCCGCGACGCCATCGCGGCCCGGCATCGCGCCGAGCGATCCGAACATGCCGTCCAGTGAGCTGAACAGTTCCAGCCTGCCGTCGGGACGATCGAACTCCAGCCCGTTGGTGTAGAAATGCGGGATCGTCGGCCCGAGCGCCAGCGCGCGGATTTCCGCATCGCGGCTGCACGATATCATCTTGCCCACCGCGATCACCGCCGCATAGATGCACGCGCCGACCGGGGCTGCTCCGGTATAGGAAATCGGCGCGGGATGGTTGGGGCTCGATAGCAGCCCTGGCTCCAGATCGAATTCGACACAGCGATAGACCCCGCCGTTGACTCCGGCGAGATCGGCGGCAAGCTGCGAGGTCAACGCGCTGAACAGCGCGCCCGAATAGGGCCCGAAGGTGAGGCTGATCGCGCCTGCCTGCGGGTCGGTGCCGCGATTGTCGATCACCAGCCTGCCGCCGCGCTTGGTGATGTTGGTCTGGTAACAATAGACGTTGCGGTCGCCGGGAACGGCGGCCTCGGTATAGACGCGGTGGCTCCAGCGCCCGTCGGGGATCGTTTCCAGCCGGGCGCGGAACATCTGTTCGCCGGCATCGAGCGCGCCCGCCAGCACGCCGCCCACCGTGCCGGCGCCATAGCGTTCGATCAACGCCTCGATCTTACCGCGTGTCGCTTCGCAAGCGGCGATGGCCGCGCGCATGTCGGCTTCGATCATCAACGGCAGACGGCTCTGGCGGATGAACATGGCGAGCAGGTCTTCGCGAGGCACTCGATCCTCGACCAAGCGGAACGATGGAAACAGCGGGGCTTCCTGCCACACCTCGCGCGCGCCGCTATTCTGCTTGGGCACCGCACCGCCGACGTCCATGTGGTGAATGATGTTCGAGACCCAGGCGAACAGCTCGTCTCCGACGAACACCGGCGCGAGCAGCACGCAATCGTTCTGATGCGGGCTGCCGACATAGGCGTCGTTGGAAAAGAACATGTCGCCCGGGCGAATTCCGGGATTGGCCGAGCGGCGCTCCAGCGTCCATTGCGCGGTGCGCGCCGCCGAATTGCCGAAATATTGCAGGTTCGGCCCCATGCAGGCTAACTCGCCATTGGCACTGAGCAGACTGGTCTGGAAGTCGCGACCGAACAGCAGCACCGGCGAGGTGCACAGCTTTTCAAGCAGCGCGCCATGCTCGAAATTGGCGCTGATGAGCGCGTTGCGCACCACCTCGAAGGTTATCGGATCGACCTGCCCACTGCGCATATCGAACAGCTTCAGCGAGGGGTCGATCACCAGTTTTGCGGGCGGCATATAGCTGCGCGCCACCCCGTCCCATGCGACTGGTGGCGACGGGGCCTTGGGGTCCGCCTCAGTCATGCGCTGTGCACCACGTAGTTACCGATGAGATCGACTTCGAGCGACTGTCCCGGAGCGAGAGCGACACTCGTGTGCGGCAATTCGACAATCGCCGGGCCGTCGAGTTGGTCGCCGCCATGCAGCTGTGTTCCGTCCCAGACCGGAGTTTCGATCCAGTCCATGTGCGTCGGCCAGAAAACCCGGCGCGTTTCGTGCGGCGCGGGCCTCGGATGCGGGCCGCGATCCGCCGCGACAGACGCATCGATCGCCCGGCTCAACCGCGTGCGCAATGCGAACAGTTCGACGTCCTGCAACAACACCAGCGCGCCCTTGCCATAGAGCCGCGCATATTCACGCTCGAACGCCTCGCGCAGTTGAGCATTGAACATGGGGTCCGCAGGATCGGGCACCGGCAGTGTGAGGCTCTGGAAGAACTGGCCGCGATAGCGCAGCAGGCACGTTCGCTCGACCGCAAGCGAGGCAGGATCGAGCCCGACCGCACGCGCTTCGGCAGCGGCGCTCTGGTCTAGCTCGCCAAGCGCATCGCGCAGCGCGTCCATGTCCAGCGGCAGGCTGAAATCGCAAGCCCGGTCGAGTTGGAGCACCACGTCGCAGGTGGCTATGCCATAGGCCGAAAGAGTCGAAGCGCCGTTGCCCAGCGGGATCACCGCCTTGCTGACGCCAAGTTCGCTCGCAAAGCCCCAGACATGGACCGGCCCGGCGCCGCCGAAGACATAGAGCGTGAAATCGCGCGGATCGAGGCCTTGCTGGATGGTGCGCTGGCCGATCAGGTTGGCGGCGGCCGCATTGTTGACCTGGAGGATGCCCGCTGCCGCCTGCTCGAGCGAAAGTCCGATTTCGCTTCCCAGCCTGGCAATGGCCTCGCGCGCACCAGCCGCGTCGAGCGGCATACGTCCGTCGAGAAAACCGTCGGCGCGCACCAGCCCGAGCACCACATCGGCATCGGTTACTGTTGGCTGTGTCCCGCCCCGGCCATAAGCGACCGGCCCAGGCGAGCTGCCCGCCGAATGTGGCCCGACCCGCAGCGCGCGGGTATGCGGATCGATCCAGGCGATCGAGCCGCCGCCGCAGGCGATAGAGCGCACGTCAAGATGCGGCGTACGATAGGTATATTGGCTGAGCGTACGCGTTTCGGCAGAGACCGGCTCTCCCGCCACCACCAACCCGACATCGAAGCTGGTGCCGCCCATGTCGGTGGCGATGACATTGGCATCGCCGCGGGTCCGCGAAAGCGAAGCCGCACCGGCAAGCCCGCCGGCAGGCCCCGAATCGAGCGTCACCAGCGGTTTGCGCTCGGCAGCGGAGACCGGCGCAACGCCGCCGCTCGACTGCATGACGAGGAACGGCGAGGCGAGCGACCTTGCTTTCAATCGCCGCGCTGTATCGCGCAGGTATCGCACCGAGGCCGGGCCGACATAGGCGTTGATGACCGTGGCGACGGTACGCTCGTACTCGCCAAGCTGAGGCGCGACCTCGCTCGACAGGCTGACGAACAGGCCGGGGCTCAGTTCGCGGGCGATCTGCGCCAGCCGCTGCTCGTGCGCGGAATTGCGGAAGCTCCACAAGAGGCAGATCGCCAATGCCTCGATCTGCTGGTCCTCGATGAGGTCGCGGATCGTTTCACGCGCGCGCTCTTCATCGAGCGGAGCGACGACCCGGCCATTGCGGTCGATCCTTTCGCGGATCGCGCCGATGCAGCGGCGATCGACCAGCGGTTCGGGCTTGGCGGTGTTGTGGACCGAGAAGATCTGCTCGTAAGGCAGACCTGCCGTTCGCCCGCCGCCGCGCATCATCGCCAGCGCCTCGGTATGGCCGGCGGTCGCAAGCAGGCCGGTGCGTGCGCCCTTGCGCTCGACGACGAGGTTGGTGCCGATGGTCGCGCCGTGGCTCACCCGAAGCGACTGGCCCAGGAACTGCTCGACCGTCAGGCCCTCAAGGCTCGCCAGCATCGCGATCCCGTCAAGCACGCCTTCGCCCGGATCGCTGGCATGGGTTGAGAGTGTCTTGGCCTGGAGCAGGCGCGCATCGGGAGCGATTGCGACGCAGTCAGTGAAAGTGCCGCCAATATCGACGCCGACGGTATAGCCCAACGCATCTCCTCCGTTCGCGCCCAGCTTGGCCCAGTTGTCGGTCGCTGCCAAGCCTCGTGGCTCGAAGCGCCAATCTCAGGGCTGTTGCGGTATCGCCTGTGCGGCCTGAACATCGACGGATGTGACCACCGATTGCAGGACATTGCCGATGAAGGTTCCGTCGATCGGGGAAACGTCGGCATAATCGCGGCCCATGCCGATCTGGATGTGATCGAGTTGTACGAGGCGGTCTTTGGTCGGGTCGAACCCGATCCAGCCGTGGCCTTCGCCGCACCAGACATTCACCCATGCATGCATCGCATCGGCTCCCACCAGCTTCGCGGCGCCGGGAGGTGGCCGGGTATTGAGATAGCCGCTCGCATAGGCGGTCGGGACGCCCGCCGCGCGAAGCGCGATGATCATGATGTGGGCGAAATCCTGGCACACGCCCTTGCGCAAGCTGACCGCTTCGACCGGCGGCGTGCGCGCGGTGGTTGCGCCGGGAATATATGCGAACTCGCGGTGGATGGCGGACATGATCGCGCGGGCATTTTCGACCACCCCCGCATCGGCCAGAACGAACTGCGCGGACCAGTTCGCGATAGCGTCTTCGTGAACCGCAATCTGCGACGCGAACAGGTAGGGCGCCGGGCCGAGCGGCGAGAGGTCGCGCGATGCGAGCGCGGCCTGCGTCAGTTCGGCGATGCGCGGACCAGGACCCGGGTCAGGCTGCGCGGTCACTTCCATCGCAAATTCGCTCGCCAGTTCGAGCCTGCGCAGCGGCTCCTTGTAGGTCATGTTCGTCGTCACCACCCAGTATGGCCCGGATGTGACCTGACGGCGATGCTCCGCCGGATTGGTGGTGAGGCGATAGTTGCGCAAGGTCTGGCCGCGCCATGTAGCCGGCATCAGTCGCAGGTTGAACCGCGCCTGATTGATCGCCTGGGTGTAGGTCAGCCGGGTAGTATGCCTCACCTGGTAGATCATGCGAGGAATACTGCCGCGTCGGGCGGCAGTTCCGTTTCCTCCTGCAGGAAATAGCGCGCGCTGATCAGGTCGGACAGCACCGAAAGCTCGCGCTGCAACGCGGCCAGATCGGCCGAGGTCAGCGATTCCGCGTCGATCGCTTCGACCTGCTGGTTATTGCCCAGGCCCAGGTGCGCAATGTCAATCCTGCGTAGCTTCTGTCGGTGATCAGGGAAAATGTCAGCGAAGTCATGCTGGAGGGCAGTCAGGCGCAGGTGATCGCATTGGCGCAGACCGTGGACATCAAGGCTTCCCACGCCAATACCAACACTCAGGTCGTGAGGAAGCTGCTGACGATCTTGCCGAAAACCCCAGACTAGTGGCATGTGCGGTCGGTTGCGGCTTGGACCGATCCGGCCGAACCTGCTATGCGCTGCGCATGGTTCGAACCTGTGTCATCTAACCGTCATCTGCGTGACGTAGCGGCTCTTTCCAGCATGCGCGCGGCGCAGGCCCTTGATAAGCCGGACAAAGGATCGATGGAGGAGCAAGGTGCCGCTGAGCAACAATCGAAGCAGACCTCGTCGGGCCGCTATTTCAACCGCGAACTGAGCTGGCTCGCCTTCAACCAGCGCGTCCTCGCGGAAGCGGAAAATCCGGACTATCCGCTGCTCGAACGGCTTCGATTCCTGTCGATCTCGGGCAGCAATCTCGACGAATTCATGATGGTGCGCGTTGCTGGCCTCGCTGGCCAGATTCGCCGCCAGATCGACGAAGTGTCGGTCGATGGCATGACTGCTTCGCAGCAGCTCGCTGCCATTCGCGAAGCCCTCAAGGACCTCGAGGCGCAGCAACAGGCCATCTGGCTCGACCTGCAGGCGCTGCTGGCCGGAGTTGGCATTTCGCTGGCGGCAAGCAAGCTGGCTGCCGTCCAGACGAGCTGGCTCAAGGACTACTTTCTCGAACATATCCTTCCGGTCATCACGCCGCAGGCGATCGACCCGGCGCATCCGTTCCCGTTCATCTCCAACCAGGGGATGGGCATCCTGTTCTCGCTGGTGCGCAATGCCGACAACGCGCCGGTCATGGAGATGGTGCTCATCCCTGCGGCCTTGCCGCGATTCGTCAGGCTCCCCGGCGAGAAAGCCGTATTCATAAGCGTCGAGGACCTGATCTGCCGCAACGCCGCGTTGCTGTTTCCGGGCTTCGAACTGCTCGGAACGGGCGTGTTCCGGGTGCTGCGCGACAGCGATATCGAGGTCGAGGAGGATGCCGAGGATCTGGTCCGCTATTACCGCACGGCGATCCAGCGGCGGCGGCGCGGCATGGTCATCCAGCTGCAACTCCAGGGCGATTTCGACCCTACCGCCGAAAAGCTGCTGCGTGACCAGCTCGGAATGGACCGGGCGATCGTCAACAAGACCGCAGGCTTGGTCGGCTTTAGTGGTCTTTCGGTGATCGTCGACGAAGGGCGGCCAGATCTCAAGTTCGAGCCGTACAGTCCGCGCTACCCCGAGCGCGTGCTCGAACACGACGGCGATTGCTTCACCGCGATCCGCGAAAAAGACTTGGTGATCCACCACCCTTACGAGAGCTTCGAAGTCGTCGTCGATTTTCTACGCCAGGCCGCGCAGGACCCCGATGTCGTCGCGATCAAGCAGACCCTGTACCGGGCGGGCAAGCAGTCGGCGGTTATCGCCGCGCTGATCGCGGCTGCCGAAGCGGGCAAGTCGGTGACTGCCGTGGTCGAATTGAAGGCGCGCTTCGACGAGGAGCAGAACCTGCTGTGGGCTAGCCAGCTCGAACGCGCGGGAGTCCAGGTGATCTACGGCTTCGTCGACTGGAAAACGCACGCCAAGGTCTCGATGGTGGTGCGCCGCGAAGGCGATGGTTATCGCACCTATTGCCACTTCGGCACCGGCAACTACCACCCGGTGACGGCACGCACCTATACCGACCTCAGCTTCTTCACCGCCGATCCCGAATATGGCCGCGATGCCGGCAAGCTGTTCAACTTCATCACCGGATATGTGGAACCGGGTGAGACCGAACTTCTGTCGATCTCGCCGATCGGCCTGCGCGCAAAGCTTTATGCCTGCATCGATCATGAAATCGCTAATGCCGCGAGCGGACGGCCCGCAGCGATCTGGGGCAAGCTGAATTCGCTCACCGATCCCGCACTGATCGACCGGCTCTATGCGGCGAGCGCGGCGGGCGTCGAGGTGCGTCTTGCGGTACGCGGCATCTGCTGCCTGCGGCCGGGGGTCGAGGACCTGTCCGAGAACATCATGGTCAAGTCGATCATCGGCCGGTTTCTCGAACACAGCCGCATCTGGGCCTTTGCCAATGGTGCAGCGCTGCCCAGCGCCAGGGCGAAGGTGTTCATTTCCTCGGCGGATGGAATGAGCCGAAATTTCGACAGGCGCGTCGAACTTCTGGTGGCGATCAGGAACCGCACCGTCCACGATCAGGTTCTCAGCCAGGTCCTGCTGGCAAATCTGCTCGATACGGAGCAAAGCTGGTTGCTAGAGCCCGACGGGACCTATCATCGGATGGATAAAGGGGACAACCCGTTCAACCTACACCGCTATTTCATGACCAACCCTTCGCTGTCCGGCCGGGGCGCTGCCCTGTCGAGCGGGCGCGAAGTGCCGAAGCTGACCCTGCGGCGTGGCGGCGCCTGATCCAAGCATCGGGCGAAGAAGTGGGAACCGTTATTTCGCGAAAACGATGCGATAACAAGAATATGCCGCAAGCACCGGCAAACCGGACTTCGGGGCGCTGACGCCAATGAACGCCGAACGCGCAATCATCGACATCGGTTCGAACACGCTGCGACTGGTCATTTTCGACCCTCCCGCCCGCGCGCCTGTGGTGCTGCACAACGAAAAGGTTACCGCCCGGCTGGGCAAGGGCGTCGCCGAGAACGGGCTCCTCACCAGAAAGGCGATGGACGTTGCGCTCAAGGCGCTCAGGCGGTTTGCCAAGTTGCTGGAACTGCGCGATGTTCGCGACGTCCAGACGGTCGCAACCGCTGCAGTCAGGGATGCCGGCAACGGCGGCCTCTTTCTCGAAGCGGTGCGCGCATGCGGCCTTTCCCCGCGCCTCCTTTCCGGCGAAGAAGAAGCGCTGACCAGCGCGGCGGGGATTGTTGGCGCATTCCCCGGAGCAAAGGGCGTGGTTGCCGATCTCGGCGGCGGCAGCCTCGAACTCGTGCATGTAGCCGGTTCGCGCTGCGAGCGCGGCGCCAGCCTGCCATTCGGCACCCTATGGTTGCCGCAACTGCGCGCCGTCGGGCCGGGCACTTTCGCCCGCCGGGTCAAGCGAGCGCTGGTCGCCACCGAATGGCACTGCACCGAAGGCGAGGCACTGTATCTGGTCGGCGGTTCGCACCGCGCGCTGGCGCGATTGGCGATCCACCAGCTAAACTGGCCGCTCGATGATCCGCATGGTTTCGAACTCTCGCTCGAAGCAGCGCAGCATATCTGCCGCTCGGCGTTGCACGGGGGCGTGCCAGCGACACTGCAGGGCATTTCCGCCTCTCGGCTCGCCGCCCTGCCAAACACCGCGGCGCTGCTGTCGGTGCTGCTGCGCGAAATCCGCCCGTCCAGCGTGGTGTTCTCGGCCTGGGGCCTGCGCGAGGGCCTGATCTATCAAAGACTCGACAAGGCGGAGCAGGCCAAGGACCCGTTGATCGAGGGAGTCGGCGCATTCGCGGAATCGATGGGCTGCCCGCGCGAAACCGGGGCCATGGTCGGGCAATGGATCGGCGACGCTGCCGGAACGCAAGATAGTGCGCCTGTAAACCTGCGCCCGGTGGCCTCCATGCTGATCCTCGTCGCGCAGCGCATCGAGCCGAACCTGCGCCTCGCCCATGCGCTCGACTGGGCACTGCACAAGCGCTGGATCGGTCTCGAAGATACCGGCCGGGCGATGATAGCTGCCTGCGTGGTCGGCAATTCGGGTCGCGGCGAGATACCCGATGAACTCGCACGAGTTGCCTCGCAATCCCAGTTGCACACCGCTTTCACATGGGGCCTGGCGATACGCCTGTGCCGCAGGTTTAGCGGGCTTTCGCCGGTCGTGCTTGCAAACAGCGCGCTCACCACCGAAAGTGGCGAGCTTGTCCTTTCTGTCCACCCCTCGTTTACCGCGCTGCTCAACGAAGGGACCGAGAAGGACCTGCGCAACCTTGCTGAAGGTCTTGGATTGCAGCCTTGCGTCAGGCTGAGAAACAGCGAGAGTGAGCTCGCTGCCTAAAGCCGGGAGAAGCGATCCGTGAAGCGCGAAGTCTACGACGATCATCTGGAAAAGCTCGAAATCGAGCTCGCGGCGATGGCGCGCTGGGCCAAGGCGACAGGCGCACGCGTGCTGGTCCTTTTCGAAGGCCGCGATACGCAGGCAAGGGCGGTGCGATCCATGCAATCTCGGCAACGCTCAATCCGCGCCAGGTCAGGGTCGTAGCGCTGTCCAAGCCGAGCGAGGCTGAAAAGGGTCAGTGGTACTTCCAGCGCTACATCGCCCATCTGCCCGCAGCTGGCGAAATCGTCCTGTTCGATCGCAGCTGGTACAATCGCGCCGGAGTGGAAAAGGTCATGGGCTTCGCCAGCGATCAGCAGGTCGAGGCTTTCCTCGAGGCCGTGCCACGGTTCGAGAAGATACTGACCGATGACGGCATTAACATGGTGAAATACTGGCTGAGCTGCGACCAGGAAGAACAGGAAGAGCGGTTTGCCGAGCGGCTCGCCGACCCGCTCAAGCGCTGGAAGCTCTCGCCGATCGATGTGGCCGCGCGCGCACTATGCCGACTATACCGCTGCGCGCGAAGCGATGTTTGCCGCCAGCCACACCGCCAATGCGCCGTGGACCGCGGTCGATTTCAACGACCAGAAGCTCGGCAGGCTGACCTTGATCCGCGATCTGCTTGACCGTCTGCCTGAAACCAGCGTGCCCGACGAGCAGATCGAATGGCCCCCGCTCGGGCATGAACCGATCGACGAGAGCTACGGCCAGATCAGGCCGATCCCGCCCTTTCGCAAAGCCGAGTGATCGGATCGCGCATGCCGCCGGGGCCGACCGAATCATCTTGACAGGAGGTGCGAACCGACGCCCACTTGCGACATAAGAAACCGGTTCGGGAGAGAGACAATGAACGAAGTGCAGACCCGCGTCCCGCTCGAGCGCAATGCCCTGCTAGCCGAGGCGAAACGCCGCACCGGCCTTTCCGAATTCGGCGATACATGGTTCCTCGTTCCACTCGACAAGCTGATCGAGTGTATGCACGCCGAAGCCAAATTCAGCGCGAAAGGCGAAGGTCTGTGGGCCGAGCGGTTGACCAGCTTTCTCGAAAACCGGCTGATCCGCAACCAGCTGATCAAGGACAATCCCGAAATCCTCGCCGAGCAGGTGACAGTCTATGCCGCGATCCTCAGCTTGGGCCGGACCGGAAGCACCAAGACGTTCCGTCTGCTTGCCTCGCCGCCGTGCCACACCGGAATCAAGGGTTGGGAAGGCTACTTTCCCTTCCCATTCGAAGGCGAGGAGCCGGGCAACCCGGTCGAGCGGCGGCGGCGCTCGCAGGCGATCAAGGACGCTGGCCCCGACATGGAAGCCATTTTCGGCAAGACCACCATCGAGACCCCGGTCGAGGAAGTGTTCATCATCGAACAGGGCTTCGTCGGCACCAGCTTCGAGTGTTATGCTTGGCTGCCCACGTTCATCGAATGGATGAAGGGCTATGACCAGATGCCAGCCTACGAGGAACTTCGCGGCGTTCTGCAATTCCTGCAATGGCAGGACCCGTCACGCCGAGGCGCGAAGTGGATCCTGAAATCGCCAACGCACATGTCTGCACCCAAGACTTTGCTCGATGCCTTCCCCGATTCGCTGATCATCCAGACCCACCGCGATCCGCTAAAGACCATGCCCTCGCATTGCAGTATGATAACCCCGCTCTACGGAATCTACAGTGACGATTACGACGCAAAGGAGGTCGGCCGATTCACCTGCCAGCGCTGGGCGGCAATGACCAACGACGTCATCGACTTGCGCGAACGGATCGGCGATGATCGCTTCATCGACATCCAGTACGAGGATCTCACCGGTGATGAGATGGGCGTGATGCGCACGGTATTCGCGCGCATGGGTCAGCCCATGCGCTCCGAGGACGAGGCGGCGATGGAACAGCACATGATCGACAACAAGCGCGACAAGTGGGCGCCGCATATTTACGATCTGGAAAGCTACGGCCTGTCCGAGGAGATCATCAATTCGGACTTCGCGCGCTACCGCGAAAAGCATATTTCCGCCTAGAGTTGCCGCCTTACGGCATCGCGTCGCCGCCGTTGATGTCGAGGATCGCGCCGGAAATCGCCGCGGCCCAGGGCGAGGCAAGCATCAGCACGCCGCGCGCGCAATCGGGACCGGGCGGTATTTTGCCGATCGAGATATCGCTGGCGATCGACTGCTCGACCTCTTCTAGTGTCTTGCCCTGCTGCGCTGCCCAATGGACGATGGTCTGGTCGACGGTCGGCCCGCCAATATAGCCCATCCGTGCCGTGTTCACGCGGATGCCATAAGTGCCGAGTTCTTTCGCCAGATAGCGCGTGGCACCTTCCATCCCTGCCTTGGACGCCGAATAGGCTGCCAGCGGCGGAAGCGGTTTGCGGTGCGCCATCGAACTGACGTTGACGATATAGCCCTCGCCCTTGGCCTTCATCGGCGCGATACAGGCCTGCGCCATCTGCATCGTACCGAACAGGTTGACGTCGAACACCTTGCGCCACACGTCCATGGTCACGCCTTCGATCATGTCGGCGTTGCCAGCCATCGCATTGTTGACCAACGCATCGACTCCGCCCCAGCGGTCGACCACAGCCGCCACCAAGGCAAGGCAATCGTCGTTGTTGGAGATGTCGGTGCGCTTCCACATCACCTCTCCGCCGGCATCGAAAATTTCCTTTGCGCCGGCCTCCAGATTTGCCTCGCTGCGCGCGCCGATCGCGACCTTCGCGCCTTCCTTTGCAGCAATCACAGCCATGTCGTGGCCAAGCCCAGGTCCGTAACCCGCGATGATGACGACCTTGTCCTTGAACAGCATTCCTCTTCTCCTTTAATTTGTTTGCGCGGTCATCTGGTCAAACAACCGCCGGTATTCGGTGCGGAAATCCATATTGCACGGACCGGTGATGGATGCGCGCAGCGTCGGATCGGAGGCATTGGCGATCAGCGCGCCGGGCGAAGGCACAACCTCGACGCTTGCCTGCTTGCCCGACCATTCGTTGGCCAGCCGCACCCATTCCTGCGCCGAGACGTGATCGTCTCCGCCCCAGTTGACGATGAACGCAGGGTTCGAGGCCGCGTCGAGCATCGGCTCGATCTGCGCGATGATGTCGTCGATATGAATCGGGCTGTGGACGTTGTTGGCGTGCGGCGCGCGGACCGGCTGGTCATTGAGCACCGCGCCAAGAATGCTCGTCGCATAGCATTTTCCGGGCGCGAACACCGTGTTGAGCCTTGCGATCGTCACCTTCATGTCGAAGGCGCGCGCGCACAGCCGGGCAACCGCTTCAAGCCCCGCCTTCGAGTAGGGGCTTGTCGCATTATAGGCATAGGAAGCGTTGCCGATGCAGTCGCTCTCGGTGAACAGGTGTGTCGGATCGGCGCTCGGCGAATAGATGATCATGCTGGAGGCAACCAGAGTCGCCTTGGCCTTGCGCGTGTGCTGCATCAGCAGGCCCGGCCCCTCGATATTGGTGCGGATTGCCTCTTGAAGCAGGTCGATCCCACCGCGCATCCAGTTGAGATGCAGGACATAGGTGAAATCGTCGGGAACCTGCGAAAAGTCGCCCGAGCCGATGTCGACAGCACGGGTGACCACGCCCGCCGCTTCGATTTCTGCGCGCTTTGCTGGGTCGGTGAACCGGGCAAGGCCCCAGACCTCGTTGTCCTTTGCCAGTGCCTTTACCACCGGAGCGCCGACCGTACCGGTCACGAGAATCTTCTCTCCCGAGATCATCGATCCACTCCCCCAACTTTCCGGCCCGGATTGCGCTTTGCGCACAATTGCCACGACATCTGCAGGAGGCGTCCGAACTGCGGTCATGTCAAGCAGGTTCGCTCGAGAACGAGGCCAGAAGCGAGGGCGCGGCGAACCTCGCAAGTAAATGGTGCGCAAGAACGCCCTGGCAGCGCCAAACTCCGCGCAGGTTGCGAGTCGATGCGGTTCTGTCAAAACCGCACTTCGATTCCCAGGCCCAGTTCACGCGGGTCACCCGCGGTGGCGAGGCCAGTGCCGAACGAGTAGGTAAGGTGGAAGTCGTCAAGCAGGTTGCGGGCATAAGCGAACACCGTCACGCCCGCATTTGTCCATCCTCATCTGCCATCTGTGAAAAGCTTGCGAAGCCAGAAATTCGGCACTGTAAACTCGGCTTCAATTGCGGAATCGGCGCAAGTCATGCGTCATCGAAATGACATGTCAACGTCATCATGCTGCAATGCGATATGGCTAGAAAGCCGCCATGGGAAACGACTACCTGCCGTTTCAGACAGACGACCTTGTTGGCGACGATTACGCGCCGAACCCAACGTCATCGAAGCAGGAAATACCTGGCTGGCTGGGCCTTCCCGAGCCGGTCTCGTTCCGCCCCAAGACCCGCTACCGCACGGTGTGGATATCCGACATTCACCTCGGTACGCGCGGCTGCAACGCCACGATGCTGGTCAGCTTCCTGCGCTCGATCGAATGCCAGACACTCTACCTCACCGGTGATATCGTCGATGGCTGGCGGCTAAGGAAGGGCTGGTTCTGGCCTGATGCGCACAATGAAGTGCTGCGCCGGATTCTCAAGATGGCGCACCGTGGAACGCGCGTGGTGTTCATCGCCGGCAACCATGACGAAGTTTTCCGAGACTATGCCGGCTTCACCTTCGGCGGTGTCGAGCTGGCGCTCGAGGCCGAGCATATCACGGCAGACGGCAGGCGATTGCTCGTCACCCACGGGGACCAGTTCGACGGCGTCGTGCTCTACAGCCGGTGGCTGGCGTTCCTGGGGGACGCGGCATACACTTGGATGCTGCGCGCAAATATCGTGTTCAATGCGGTGCGCAGGCGCTTCAAAATGCCCTACTGGTCGCTTTCGGCCTACCTCAAGAAGCGCGTCAAGAACGCAGTGCAATTCGTCTGCAGCTTCGAGGAAGCCGTAGCCCACGAAGCGGTGAGCCGGGGCTTCGACGGCATCGTGTGCGGGCACATCCACTGCGCCGAAATCCGACAGATCGGCGATGTAACCTACTACAACGACGGCGACTGGGTCGAAAGTTGTACCGCGCTGGTCGAAGATGCGAGCGGCGCCATCTCGATCGTCGACTGGGCGGAAGAAACCGCAGCAGCCGCGCGAACGCACGGTTATCTGGTTACAGCTGGATGAGAATTGCGCTGGCTACCGATGCCTGGCACCCGCAGGTCAATGGCGTGGTGCGCACGCTTGCCGCGACCGTGGCCGAGCTTGAACGCCGCAATATCGAGGTCGGACTGCTTACTCCGGACCATTGTCTGACCGTGCCGATGCCGGGCTATGCGTCGATCAGGCTTGCTGTCGCCCCGCGCTTTCGCGTGCGCCGCATGCTTGACGGCTTCGCCCCCGACATCGTCCACATCGCGACCGAAGGCCCGATCGGCTGGAGCGCGCGTTCGTGGTGCCTGACCAACGACATTCCCTTCACCACCGCGTTTCACACGCGCTTTCCCGAATATGCGTCGGTGCGCACCGGGATCAGCGCCGAGCGCTTCTGGCCGATCATGAAGCGGTTTCACGCGCCGAGCCGCGCCGTGCTGACGGCGACCGAAAGCCTTGGCGCGGAGCTTGCGGCAAGGGGGTTTGCCCCGGTCGCCCGCTGGACCAGAGGCATCGACCACGGGGTATTTCGGCCCACCGGCTATCTGCATCCGGCCATGCGCGATCTGCCCAGGCCGATCCTGCTTAGCGTTGGCAGAATGGCACCGGAAAAGAACCTTGAGGCGTTCCTCGATGCACAGGTCGCCGGGACCAAGGTGGTGGTCGGCGACGGACCTGCACTCGCCAGGCTGCGCGCGAGCTATCCCGAGGTCGTCTTTCTGGGCAGGCTGATGGGCGAAGATCTCGCGGCCGCCTATCGCAGCGCCGATTGTTTCGTGTTCCCGAGCAAAACCGATACCTTTGGTCTCGTGGTGATCGAGGCGCTGGCCTGCGGCACCCCGGTTGCTGCCTATCCAGTGCAGGGACCGATCGACATTCTCGGGCCTGACGGTCGCGGCACTGGCGCGGTAGTTGCTGCCCCTGCAGGCGCGGTTTGCGATAGCCTCGAACAGGCGATTGCAGAGGCCCTGCTGGTCGACCGGGCAGACGCCATCAGCCTCGCCGAGACCTTTACCTGGGAATATGCGACCGATCTCTTTGTGCAAATCCTGAGCGAAGTCCTGTCTCGCTCGTCGGCGTCCCGATCGCTCGAACCGGCCTGAGATCCAGCCATGCCCGTTCTCGACGTGCCGCGATCCAAATCGCCGGGTTTGACGCATATCTGAAACATAACTTCGGGATGACATGGTTTTGACGGGAGGTCCTGTGACTACAGTGATGCGAGCAGAGTCCGTAGCGGGCGCCTATGATCGGTGGGCACCGATCTATGACGTGGTGTTCGGCGGCGTCTTCAAGAGCGGTCGCGCCCAGACGGCAGAGGCCGCTAACCGGATCGGCGGCAAAATTCTCGAAGCGGGGCTCGGCACAGGGATTTCGCTGCCGCTCTACCGCAAGGATTGCAGGCTGACCGGGATCGACCTTTCACCTTCGATGCTCGAAAAGGCGCGCGAGTGTGCCCAGCGCCACGGCCTTACAAACGTCGATGCAATCGAAGTGATGGACGTGGAGCAGTTGCGCTTCCCCGACGAGAGCTTCGACGTCGTGATTGCGCAATACGTCGTTACCGCGGTTCCAGATCCGGAGAAAGCGCTCGACGAATTTTTCCGCGTTCTGAAGCCCGGCGGTGAAATCATTATCGCGACGCGCATCAGCGCACAGGGTGGCATACGCGACCGGATCGAGAAATGGCTGATGCCGCTGACCAGCCGGCTCGGCTGGCGCACCGAATTTCCCTGGAGCCGCTACGAGGCCTGGGCTGCGACAAGGCCCCAGCTGCGGCTGATCGAACACCGCCCTCTTCCACCTTTCGGCCACTTCTCGCTAATTCGTTACGGCAAATAGTCTGCGCGTCCCACAACCCAACTCCTGCTTACGGATGAACACATGACCGGTTTTCGCGAACACCTGAAGGAACAGCGCTGGGACGATCATCGCTATTACCATCACAGCCTCATCAACCAGAGCCTCCACTTCGTGAGCGCGGCGACCTTTCTCGTCGCCTACGTCGTGGTCTGGACCGATCCCGCGCTCGCGGCGCTGCTGGGTTGGGGCATCGCGATGACCACAAGGCAATCGGGACACTTCTTCTTCGAGCCGCGCGGCTATGACGAAGTCAACGATTGCTCTCACGATCACAAGGAAGAGATCAAGGTAGGCTACAACCTTGCCCGCAAGGTCGTGCTGATGGGGCTGTGGGCAGCGAGCCCGCTGGTGCTGCTGGCCCAGCCTTCGCTGCTCGGCATTTTCGCCCCACACACCAGCCCGGCGGAGTATTTCAATCACCTCGGTCTGGTCTGGCTGGCGCTCGGCGTGGGCGGCCTGCTGTTCCGGGTGGTGCAGCTGTTCATCACCCGCGATGTCAACACCGGGCTGGTCTGGACGACCAAGATCCTGACCGATCCGTTCTGCGATTTCGCGCTCTATCACCGCTCGCCGGCGAAGCTGGTCCGCCACGTGCTCGCGCAAAGGGCGGTGCGCTAGACACAGGTTCAGCGACGCCGAAACAGGCGCGAGCTCACTTCGCGCACGAGCCTGCGCTTCAACTGCTTTGCGGCATCGCCAGGTCCAACCCACCACCAACCGTCTTCACGCATCGCTATTGCCGCCGTGACGAAGCGGTTGGAGACTTCCGCGAAGTCGGCGTCGGCAAAGGCGAAGTTGAAAATCAGCCTGCCGGTGCCGACCCAGCTCAACGCAAGTCCCTGCGTCCGCAAGTAATATTGGAGCATCCAGTGGTAGCGCGAGGACTGCGTATAGTTGACCGTCCAGATCGTGCCGAGATTGCCTATGCGTACTGGCAGGCCCTCGGCCTCCAGCCTGTCGTTGAGCGACTGCGCGCGTGCGTTCCAGCGTTCGTCGAGGCCGTTGTACATCGCCCTTGCGCCGGGGGTCTCCATGTAGCGCAGGAAGGCGTCCATCGCGCCCATGACATGCGGGTGCGAGTTGAAGGTGCCGCGCGCAAAGCAGATGTCGGCCGGGCGGTCGTCGCGGTAGCGCTTCATCAGGTCGGCGCGGCCGCACAGCACGCCCACCGGCAGGCCGCCGCCCAGCGTCTTGCCGTAGGTCACCATGTCGGGCGCCACGCCGTAGTATTCGCAGGCGCCCTTCGGCGCGAGCCGGAAGCCGGTGAACACCTCGTCCATGATCAGGACAATGCCTGCCCTGCGGCATGTGTCGGCAAGCTTGGCGAGCCACTCCGAATAGACGGCGCGATCCATGACGGCACCGCTTCGCCCCGCTACAAGCGTAGAATCGCCTGGCGCGTTCTTGTTGGGGTGAAGCGCCTGGAGCGGGTTGACCAGCACGCAGGCAATGTCCTTGCGCGTGGCGAGCACCTTGAGCGAGCGCTCGCTCATGTCGGCAAGCGTATAGGTTTGATCGGCGGGAAGCGGATTGCCGATGCCGGGCTGCACGTCGCCCCACCAGCCGTGGTAGGCTCCGGCAAAACGCACGAGGTGCGTGCGACCCGTGTGATAACGCGCCAGCCGCACCGCCTGCATTACGGCTTCGGTACCCGACATGTGGAACGACACTTCGTCGAGGCCCGAAATCGCCCGCAGCCGCCAGACATTGTCGGCCACCACCGGATGAAGCCCTGCAAGCACCGGCCCGAGCTTTGCGACGGTTGCGGCTCCCTCTTCGATCAGGCGCTTGTAGCGAGCGGTGCCCAGCAGGTTGACGCCGTAGGAGCCGGTCAGGTCGTAAAGCGCATTTCCGTCAAGATCGAAGATCGAAACATCGCGTGTCGCCTCGTAAAATGTGGCGGCGGGCAGGTTTTCGCGAACAATCCTGCTGAACTGGAACGGCACCCGGTAGGCTCCGGTGAACTGCACGTCGGAGAGCGCTTGGCCGACGTCTGCGGTGAGTTTCGCCGAGCTTGCGAAGCGTTCGCGGTAGAGCACACCGAGCCTCTCAAACCCTTGCTCGCGCGCAAGCGCCACCTGTTCGGGCGGCCCGTCGGCACGGAAGAACTCGTGGCTATCGAACTCGTAGGCCGGGGTCAGCCGGGCAAGTCGCTTGGCCAATCGCGCGTGGCCGGCCAGCGAGCGGTGCTTGGCTCGCGAGAGCCGCAATCGGGCTGTAACCTTGGGTACCAGCGCGACCGCTGCGATCACAGCAGTGGCGAATATTGCCAGATTCTGGATTTCCATGGCTTCAGCCCGCAATGGCAAAAAAGGACCGCTCAATGAGCTTTGGAGGTGCCTTGCTGCGGATATTCCAGCAGGAGGATATCAATTTCCTGCTCACCAACCGGATACCGAGGCTGGCACTTACGCGGTTCATGGGATGGTTCAGCAAGCTCGAGAATCCTCTCGTCCGGCGGGTTTCGATCTTCATATGGCGCTCGTTTTGTGACGTTGATCTGACAGAATCCGCCAATGCCGAATTTCGCAGCCTGCACCATGCTTTCATCCGCAGGTTGAAGCCCGGCGCGAGGACTGTAGACGCCGATCCGGTGGTTCTGGCCTCGCCCTGCGACGCGATCGTCGGCGCATTTGGCCGGATCAAGCACGGACAAGCGTTGCAGATCAAGGGCATGGCATATGACATCGCCGCCCTGTTGGGAGACGCGGGAGATGCCGCGGCCATACGCGAGGGTTGGTATATCACGCTACGGCTGACAGCGGGCATGTACCACCGCTTCCACGCGCCGCATGACCTTCGGGTTGAGAGCCTACGCTACATCTCGGGCGACACCTGGAACGTCAATCCGATCGCGCTCAAGCGCATCGAGCGCCTGTTCTGCAGGAACGAACGAGCGCCGATCAGCGTGCGTCTCGATCTCTCCGGCGAGCGGATCATGCTGGTTCCGGTCGCCGCCGTGCTGGTGGCGAGCATCCGCCTGCCGTTCCTCGATCCCGATCTCGATGTCCGTGCTGGCGGGCAACGCGTGACCCGGTGCGATGCAGCTTTTGCCAAGGGCGAGGAAATGGGGTGGTTCGAGCATGGTTCGACCATCGTCGTGCTCGCGCCCACCCGGTGGCAG
This sequence comes from Novosphingobium sp. Chol11, assembly GCA_945906005.1. Taxonomy (GTDB): domain Bacteria; phylum Pseudomonadota; class Alphaproteobacteria; order Sphingomonadales; family Sphingomonadaceae; genus Novosphingobium. Next base: position 5,005 of record CAMDQY010000007.1, on the reverse strand, counting down.
CCATGCCATAACCTCATCGAGGGCGCCCACATACACATGGGCGAACCGCTGCTCCGCATCAGCCGAAGCTGACGACGCCCTTGTCGCGCAGGATCTCGAAGCGTTTGACCACCGAAGTGAAATAGTCGCGCGAGAGCACCGTGTTCATGCCGATGAATTCTACGTCGCCGTGATCGCGTTCGAGCCTGAGCCGCACATATCCCTGGTGCATGTTATCGGTCCACACCACCTCGTCGATGTTGTCGGCGAGCGCCATCTCGAGTGCGACCGCCGCTTTCGGGCTGAAGCCGGTTTCGAGGAAATCGCCGGGAGAGGTTATGCCCGCGGTGCCGAGTTCGATGCCCGCCGGACGTTCGGCTTCGTCGGCAAGCTTGTTAGCCCAGAAGCTGTGGCTGTCGCCGGTCAGGAAAATCAGATCGCCTGCCCCTGCCTTGCGACTGAGATCATAGAGCTGCTCGCGCGCCCAAGGATAGCCGTCCCACGTATCGGTGTAGAACGGCAGGCCCCACTTGCCCTTCCACGCGAGGTCCGCGCCAGGATGGCTCTCCAGCGTCTTGGCGACATCGACAGTGCCATCGGCCTTGGTAACGACCTTCGGCTCGGTGAGCATGCCGCGTGCGACCAGATCGGGAAACGGCATCTTGGCGATGTTGATGGCGTTGCCGATCAGCCGCCACGGCTGTCCGCCCTTGACCGATCTTGACAGGCTGGAGGCAAGGTCCGCTTCGCATTCCGCGCTGATCATGCGCCGCCCCGGCTTGCCGAGCACGTCGCGCTGGAAGGCGTCGGCGTCGGCCTGCGAGGCGATCTTGGGATACCATTGGAGATAGTCGATTTGCTCGGCGCGGGCTGTGTGGCGGGTCTCGATCGTTGCCAGGGTGGCAAGGTCGCCAAAGCTGTAGCTGCGCCAGAATTGCATGCGGCTGCGCCCCTTGTTCGCCAGCCACTCCGGCTCGCGCACCGGCATCCACTCGTAATAGGCGCGGATCGAGGCAGCGCGGCGCGAAGGCCAGTCGCCCTCGGTCGCAGGCTGGTGGTTCTGTGCCCCCCCGGTCCACGGATTATTAGCGCTTTCGTGATCATCCCAGCAGGCGAGCAGGGAATGCGCGGCTAGCATGGCGCGCGATCCGGCGTCGGTCTTGTACTGGGCGTGACGGGTCCGGTAATCCGATAGGGAGACGATCTCGTGCGCCGGCTCGTGGCTGCGGCCGATCCGCTTCGCGACTGTGCTGCCCCAGCCGTCCGAGCCATATTCGTAGATGTAATCGCCTGTGTGCAGCACGAAATCGACATCGGCATCGGCGGCGATCGCGTCGTAGGCGTTGAAGTAGCCGAAGTGATAGTTCGAGCAGGAAGCAAGCGCGATGCCCAACCGCTCGAGCTTGCCGACAGGCAAGGTTCGCGCGCGCCCGATCGGGGAGGTCGCCCCGCCAACGCGAAAACGGTAGAACCACACGCCGCCCGGCTCCAGCCCCGCTGCCAGCAGCTTGACGGTGTGGTCGCGCTCGGGCCCGGTAGAGAACGTGCCGGACTTGACGATCTGGTCGAACGCCATCGAATCCGATAGCTCCCACGTCACCTCGACCGCGCCGGTTGCCGTCACGCGGGTCCACAGCACGACGCTGCTCGCATCGGGATCGCCGCTGGCGATACCATGGCGGAAAGTGGGATCGTCTGTTTTCGCCTGACCGAGCAACACTGCCGGGAATGCCAGAATCCCGGCTGCGCCTGCCATTCCGGCGAGCAGGGCGCGGCGAGACGTGCCTGCAAGCATCGAATGTCTGGTCATCCTGGGTCCCCTATGTGCGCAGAGCGCGCAGTATGGCGTGGCTATATTGCAGCTGAGAGAAACGAGGCGATCCGGTGCCGATGTCCGGACCGCCCCCTGCCTCCAGAGGCTAGGTCAGAAGCCCGCCTTGAGCGTGATGAAGGCCTGCTGCGGCGCGCCGACCAGTAAGGTCTGCCGGTCCCCGCTGTTGCCCGTTCCGGCCGAGTTGATCGTGCCGATGTATTGCTGGTCGAACAGGTTGCTGACGTTGAACTGGAATTCCAGGTGTTCCGTCATGCGATAGCCGATCGAGAAGTCGGCGGTCAGCCGCCCATCGACCGAACGGTCGTTGAGGTAGTTGAAAAACCGCTCCGACATGTAGTTGACCGAGAAGTTCGCGTAGGCGCTGCCGTCGTCGAAGTTCAACACGCCCTTGATCATGTGCTTGGGCGCTTCGACCACGGTCTTGCCGCTAAGGTGCGTCACTCCGCCCTTGCCGTCGACTACGTCATCGCGATATGTCGCGTCGGTGTAGGTGTAGGACGCGAACAGGCTCCAGTTAGTGGCGAACCTCCAGTCGGCGGCGGCCTCGACACCGACAGAGCGCACCGAGCCGACATTCTGCAGTACCGAGGGACTGCCGATGATGGCCGCGCCGCTGGAGACACTGAGCAGGCGGTCATGGAACTTGACCATATAGACCCCGAGCAAGCCATTGAAGCTGCCCGAGCTATAACGCGCGCCAAGCTCGAACGTATCCGAGCTTTCCGGCTTGATAGTATCCTTGATCGCGTCGAAACCGGCCTGGGTGGTGCCCCAGATCGAGCCGTTGACCGAAGGGAAAGCAGCTGTGACCTGGCTAAATCCGGCGAACAGTTCGGCCTGGTCGCTCAGCGCAAGAACGGCGCCGACATGCGGCTGGAACCAGTCTTCGGTCTTGAATTTTCCTGCGGGGAAGCCGCCCGCGATAATCGCGTCCGCCTTGTTGGTGACCTTGAACCCCTTCCAGCCCACGTTGATCTTCACCGGATCAAGATCGATCGTGTCTTGCACATAGTACTGCACGGTGTTGGTGGTGAAATCGAACTCCCACTGGGTGAAGAACGGGTGTTCCGGATAACGGCGATAGTCGACGCCCGGCTCGGTCCGGCTGGCCATTGCATAGAAGCGGCGGGCCTGGTTGAATTCGTTGTGTTCGTACCAGCCGCCGACAGTCAGCTTGTTGAAGCCGATCTCGAAATTGGCCGAGCCGAACACGCCATAGCGACTGATATCGTATTCGGTGGTGCGGGTCGAAATCGGCGATCCGGTCGAAGTGCCCGAACCCTGACCGATCGGCGCGCCGATCGGGCTGGGAACGTAAGGCGTCGCCCACAGGCCCATGCCCTCGTTGTGATGATAATAGCCCTTGATCGCGATGTCCGAGGTTTCGCCGAGCGGAGTGCTGTAACCGATCGCCCCGACCGTGTCCTTGCGCAGGCCCGAAGCATCGTAATAAGCGTCGTCGACCGTCGTGACATTGCCGGGATAAACCTTGCCCGCAGCGGCGTTGCTGATTGCGGCACCGGTTTCGCCGCGATTATTGCCGATGTCGGCATAGAGCACGCCGGTGGCATAATCGGGGAAGGTGTTGTCGAACTCGTAGCCGAGCCGGGCCAGCATATCGAGCGACATGTCCTGGTAATCCTGCTCGCGCCGGTCCGAATAGCTGAACCATGCGTCGATCTGCCCCTCGCCGACCGGCAGTATCGCCTTGGCGTTGACCATGTGCTGGTCCTGGGTGCCGTCGCCCTTGTACTTGTCGGTCGTGCCGTATGCGTAGGAAACGTAGCCGCGCAGACCCTCGGCGCTGCCCATGTTGACCCGCACGAAGCCGCGCATGGTCTGGTTGCTGCCATAGGTGCCGTGGACGTCGACCGCGATGTGATCGAGCGGGTCCATCGAGGCATATTCAAGCGCACCGCCAAGGTTGTTGGTGGCTTGCGAGCCGATCGCGCCAGCGCCTTGCGTCACGCGCACCGAGCCGAGATTTTCCGAGCTGATCGCGCGGGAGACATGCAAGCCGTTGAAATTGCCGTACTGCATGTTGCCGAGAGGAATGCCGTCGAGTGTGTGGCCCAGCTTATCCTGCGTGAAGCTGCGGATCGTCACGCGAGTCGACCATTCATAGTTGCCGAAGGGATCGGAGGCCTGGATGTTGACGCTGGGCAGTTTCTCGATCGCCTTGATCGGGCTCGCACCGGGCGTGAGCATCTGGATATCGAGCGCGCTGACTTCCTGGACCTGCCTGGTTTCCCCCTGACCGAAGACAATGATCGCCTCGTCATCGCTTTCGGCGTCTTCCGGCGCCTGCGCCATGGCAGGTGCGCTAACCGCCAGCGCGATGACGCTGGCCCCACCCGATACAGTCCTGAAAATAGATGCGATACGCATGATTATTACCCCTCATGAGCGATTGCTGCGGCGCATCAATTGGCAGGGATTTGTGAATATGGCGGGTCGTATCGATTAATGTTCGCTGACGCTTTTGTGACTGTCGAACAGCGATTTCCGGTAGGTGGGGAAGGTCAGCAACGGCGCGTACATCGTGGAAGACAGACATCCCCAATTTCGCGCTTCGGTTCTCATTTCGATCAATTTCGAAATGTGATTGACATCGAGGCGCGATCACTTCATTTCGAGATTATTCGAAATTAGGTGAGTCGATGAAGGCTGAAGCAGCGATACAGGCACTGGGTGCACTTGCGCAGGAGCACCGTTTGGAGGCGTTCCGGCGACTGGTGCAAGCGGGTGAGGCCGGGATGTCGGCCGGTGCAATCGCGTTAGCGCTTGGCCTTCCCAACAGTTCGCTTTCGTTCCACCTGGCGCAGCTGCGGTCCACAGGGCTGATCCTCCAGGAACGTCAGCACCGCTCATTGATCTACCGGGCAGACTACGCGGCGATGAGCAGCCTGGTCGCCTACCTCATGGAGAATTGCTGCGCAGGTGCCGATTGCGGCGCAGACGCCGCTTGTGAACCCACCGAAAGGAAAACCGCATGAAACGCCTGCATGTCCATGCCGGGGTCAACGACCTCAGCCAGTCGATCGCGTTCTATTCGACCTTGTCCGCGGCCGAGCCGGTAGTACTCAAAGACGACTACGCGAAATGGATGCTCGACGACCCGCGCGTGAACTTCGCCATTTCGTCCGGAAACCACGCTCGCAAAGGTATCGAGCATCTCGACATCCAGGCTGA
>CAMDQY010000006.1 GCA_945906005.1 Novosphingobium sp. Chol11 | reverse complement strand
GCGCACCGGCAGCGACAAGCTGTTCTGCCGCCCAACCGATCAGCGTGTGCTGTTCGTCACAAGTAAAATCCGAAAGGTTGCGCCCGGTCCGCCTCGTCGAGATCGGGCTTTTCTCTGCCAGCGCGAGCCATTCGGTATGGAGATGAAGCTGCACGTCGTGGCCGCACGCTACGATGGGCTCAACGATCCTCCTCACCGCATCGGTGCCCCACAGCAGCGCTGGCATCGGATCGACGAAAAACGAGGCCTTGAGGCCATGCCGTTCGAGCACCTGCATCTGGTAGCCGATGCCCACCGGCCCGGAGCTTGTCTCGCAGGACAGGCAGCGCGCGAAATTTTCCGCGCAGGAGTCCGCGTCGCCCGAAGCCACATAGCCGGACGCATATTCGGTATCGACGGTGAGCATCACCGGGAGCATCGTTAACGCCTAGCAGCGACGGCTTAATTGCGAGTTACGCCCCGTTGCACGGTCCGTGAGGTGCAGCTAGGCCAGTATGACAGTCAGGGAGATTTGGGATGAGCGACGTCGTACTGGTCACGGGAGCGAACACCGGCATCGGCTTCGAAGCGGTGCGCGCACTGCTGCAAAAGGGCCTGACCGTCTATCTCGCGGCGCGCGACAATGCCAAGGGCGAAGCCGCGACCGCCGAACTGGCCAGCGATGGCCAGGTCCACTTCGTGCGCATCGACACCACCGACGAGGCCACTTTCAAGCCGGCGCTCGACCGGATCGAGGCCGAACAGGGCAGGCTCGACGTGCTGGTCAACAATGCCGGCGCGGCCTTTCCCGGCAACGTGCTCGACATCGAGCCGGACGTGCTGCGTCTGTGCCTGGAAACCAACCTGCATGGGCCGGTGCGGCTCACCCAGCTTGCCCTGCCGCTGCTGCGCAAGTCGCAGTCGGCGCGCATCGTCATGGTTTCAAGCGGCGCGGGCCGTTTCGCGTTCTTCGAAGGGGGCGGCGGCAGCAAGGTCTTGTCGGGAAAGCCGCCCTATGGATATGGCCTCAGCAAGGCGGGAATGAACGTGGCTACCGCCCTGTTCGCAGGCGCCCTCAAGGACGAAGGCATTCGCGTCAACGCCTGCAATCCCGGCTATGTCAATTCGCTGGTCAGCCGCTTCATGGGCACCCGCACACCGGCACAAGGAGCGGAGATCATCGTCGATCTGGCAACTACCCAGAGCGAAGCCACGGGCAAGTTCTTCGATTACGATGGCAGCGAGATAAGCTGGTAATGCAGGTCAGACGACCCTGAAACGATCCTGCTCGCCGGGTGCATTGTCCTTGCTCGTGCCGTCTGCGGAGCGTCCGCCCAGATTGCTCGCCGCCGAAGCGATCAGCCCTTCCTGCTGCTCAGCGCCGATGCGTTCCCAGCCATCGCGGCCGAGCCGTTCCAGCGGCCGATAGCGAACCTTGTATTGCATCCGGCTCGATCCATCGACCCAGTAGCCGAGATAGACATAAGGCAAGTCCATATCCGACGCGCGGCGGATGTGATCGAGGATGATGTAATTGCCCAGCCCTGAACGTTTCGCGTGGTCGGGATCGTAGAAGCTGTAGATCATCGAGAGGCCATCGTGCTGATGGTCGGTCAGGCAGGCGCCGACGAGGCGGCCCTCTCCCAGTCCGTCGGGCGATGGTTCCCGATATTCGATAACATAACTCGTTACCGGCGTATGCTCGACCATGTCGGCGAAATCGCTCTCGTCCATTGCGGTCATCCCGCCGCCGGGATGACGAACGCCGAGATACGTGCGCAGCAATTCGAACTGCTCGGGCGTCGCCCAGGGCTTGCGAAGCGTCGCGACAAGATCGCTGTTGCGTTTGAGGTTGCGCTTCTGGGTCGAGCTCGGATCGAACTCGTCGGCGACCACGCGGACCGAAACGCAAGCGTGGCAATCGAGGCACGAGGGCCGGTAAGCCACGTTTTGACTGCGGCGAAAGCCGATCCGACTGAGCGCATCGTTCAATGCTTCGGCTTGTCCGCCCTTCAACTCGGTGAACACCTTGCGCTCGCTGCGGCCCGGCAGATAGGGGCACGGTGCCGGGCTGGTGACGAAGAAGCGAGGGAAGCGAACTGGTGCCGTCACGACTGGTCGTTTCCTCCTGGCGGCTCGCGGTTCGCGGATTGCCTTTGTCGCAGAGGTTATGCCTGTCCCTTCGCCCTGTTGAAAGGGTTTTAACCAAGTTTCGTGGTTAACAAGTAGTTATTTTGCACAAGCGGGGCACGAAAGCGCCAGCGACTGGCCCGTTGCGGCACAGGTGTCGCAGCGGAGACCTTCAAAGCCAGCCCTGCGGACAATTTGCCGCAGATCCAAATGCGCGAGCCGCTCCGGCAACCTGAAACGCGGCACGTCGAACAGCCATGTCGGCCCTATCCGCATGAGAGCTTCGCAGGCGAGCAGGGCCAGCAGGCCTACTGCGGCGGCCGTGGCCACGATGAACAGGACCGGGACCAAGCTGCTTGCAAGCAGCGGTTCGGGTATAAAGCGGGCGGTGAGTGCGCCCACCACAACCAGCATCGGGAAATGCAGCAGGTATAATCCCAGCGTTCGGTCGGCGAACCAGCGACACCGCGCGGCAAAGTCTGGCCAGTGCCGCGCTGCCAGCCCGGTGCCGGTCACCAGCGTGACCAGCGAGATGGCATCGGTCACAATTGTATGGTGGATTCCGCACGTCACCAGCCAATACACCGAACCGGCATAGGCAAGAAGCAGCACGATCAGGCGCAGGGCGGTCGCATCGGCGGCGATCGCTTGCGGGATTCGCGGATAGCGCACGGCGAACATGAAATAGGGCAGGCACCGCACCATTTCCTCGACCGGGTGGCTGGCCTTGCCTGCCATTGGAGGCACGATCACCGAGAACACGACGGTCGCCGCGACTGCCGCCCAGCCCGGCCATCGCCGCATTGCCCATGCGACCACAAAGAACGCCGCGGTTGCCCAGACATACCAGGCGTGAGAATCAACCGCTATGAGGCTGACAAATCTTGCCGCGGTCTGCTCAAGGTCGATCCCGGCAAAGGGGGATACCGGGATCGTCAGCGCATATATCGCGCCCCACAGGTAGAAGAGGCAGAAGAAGCGATCGATCCGCGCAGCATGCACGCTCTGCCAGTCACGGCGAAGCGAGCCGGCAATCAGGACGCCGGAAACCAGGAAGAAGCCGGGAATGGCGAACGGCCTGACCAGGGTGAGGATGAAGGCATCGCTCACCGCTATCGCAAGCGAGGTATCGTGCCAGCCAACAGCCTCGATAGAGCGTCGGGCGTGGTAAAGCACTATCAGGCACATGCCGACCAACTTTACCAGATTCACCCAGCCATACTGATCGGCTGACTTGTCAGCTCGCACCAGAACCCCCCCGTGTTTCGCCGGGGACCGATACTAACCAAACGTGATTAACAACTGGTTGTTTATACTGAAATTGCAGCGATTCCGCGGGTCAATTGACCTGCACCTGCTCGACCGGATAGCCTTCCTGCTCCAGCGCGCGGATCAGGCAATCGAGCTGCTGCGCATCGCGCGTTTCGCACTCGATTTCGGTGATCAGGCCCTTGGCGGGCAGGCTGGTGAAGATGCGATGATGCCCCACCTCGATGATGTTGACGTTGTGCTCGTCGAACACCTTGGCAACCTTGAACAATGATCCGGGCCGGTCCTGCATCTGGATGCGCAGCCGCGCCAGCCTGCCCGAACGCGCAAGATCGCGCAGCAGCACGTTGGCGAGCAGGCGCGTGTCGATATTCCCACCCGACAGAACGATGCCGACCTTCTTGCCGGCAAACATCTCGCGATTGGCGAGCACCGCGGCAAGTCCCGCCGCTCCGGCACCTTCGACTACGGTCTTTTCGATCTGGAGCAGCAGCGCCAGCGCGTTTTCGAGCTGCGGCTCGCTGACCAGCACCAGATCATCAAGCAGGCCAGCCAGCATCTGCGAGGTCATCACGCCCGGCTCGAACACCGCGATGCCTTCGGCCAGCGTATCGCCGCCGATCGGTTCGTGGGCCTGCTTGAGAAGGTTGTACATCGAGGGATATAGCTCGGCCTGCACGCCGATCAGCTCGATATCCGGATTAAGCGCCCGCGCCATCGTGCCCATCCCGCACGAGAGGCCGCCGCCGCCAATCGGCAGCGCCAGCACCTCGATATCAGGCACGTCCTCGAGCATTTCGAGCGCGACCGTGCCCTGGCCTGCGGCCACGTACGGGTCGTCGAACGGCGGGACCAATGTCAGGCCAAGCTCGGTTTCGAGCCTGCGGGCATGGGCCTGCGCTTCGTCGAAACTCTCGCCTTCGAGCACCACGGTGCCGCCGACGCTTTCGGTCTGCATCACCTTTACCGTGGGCGTGGTGCGCGGCATGACGATGGTGACAGGAATGCCCAGCCGCGTGCCGTGATAGGCCATGCCCTGCGCATGGTTGCCCGCCGAAGCGGCGATTACGCCGCGCGCGCGCTGTTCGGCGGTTAGCTGCAGCATCGCATTGAGCGCGCCGCGTTCCTTGTAGGCGGCGGTGAACTGGAGGTTCTCGAACTTCAGATAGATCTGCGCCCCGGTCATCTCGCTAAGCGTCTTGCTGAACATCGTCGGCGTGCGCACGACCGCACCTTCGATCCGAGCGGCAGCAGCGCGAACGTCATCGGCGGTGAACGGCGGGGCCTGTTCGGCGAGGGGCTTGGCAGCAACTTCGGTCATCGCCGCGCGAGGTAACGGAAAGCGCGGCGAATTGGAAGCAATCGTGTTGCGGCGTCAGCGCCGCGACCATGAGCCTTTCCCGTCAATGCGAAATCGCATTGCCGGAAGAGAAAGGCTCACACAAAAATCTTGAGCACTTCCTGATCGAAAACCGGTTCCCACTTTTTCGGGAAGTGCTCTAGGAAGGTTCTATGAGTGATCCCTGCAAGGTTTCCTTCCTCGGACTTGGCGTGATGGGCGGCGCGATTGCGAAGCACATCGCGCGCGCCGGGCACCATCTCACCATCTACAACCGCACGCCCGAACGCTGCGATATGTGGCGCGCGGCCAATCCCGACCTGACGGTAGAAATCGCCACCGAACCGGCGCTTGCGGCGCAAGGGGCAGATGTCGTCATCACCTGCGTCGGCAACGACGACGATCTAGCGCAGGTTGTGCTCGGCCCGCACGGCGTGTTCAAGACCTTGCGCTCCGGCGGCGTGTTCATCGATCACACCACCGTATCGGCGCGGATCGCCCGGCAGATTTCGGTCGAGGCGCGCGACCTGCAGGTCCATTGCGTCGATGCGCCGATGACCGGATCGCAGATCGGTGCGGAGAGCGGCACCCTCACCCTGATGTGCGGCGGCCGGAAGGATGCGATCGAGGCAGCGCGCCCGGTGATGGAGGCCTATTCGCGCAAGATCGTCCATATCGGCAAGGCGGGTGCGGGCCAGACCGCCAAGATGGCCAACCAGATCTGCATCGCCGGGATCGTCGCTGGTCTTGCCGAGGCGGTACGCTTTGCCCAGGCATCGCACCTCGACATGGACCAGGTCTACGAGGCGATCTCGGGCGGTGCGGCGCAAAGTTGGCAGATGGACAACCGCTGGCGAACCATGACCAACGACGAATTCGATTTCGGCTTCGCGATCGACTGGATGCGCAAGGACCTGGGGCTTGCGATGGACGAAGGCCGAGGCATCGGAGCCTCGCTGCCGATAACCGCGCTGGTCAACCAGTTCTTTGCCGAGGTTCAGGCGATTGGTGGCGGCAGGCAGGATACCAGCGCGCTGATCCGCAGGCTGCCGCGCCGCGACGGGACCTGACACCCCGGTTTATTCCGCTGGCGATTCCTTCGGCTCATCCGCCTTGGCTTCTTCCGCCTCAAGCGCCGCCGCTTCGCGAGCACGGCGACGCTCGGTGATCCGCATCACCACCAGCGAGCCTTCGAACAGCAGCATCAGCGGCAAGGCCAGCATCATCTGGGAAATGACATCGGGCGGGGTAGCGATCGCAGCCACCACGAAAATCGCCACGACCACGTAGCGCCGGGCCCCGACCAGCTGCGCCCGACTGACGATCCCGGCCGTATTCAACAACAGAAGCAGGACCGGCAGCAGGAATGACAGCCCGAACGCGAGGATGAACTGCATCACCAGACCGAGGTAGTCCTCGGAATTGGGCATCGCTTCGATCGTGACGCCGCCGGGAGAGCCCTGGAACCCGAGGAACCAGTGAAATGCGGTCGGCATCACCATATAATAGGCCAGTGCAGCGCCCGCGATGAACAGTACGGGCGTCGCCAGCAGGAACGGCAGGAACGCCTTCTTTTCCTTGACGAAGAGACCCGGCGCGACGAACGCCCAAAGCTGGTTGGCGATCACCGGAAAGCTTAGGAAGAACGCCGCCCACAGCGCGACCTTCAGCTCGACGAAAAACTGGCCGTAGAGCTTGGTATAGATCAGCCGATCCTGTCCCGCATCGAGCAGCGGCTGGACGAGGAAGGCAAGGATGGTCTTGGCGAAATAGAGGCACACCGCAAAGGTCACGGCGAGCGCCATGAAAGCGCGCAGCAGCCGCCCGCGTAACTCTACCAGGTGATCGAGCAGCGGGACCTGCGTATCGTCGATGTCCTTGATGCGGAATGCCATGGTTTCGGGCCTATGGCGGAGGTGGCGGAGGTGGCGGCGATTGCGGCTCGCCATTCGTGACCACAGCCGCCTCGGCGCTCGCCGCAGCGGGCATTGCACGCGTTTCAGTTTCGGGATGCGCCTTCATGATCGCCTCGTTGCGTTGCTTCCAGTCGCGCTCCAGTTCTTCGAGCTCGGCCTCGCGCACCATCGCGTCGATGCCGGAACGAAAATGGGTGGAAACCTTACGCACCTTGGCCATCCAGCGTCCGGCCGTCCGCAAGGCGAGCGGCAAGTCCTTGGGCCCGATGACAACCACCGCCACTATGACGATCAGCAGCAGTTCCGATGCGCCAATATCAAACATCTGCCCGTAGCCGCGCGCGGCGGATCAATTGCCGCCGCTGGTTTTTCCGCTCTCAACGGTTGTGGGCGCGGGCGAAGCATCGGGAGCGGCAGCTCCGTTCTGACCTAACTGCGCGGGCGGCACAGCGGCGGAGGTATCCTCTTCGTGGAGGCCCTTCTTGAAGCTTTTGATGCCCTTGCCGAAATCGCCCATGATCTCGGACACACGGCCGCGACCGAACAGGATCAGGACGACCAGTAGCACGATCAGCCAGTGCCAAAGCGAAAAACCACCCATGTCAAACTCCGAGGATCGGTTGAGCCGCAGCTCGTCACCGCTCCTATCTAGGCGCTTTCGTCAGTGCCCGCCAGTCCGACGTCATCGTCGTCACGTATGGATGTGACTGATGGCTCGTCGTCGTCATCATCGCCCCCGAGCGCGGCAACGACCATCTCGTCATCGACCGGATCGAGCAGCCCGGCTGCGCGCAATTCGTCGATTCCGGGCAATTCCTTGCGCGAGGCGAGGCCGAAGTGGACGAGAAAATTGGGCGTGGTCGCATAGATTACCGGCCTGCCTGGCACCTCGCGCCTGCCGACAATGCGGACCCAGCCCGCCTCCATCAGCACGTCCAGCGTGCCCTTGGCGGTCTGCACTCCGCGAATCGCCTCGATCTCGGCCCGGCTGACCGGCTCGTGATAGGCGACGATGGCGAGCACTTCGGTCGCCGCGCGCGACAGCCGCCGCACCTGCTCGCGATCGCGCCGCAGCAGGTGGGCGAGATCGGGCGCGGTCTCGAAATGCCATGTACGCCCACGCTGCACGAGCTGCACGCCGCGACCCTCGTAATGCCGCCGCAGGCTCTCCAATGCCTCGCGCACGTCCGCGCCTTGCAGGTGCGCCGAAAGTTGCTCGGCAGTCATCGGCTTTTCCGAGGCGAACAGGGTAGCTTCGACCGCGCGTTCGAGATTGTCCGGAGCAGTCATGCCTTGACCGCTTTCACGCGCAGCGGTCCGAATGTTACTTCCTGTGCAAGCTGTGCCTTGCCGATCCGCGCCAGCTCGAGCGTCGCGACAAAGCTGGAAGCTAGTGCCGAGCGCCTGAGACGCGGATCGCTCCAGTCGACGCTGTCACGGTCCGTCGGCAGGAAATCGCGCAGCTCGATCCAGTCGAGCGCGACACCCAGCATTGCGGAGACCCGAGCCAGCGCGCTTTCCAGCGTCATCACCATGCGCTCGCGCACCATGTGGACCGCAGGCTGGCTACGCAGCTGCACCTGTCCATAGGCGCGAACCAGGTCGAACCACTCGCACTGCCACGCATTCCGGCGGTCGATCCGCAAGCCCTCGGGCGCGCCGCGCGCGAACACATCTCGGCCCAGCCGGTCGCGCCCCATCAGCCGCGCCGCCGCCTCGCGCATCGCGCCGAGCCGCTGAAGCCTCAGTTGCAGGCGGAGCGCCAGTTCTTCGGGGCTCGGGTCATCCTGCTCTTCCCGCGGCAGCAGCAGCGCCGACTTGAGGTAGGTGAGCCAGGCGGCCATCACCAGATAGTCGGCGGCAAGCTCCAGCCGCAGCGCCTCGGCCCGCTCGATATAGACGATATACTGATCGACCAGTTGCAGGATCGATATCTGCCGAAGGTCGACCTTCTGGCGGCGCGCGAGATCGAGCAGCAGGTCGAGCGGCCCTTCCCAGCCGTCCACCTCAAGATAAAGCGCAGTGTCATCGCCCGAGGCGGCGAGCGGCGCGTCCCAGTCCTCGAAGATCGAGACGGCTTCGGGGTCCGGCACCGCGTCCATGGTCATGCCCGCACCCCCGCTACGTCGAGCAAGGCGTCGCGCTTGGCGAGCAGGTGCGCCTGCCGCTCACCGACCGGATCAGCACTCGGCTCCGCGACCTGTGCCCGTTCGAGCCGCCGCGCCGCTTCGGGAGACATCGCCGGGAGAGCCGCCGCAATGCCCTGCATGTCGTCCATCTTCGCCCAGCAGTTGAGCGCAATGTCGCAGCCCGCCGCAATTGCGCGCGCGGCGCGCTCTGGCACCTTGCCCGACAGCGCCTCCATGTCGAGATCGTCGGTCAGCAGCAGTCCGTCAAAGCCGATACGCCCTCGGATGATCTCCTCGATCACGAAGGGCGAAAGCGTGGCGGGATTTTCGACGTCCCAGGCGGTGAAGACCAGATGCCCGGTCATGCCGATGGCTGCGTGATTGAGCGCACGGAACGGGGCAATATCCCATTCGAGGTCGGCGTCGCTGGCGGTCACGGTCGGCAGCGCCTTGTGGGTATCGACGCTGGTGCGGCCATGGCCGGGCATGTGCTTGATCGTGCCGGCAACGCCAGCGCGGGCCAGCCCGTCGAGAACGGCGCGGCCCAGCGCCGCAACGCGCAGCGGTTCGCTGCCGAACGCGCGGTCGCCGATGACGTTGTCGGCATCGGGCTGGCGCACGTCGAGCAGGGGAGCATGGGTGCAGGTGATCCCGACTTCGGCAAGATCGAGCCCCAGCGCCTCGGCATTGGCACGCACCGCCTCGATCGCGGTGGCTGGAGCAAGCTCGTAGAGCCGGTCGAAGATCTCGCCCGAAGGATAGCGGAGCCATTCGGGCTCCTTCATCCGCTGGACGCGCCCGCCTTCCTGATCGATGGTGACGAGCAGGTGCTCCCTGCCATGGACCTCGCGCAGCGCATCGGTCAGCGCCCGCACCTGCGCGCGGGTTTCGATGTTGCGCCCGAACAGGATGTAGCCAGCCGGGTCCGCATCGCGAAAGAAGGCGCGCTCATCAGCGGTCAGTTCGGTTCCGGCAATGCCGAAAATCGCGGGAAGCATCGTGCGAGAGTCGCAGAAATGCTGGCCTTCTGCAAGGCGCGCGCCTGTCTCCGGTGTGTAAAAGCGGGATCAGTTCTTGATCGCGCAATCCTGCCCGGCAGCCTTGAGCGTGGCGCAGAGCGAGCGTGCCGCTGCTGCGTCACCGGGAAGCGCCTGTAGGCGGTAAACGGTGCCGATGTCGGCCTTGCCCTCGACCACGCGATACTTCATGCCGGAAAGCGAGGAATGCGCACCCGAAAGCCGGGTCCAGCCTGCCTCTGCCGCGGCACGGTTCGAATAGGCGCCGACCTGCACACCCGGACCGGCAAGAGCGCTGGCGGAAGCTGTCGTGGCTGACCCGACAGGCGATGCTGGCTTGCCCTGCGCGCCGGGAGCATTGGCAGACCCTGCCGATGCGCCGACCGCCTCGAAGCCGGGTTTGGGCGCATCCTTGCCCTGGCCAAGCTGGACGGAACGGGTTTCGCCCTCGGACACCGCATAGCTGGTATCGCCGGTTCCCTCGAACGTCTTGCCGCCGGGGTTTTCGGGCTTTTCCTTGTAGGCTTGTGCGGGTGCCTCGATCAGGCTGCCATCGGCGACCATTGCGGAATCCGAGCTTTCGCGGGTGAACCACCAGATGCCGCCGATGATGAGCGCAAGCGCACCCAAAGCCATGACTGCAAGCAGCATGAAAGACCCGCCGCCAGCTTCTTCCTCGAAGTCGTCGTCGCCTTCAAGCCACGGTAGGCTGGCATCCTCGTCGCCAAGGTCGAGTTCGTCGGGACTGCCGTCTTCCGCGAGCCCGTCGTCGTCCGCCGCGCCGCCAGCCGGACTAATTGCGTCGGCTTCCGGCATCCAGTCTTCGTTCGAGCCGCCCGATTCGACTTGCTCGCCCTCACCATCGATGTCGTCCCCCTGACGATCCGTGTCAGCTGTAGCCATGCCTACATTTCCTCCACGGCCTCGACTCCAAGCAGGGCAAGGCCGTTCTTCAACAATTGCCCGATGCGGGCAGCTAGATACAGTCTTGCACTCGAAAGATTAACATCGTTTACCACGATCAGTCTCATATCGGGACGGTCATTACCTAGATTCCAGTACGCATGGAACGCTGCGGCCAGGTCACCCAGGAAAAATGCAACGCGGTGCGGCTCGCGCGCGGCAGCTGCCGCCTCGATCAGCCGGGGGAATTGGGCGGCAAGCTTAATGAGGTCCAGTTCCTCCGTGCCCAGCAGGTCAAGATGGGCGTCGGACGGAACGATCCCCTCCGCCGCCGCCTTGCGCAGGCTGGAGTGGATGCGTGCGTTTGCATACTGGACATAAAACACTGGGTTGTCCTTCGACGCCTCGACTACCTTGGCAAAATCGAAGTCCATCTGCGCCTCGGGCTTGCGGGTGAGCATGGTGAAGCGCACCACGTCCTTGCCGACCTCGCGCACCACGTCCGCAAGCGTAACGAACGTGCCCGAACGCTTGGACATCTTCACCGGCTCGCCGCCGCGCAGCAGCTGGACCATCTGCACGAGCTTGACCTCGAACGGAATCGGCTCGCGCGCAGCACCAGTGCCATCCGTACTTGTCAGGGCCGCGACCGCCGCCTTGATGCGCTTGACCGTGCCCGCATGATCCGCGCCCCAGATATCGACAAGCGCATCTGCATTCTGTGCCTTCTGGAAATGGTAGGCGAGGTCCGCGCCAAAATAGGTCCAGCTTCCGTCGGACTTTTTGATCGGTCGGTCCTGGTCGTCGCCGAACCTGGTCGAGCGGAACAGCGGCAGCTCGACCGGCTCCCAGTCTGACCCGAGTTCTTCTGGGGTCTTGCCCTTGGGCGCTTCGAGCACGCCGTCATATACGAGGTCGTGCTCGCGCAGCCATTTCTCCGCCTCTTCAGGCTTTCCGGCGGCCTGTAATTCGGCTTCGGAGGAGAATATGTCATGCTTTATGCCGAGCAGCGCGAGATCGGAGCGGATCAACTCCATCATCGCGGCAGATGCGCGAGCCTTGAACAGCGCGAGCCACTCGCTTTCGGGTGCGGCGACAAATTTGTCGCCGAATTCGTCGGCCAGCGACTTGGCGACCGGGATCAGGTAGTCGCCGGGATAGAGGCCTTCGGGAATTTCGCCGATCTGCTCGCCCAGGGCTTCGCGGTATCTCAGGTGAGCAGAGCGAGCGAGCACATCAACTTGTCCGCCGGCATCGTTGACGTAGTATTCCCGGATTACCTTGTGGCCCGCAAATTCGAGCAGGCTCGCCAGCGCATCGCCCACCACCGCCCCGCGGCAATGGCCCATGTGCATCGGGCCGGTTGGATTGGCGGAAACATATTCGACATTGACGGTCTTGCCCGCGCCCATCCCCGACTTGCCGTAATCCGCATCGAGCATTGCCATCAGGCGCAGCTCCGCGAACCAGGCCAACTTTTCGATCCGCAGGTTGATGAAGCCCGGTCCTGCGATCTCGGCGCTCGTTACAAGGATATTGGCCGCAAGCTTTTCGACAATTTTTTCCGCCAGCGCACGCGGGTTCATGCCCGCCGGCTTGGCGAGCACCATGGCCGCATTTGTCGATAGGTCGCCGTGCGAAGGATCGCGCGGCGGCTCAACCGTCACATTGGCGCGGGAGATTCCCGCTGGCAGCGCGCCTTCCGCCTCTAGCGCGGAAAGAACTTTATCGACTTTCACGGCGAAAACGGCGTGGATTGTCGGGCTGTGGAACTCGAAGGTTTCGGTCATGGCCAGCGCGGTTAGCCCGTTTGCGCCATCAATCCAACCGCTGTTGCGCGCGACCTCTGCACAGCCTTGTCGATCCCTATTGAGCTAGCGCAATTTATGACTTGAAAATCAGGCTGCGACATTGTCTTGCGCTGGATAATAAAAATCCTACAAGGAAAGTCCGATTTCGCCTCATCGATCGTTTGGGTCCGTTTCCACGTCTGGCTGGATGCTTGCAAGCGCGACACTGGCGCTGGGTCTGGCCGCGCCTGCTCAGGCCCAACAGGCCGATCAGAACGTCGCGACCGAATCGGACGATGCGTTCGGCCGACAGGTCGGCGCCGAGAAGAGCGGGCTCTATTCGACCTCCGACGTGAGGGGCTTCAACCCGTCCGAGGCAGGCAATGTCCGCATCGACGGACTTTACTACGACATGATCAATTTCGTGCCGGGCCGCATCGTCAAGTCGCAGTCGGTCAGGGTCGGTACGGCGGCGCTTCGCTATCCGTTCCCCGCCCCGACCGGGGTGATCGACTATGATCTGTGGGTACCTGGCGACCAGGCCACGCTCAGCGTGGAGATGGACACCAGCAATCCCTTGCTCAACGGACCGGCAGTGCTGATCGACTTCAAGCTGCCGGTGAGCAACGAGATTTCCGTCATGGCTGGCTTTCTTGGCCGGAATGTCACGGCGCGGCCCGAAGGCGGTAACCAGATCTTCGCTTCCTATTCGGGCATGGTGCGGTGGCGGCCCAGCGATTCGGTTGATCTCAGGCTGTTCAACGCGACCTTCTACACGCTCGACCGCGAAGCGCGCGCGACCTACCTGCCGCTGGGTGATCAGCTGCCGGCGCAGGTGCCGCGCGGCAAGTTCCTCGGGCTCGACTGGACTGAGTTCGACCAGAAGACCGTCGTCACCGGCGGCATTGCCCATATCCAGCTGGCCAAGGGCCTGCGGATCGACGCGGGCCTGTTCGACAGCAGCGACACGCTCGACAAGTCGTTCGGCGATTTCCTGGTCGGCGTGACCAGCGCCGGGCGCGTGGCGGACCGGCTGGTGATCGCCTCGGCCAACAATCGCGACAAATCGCTATCAGGCGAAGCGCGGCTCGTGCGCGAATGGTCGAGCGGGAAACTTGCGCACCGCCTGATCGCGAGTGTGCGGGGCCGCAAACGCGATCGCCGCGTCGGTGGCTCGAGCCGGATGCTGCTCGGGCCGGGACCGGGCAACGTGTTCAGCAATGATGGCTGGGACCAGCCGGATTACACCACCGGCGCGAAAGATCTCGACCGGGTGCGGCAGCTGGTTCCCGGCGTGAGCTACAGCGGGGTCTGGCGAGGACGCGGCAGCCTCGACATTTCGGTGTCGAAGAATGACTACAAGAAGCACGTCGATTTCGGCAGCCCCAACCGCGCCGACATCGTGAGCCTCGACGATTCCTGGCTGTGGAATTTTTCCGGCTCGGTGACGCTCACCTCGCGGCTCTCCTTCTACGGAGGCATTTCGCGCGGGGCTGAGGACGCGCCGATCGCGCCCGAAAACGCGATCAACAATTCCGAAGCGCCGCCCGCGATCCACACCCGCCAGAAGGAACTGGGCCTGCGCTATGCCGTAGCTCCCGGCCTGACGCTGGTGACCGGCGTGTTCGAGATTTCCAAGCCCTATTACAACCTCGACCGGGACCGGTTCTACAGGCGACTGGGCACGGTGACGAACAAGGGTTTCGAACTGTCGCTGACCGGCAAGCTGCTCCCGGGCCTGAGCCTGGTTGGCGGCGTGCTGCTGCTCGATCCCAGGATTACCGGCGACGACCTTGCCGGCAGGCGGCCGGTCGGCCAGATCAGGCGCCACGCGGTCGCCAATCTCGACTGGCGCAGCCGGGGCGGCGAAGGGCCGCTCTCGATCGATCTGGCTTTCGAGAACTTCTCCGGCCGGATCGCCAATCCAACCAACACGCTGGAGGCCCCCGGCTACAGCACGATCAACATTGGCGCGCGCCAGCGCTTCGAAGTCAGGGGAGTCAAGCTGGTGCTGCGACCGCAGATCACCAACCTGTTCAATGCCTATGGCTGGCAGGTTTCAGGCAACGGCGGCTTTGGCTATATCCGCAAGCGCACCGCGTTCATGTCGCTGGTCGCCGACTTTTAGGCCGCAAGGCCTGTCAAATCGGGCGCAATTGCGGTATCGGCGCCTCCGCAATGCCAAAAACCACACCCCCACGCACTTACCGGATCAAAAGCTTCGGCTGCCAGATGAACGTCTATGACGGCGAGCGCATGGCCGAGCTGCTCGGCGCGCAGGGCATTGCGCCCGCGCCGGATGGCGAGGAGGCGGACCTTGTCGTGCTCAACACCTGCCACATCCGCGAGAAGGCGGCGGAAAAGGTCTATTCCGACATCGGCCGGATCGTGAAGGATGCACGGCGCGAAGGTGGTGCCGCGCCGCTGATCGCGGTCGCTGGCTGCGTGGCACAGGCCGAAGGCGAGGAGATCATGGCGCGTGCACCATCGGTCAGCATGGTGGTCGGCCCGCAAGCCTATCATCGACTTCCCGAAATGCTCGCCCGCGCGGTCGACGGAGATCGTGTCACCGACACCGACATGCCTGCCGAAACAAAGTTCGACGCCCTGCCGCCTAGAGGTTCTGGGCGCCGCAAGGTCGGACCGACTGCGTTCCTCACCGTGCAGGAAGGCTGCGACAAATTCTGCACCTATTGCGTGGTGCCCTATACCCGTGGTGCAGAAGTCTCCCGACCTATAACGGACCTGATCGCGGAAGCCGCGCGGCTGATCGATGCCGGCGCGCGCGAGATCACGCTGCTCGGCCAGAACGTCAACGCCTGGACAGGCAAGGATGGCAGAGGCCGCGCGCTTGGGTTGGACGGGCTGGTCCGCGAACTGGCGGCGATGCCGGGGCTGGCCCGCATCCGCTATACCACCAGCCACCCCGCCGACATGACCCAGGCACTGATCGCGGCGCACGGCGAGGTCGACAAGCTGATGCCGTTCCTTCACCTCCCGGTGCAATCGGGCAGCGATCGCGTGCTTTCGGCGATGAACCGCAGCCACACTGCCGACAGCTATCTGCGGATTCTGGAGCGGGTGCGCGCGGCGCGGCCCGACATTGCGCTTTCGGGCGATTTCATCGTCGGCTTTCCCGGCGAAACCGACGCCGAATTCGACGAGACGCTGCGATTGGTGGACGCGGTTGGCTATGCCCAGTGCTTCAGCTTCAAGTATTCGGCCCGGCCTGGCACGCCTGCTGCCCAGATGGACGGTCAGATCGCGCCCGAAGTGATGGACGAACGCTTGGCACGGCTTCAGCAGGCGATCAACCGCGACCAGTTGGCCTTCAACGAAGCGAGCCTTGGCAAGACCTGCGAGGTGCTGGTCGAGCGCGAGGGGCGTCACCAGGGGCAGATGCTTGGCAAATCGCCGTGGCTGCAATCGGTGCATTTTAGCGGCGAGGCGCAGATCGGCGAGATGGTGCGGGTCGAACTGGCCGAAGCCGGGCCGAACTCTATTGGTGCACGGCTGTTGGAGAAGGTCGCCGCCTGATCCACGAAGCGCGGCAGCGCGGTGGATAGTTGCGTCACGCAGGTGTCACGATCCTTGCGCAACCCTTGCACATGCTTCGGCATCGGCGCAGAATCATAGTGCAGATTTGAAAGGACCGAATGAGTCGCAAACCTTCCCGTGCCGAACGTCCGGCACAAGCCCTGCCCGCCGCCCGGCGCGACCAGCAGCGCCGCGCCCGCGCGGAGCTCGAGTTCGATGATCCGGCAATCCTCGGCACTCTGTTCGGCCAGTTCGACGCCAACCTCGTTCATATCGAAAACCGTCTTGGCGTTTATATTTCCGCGCGCGGCAACAAGGTGCAGATCGAAGGGCCAGAAGATTCCGTCGCGCGCGCCCGAGACGTGCTCAAATCGATGCACGAGCGACTTGAAACGGGTCAGGACGTCGATTCGGGCGCGGTCGAGGCGCTGATTACGATGTCCGCAGAGCCGACACTGGAAGGCATCATCTCGGGCGAGAGCGACAGCCCGCCGATCATGATCCGCACCCGCAAGAAGACCATCGTGCCGCGCTCGGCGATGCAGATCGATTACATGCGGGCCCTGGCCAAGAGCGACATGATCTTCGCGCTCGGTCCCGCCGGCACCGGCAAGACCTATATCGCCGTGGCGCAAGCGGTCAGCCAATTGATGACCGGATCGGTGCAGCGACTGATCCTCTCTCGCCCTGCGGTGGAGGCTGGCGAGCGGCTGGGCTTCCTGCCAGGCGACATGAAAGAAAAGGTCGATCCCTACCTGCGCCCTATCTACGACGCGCTCTACGATTGCATGCCGCCCGAACAGGTCGAGCGGCGCATCGCCTCGGGGGAGATCGAGATCGCGCCGATCGCCTTCATGCGCGGGCGAACGCTCGGCGACGCTTTCGTGATCCTCGACGAGGCACAGAACACCACGCCGGCGCAGATGAAGATGTTCCTCACTCGCTTTGGCCAGAACAGCCGCATGGTAATCTGCGGCGATCCGAGGCAGGTCGATATTCCCGGCGGCGACGCGCAGAGCGGGCTTGCCGATGCAGTGCGGCGGCTCGAGGGCGTGGACGGCATCGCCATGATCCGCTTCACCGTGGAAGACGTGGTGCGCCATCCGATCGTCGGACGGATTGTCGAGGCCTATGAGGGGGTTGGAGCCTGACCGCACCGGAGCCGCCTTTCGACATCGAATGCGACATCGAGAGCGCCTGGCCGAATGACGCGGACTGGGAAATGCGGGCACTCATCGCGAGTGCCGCAATTGCGCAAGTCGCGCCAGAGCTCGCCAATCCGCGCCTTTGCGTCAGCGTGCTGTTCACCGACGACGAGGAGGTCCGCACGCTCAACACCGAATGGCGCGGCAAGGACAAGCCCACCAACGTGCTGTCGTTTCCGATGCTGGAGAGCGGCGCGCTGCTTGGACTAGGAGCCGACGGCCCCCCCGTCCTCGTGGGCGACATCGCGCTCGCCTATCAAACCTGCGCGCGCGAAGCCGCCGAAAAGAACATCCCGCTCGCCGATCACGCCGCGCACCTGATCGTCCACGGGCTGCTTCATCTGGCTGGCCACGATCACGAGACTAGCGATGCGCATGCCTCCAAAATGGAAGCGCTCGAAATAAAGGCCCTTGCGATCATGGGTATTGCAGACCCATATGGCGATCAGGATTAGCATTCAGGGGCATGTGACAGACGATGGCCGACAATGGCCGATTAGGCGATCCCGGCACGGGAGAACCGGAAAGTAGCGGCTCGCTTTGGCGAGTAATCCGCAAATTGTTCGTGTCCGACGTCGATCAGTCGCTGCGCGCGCAGATTGAGGAAGTCATCGACGAGCATGAAGGCGAGGCTGGCGCATTAGCCAGTGGCGATGGCGACCTGTCGCAGCTCGAACGTCAGATGCTGCGCAATCTCCTGCATTTCAGCGAAAACGACGCGGACGATGTCGCGGTGCCGCGCGGCGAAATCATCGCCCTTCCCGCTTCGACAACCTGGGACGAGGTGATCGCCGCATTCGCCGAGCATGGCCACAGCCGGATGCCGGTTTACGATGATTCGCTCGACGCAATCAGAGGCATGATCCACATCAAGGACGTGTTCCCCTATCTTGCGCGCGGCGAGCCGCCCGAACAGCACTGGACCAGCCTGCTGCGCCAGCCGCTGTTCGTGCCGCAATCGCGCGGCGCGCTCGATGTGCTGGCGGACATGCGCGCCAAGCGGGTGCACCTCGCCATCGTCATCGACGAATATTCGGGTACCGATGGGATCATCACCATCGAGGATCTTGTCGAGGAAATCGTCGGCGACATCGAGGATGAACACGACGACGCCCCGCCCGAGCTGCTGGTGCAGCTCGAAGACGGAATGTGGGAAGCCGATGCGCGAATAGAGCTCGAAGATCTGGCGGAACGGGTCGATCTGCGGCTCGGCGAGGTGGAAGAATCGGTAGATACGCTAGGCGGCCTTGCCTGCGTGCTTGCCGAGAAGGTGCCGCAGACCGGGGCTGTACTCGACCATCTAAGCGGTTGGCGGATCGAGGTCATCGAAGGCACCGAACGGCAGGTCACGCGCTTGCGCCTGCATCCGCCGGAACCAGCCAGGCCAGTCGATGCCTAGGCCGATCATCGCCCGCAAATACTGGCGCTATCCGGGTCGATAGGTTAGATTCGGCTCTTGCCTGCTCGTCGTCTCCCTCCCCTGCGCGCGCTCGAAGCATTTGTGCGCGTTGTCCGCCTCGGTTCTGCGAAGGCGGCGGCGGGAGAGCTCGGCCTATCACCCTCGGCGCTGTCGCGGCGGGTCTCCGCGCTCGAAGAATTCACGGGCAAGCGCCTGTTCACGCGCCAGCACCAGACGATGAAGCTCACCGAGGAAGGTCGGCAGTTCTACGAAGCGGTCGCGCCCCGGCTCGATGAGCTTGCGCTCGCGGTAGAATTGCAGGTCGACGGTGGCAACGTGCTGCGCCTGCACTTGGGCGTCCCGGCCCTGTTCGGCGGCCAGCGTCTGTTCCCGCGCCTGGGCGAATTGCGCAAGCGGCATCCGCGGCTGCACATCGACATCGATTCCAACCAGCTAAGCGAAACGCGGCTGGGCGATACGCTCGACGCCGCGATCATGCTGCTCAAGGAGCCCGATCCGGCGCTCTATTCGCTGCGGCTCGACCAGAACAAGGTCTATGCCATCGTCGCAACCGAGTTGCTCGATACGCTTGGCAACGTGCCCAACACCAAGCGGCTTGAGAAACAGACCTTCCTCATCCACCACGACTTGCCCGAAAGCTTCGATGTCTGGAAGAAGGCCATCGACCTTCCAAAGCTCCATCCTGCCGCCATCGACCATTTCGATTCGGGACCACTGATGCTCGAAGCCGCTGCGCAAGGGCTCGGCATCGCGATCATGCACGACGACCATTTCCGGCGCGCAGGCGACAAGCGGCTCGCCCGCCTGTTCGATATCGAGGTGGAAAGCCCCTACAGCTACTGGTTCGTCTGCCGGCCCAAGGATCTCGAGAGCCGGCCGGTCAAGCTGTTCCACAACTGGCTTCAGGAAGCGGGGCTTTGAAGCATCGTGTGAAAAAGTGGGAGCCGGTTTTTCACGAATAACGATGCGACAACGGGAATTTGGAGCGGGCGATAGCGCCCGCTCCCCTAGCCCTCACCCCTTGCTAAGCGTCGCCTTGGCGATCTTGCCGGGTTTGCGCGGCGGCTCGCCCTTGGGCAGCGCGTCGACATGCTCCATCCCGCTCGTGACCTCGCCCCAGACGGTGTACTGCCCATCTAGAAAGCGCGCGTCGTCTAAGCAGATAAAGAATTGGCTGTTGGCCGAATTGGGACTGCTCGAGCGCGCCATCGAGCACACCCCGCGCACGTGCGGCTCGCGACTGAACTCGGCCTTGATGTCCGGCTTTTCAGACCCGCCCATGCCAGTGCCTGTCGGATCGCCGCCCTGCGCCATGAAGCCGTCGATCACGCGGTGGAACACCACCCCGTCGTAGAAACCTTCGCTGGCCAGTTGCTTGATATGCGCAACGTGGCCGGGCGCGAGGTCGGGACGCAACTTAATGACGACATCGCCGCCGCCGTCGCCGGTATCGAGGGTAAGGGTCAGTAGTTCGTCAGCCATGATCATCTCCTGATTTGCACGGCTCCCTATAAGCCTTCGCGGCGCATGTCACGCCCGTCGACCATGACCGGTTGCATTTCGATCCCCGCTCCCTAGACCCTCGTGCTCATGAGCCCAGAACACCTCGATCAGGATACTCTCGACGATGCCGCTGGCCTCGACGATTTAGTGCCGGGCAACGACATTCACGACGATGACAACCGGCTGAGGCCCGAATACGTACGCAAGGTGCGAGATGCCCTGCGCGAGAAGGCCGACGATACCGTATACGACCTTGTCGAGCCGCTGCACCCCGCCGACATCGCCGACCTGTTCGAGCTGACCGACGAAGACGAGCGGCTGACGCTCGCAAAAGCAATCCGCGATCTGATGAGCGTCGAGGTCATCGCCGAACTCAACGACTACGTTCGCGAACTGCTGGTCGAGGAGCTACCACACGGAATCGTCGCCGACATAGCCGAACAACTGGAGACCGACGACGCGGTCGCGATGATCGAGGACCTCGATCGCGAGGACCAGCAGGCGATCCTGGCCGAACTCGACCCGGAAGACCGTGCCGCGATCGAAACCGCGCTCGCCTACCCGGAGGAATCTGCCGGCCGCCTGATGAGCCGCGAATTCGTGGCGGTGCCCGAGCACTTGACCGTGGGCGACCTGATCGATTTTCTGCGCGACAGCCGCGACCAGCCGACCGAGTTCTGGGAAGTGTTTGTGGTCGATCTGCGCCATCATCCGATCGGCACTTGCGCCCTGTCCTGGGTGCTTCGCACGCCGCGTCATATCCCGCTGGCCGACGTGATGAAGCGCGACCAGACACTGATCCCGGTGACCATGGACCAGGAAGAGGTCGCTCTGCGCTTCATGAAATATGCGCTGATCTCCGCTGCGGTCGTCGATGAATCGGGCAGGCTGGTCGGGCAGATCACTGCCGACGACGTCAACCACATCATCCAGGAAGAAGCCGCCGAAGACGCGATGCTGCTTTCCGGCGCGGGCGAAGGCGACATTCACGAGCCGATTCGCGAAGCCTATTCGGCGCGCGTGCGCTGGCTGATCGCCAACCTCGCGACCGCGAGCGTGGCATCGAGCGTAATCGCGTTCTTCGAAGGAACCATCGCCCAGATGGTCGCGCTTGCAACGCTGATGCCGATTGTCGCCGGGCTTGGCGGCAATGCCGGTACGCAGACACTGGCGGTAACGGTGCGAGCGCTCGCCACCAACCAGCTGACCGCGTCCAACCGATGGCGCTCGGTCCGCCGCGAAATGGCGATAGCCCTGTTCAACGGCGCGACCGTGGCCGTTGTGGTCGGTATCGCGGTGACCCTCATCTTTGGCAATGCCATGCTTGGCGGGGTGATTGGCCTGGCCATGGTCACCAATATTCTGATCGCGGGCCTTGCCGGCGTGCTGATCCCGCTCACGCTCGATCGGCTCGAAGCCGACCCGGCCATTTCCAGTTCGGTCTTCGTGACCATGATCACCGATTCGATGGGTTTCTTCGTGTTCCTGGGGCTGGCGACGCTGAGCGGACTGGTAGGGTAAAGACTGAACCGGTGCCGCTCCACCTCACCAAGATCGCGTTCGGCGCAAAAAGCTATGCCGACATAGAGTGCTGGTTTGCGGGCCGCGCGCGGCTTGCTGTCAACACCCGTTATTGCCCCAAGCGCGTCGAGGAGATGCAGGGCGGTTCGCTCTACTGGATCCACGAGCATGCGATGGTCGCGCGCAACGTCATCCTCGGCTTCGAGCAGCAGGACAACGGGCGCTGGTGGATCCACCTCGATGCACGGCTGGTGCCGGTGCAGACCACGCCTCGCCGTGCCCATCAGGGCTGGCGTTATCTGGCCGATGTGGACGCACCGCGCGATCTGAGCGGGCCGGAGGGACGGGGCGAAGCGCTGCCCGCGCGGCTG
This sequence comes from Novosphingobium sp. Chol11, assembly GCA_945906005.1. Taxonomy (GTDB): domain Bacteria; phylum Pseudomonadota; class Alphaproteobacteria; order Sphingomonadales; family Sphingomonadaceae; genus Novosphingobium. The sequence continues at coordinate 7,878 of CAMDQY010000006.1, read as the reverse complement.
GTCGGCGAACTGGCGAAGCTAGGGCTGGTCTAAGCCGAAACCCGCGCATCCTCGAGGATCATGTCCGCACCTTTTTCGCCGACCATGATCGACGGCGCATTGGTATTGGCCGCCGGCATGATCGGCATGATCGAGGCGTCGATCACGCGCAGCCCCTCGATACCGCGAACGCGCAGGCGCGGATCGACCACCGAAGCATCGTCGCCGCCCATCCGGCAGGTCGCGACCGGGTGAAAGCCGATGCCCGAGCGGTTCCTTATGGCTTCGGCCAACTCGTCATCCGTCTGCGGCATCGGATCGGGCATGACCTGCCGCACGACATGCTTTGCCAGCGCAGGCTGCGTGAAAATCTCGCGCACCAGCTTTGCGCCCGCGATCATCGAGGCGAGATCGTCAGGATGACCGACCAGTTGCGGCGCGATCACCGGCTTGTCGTTCGGATCGGCACTACGCAGCCGAATCTCGCCGCGGCTCTTGGGCTTGGCGACGTTCTGGAACACCACCATGCCGGGCTTGTCACTCGGGCCGCCCTTGGCAACGTCGAACATCATCAGCCCGAGCGAGAGCTTCACATCGGGGAAATCGAGTTCGGGCCGGGTGCGAAGATAGGCCATCGCCTCGACCGGGATCATCGTCATCAGCCCACGCCGCGCGAACACATATTTCATCAATTCGCGCGCCAGCGAGACCTTGCCGAACAGGTTGTTCCAGGTCGGCACGTCGACCTCGAAGCTCTGCGCGAAGCTGACGTGCTCGTGAAGGTTCTGGCCGACTTCGGGAAGATCGCGCACCACGTCGATGCCATGCTTTGCCAGTTCCTTTGCCGGACCAATTCCCGAGCGCATCAGGATCGCGGGCGAATGGAGTGTGCCGCAACTGACGATCACCTCGCGCCGCGCCATTATGGTCACGCGCTCGCCGCCCACCAGCACTTCAATACCCGTCGCCCGGCCATTGTCGATCACCACCCGGTCGGCCAGCGCGCCGATTACGATCTGCAGGTTCGACCGCTTTTCCGCCTCGTCGAGAAACGCGCGTGCGGTGCTGGCGCGGGTGCCATTGTCCTGCGTCGTCAGGTTCCTGAACGCGCCGTCGACGTCGCCCGCGCAGTAATCGGGCACACGGCGCAGTCCGAACTGCTCGCAGGCATCGATGAACACTTCGGCGAGCGGGTGCTGCATGCGCGATTCGGCGACCGCAAGCGGACCGTGTCTGCCGTGGGTCTGGCTCGGCGGACCCTGGAAATTCTCGGATTTCAGGAAATAGGGCAGCACTTCGTTCCACGACCAGCCGGTGCAGCCAAGCTCATTCGCCCATTGGTCGTAGTCGCGACGGTCGCCGCGGATATAGACCATTCCGTTGATCGCCGAGCCGCCGCCCAGGATTTTTCCAGCGTTCCAGACCATCTCGCGCCCGTTCAGCGATGGATCTGGCTCGGTCTTGTACATCCAGTCGGCATCGGGCTTGTTCATGCGGGTCAATCCGCCCGAAGGCATCCGGTTCCAGAAGCCGTCAGCGCGCGGGCCAGCCTCGATCAGAACGACGCGAACCGCCGGATCGGCGGACAGCCGGTTGGCGACCACTGCTCCCGAAGCTCCGGCTCCGATGACTACGTAATCGGCTGATTCAATCTGCATGGCTAGTCCTCGTCCCGCTGCGGCGCCTCCATATCAATGCAAGACGGTTCCGCAATAAAGAACGATCATTCGCTATAACGAATTGATCAACCGCGTTCGAGCCACCAGCGCATCAGCACATTGGCAACGGCAAATCGCGGCGGGCACCCGAATGCGTCGCCGACCTCTCCCCGGTCGCTCGCCGCGATTGCGTCAGCGACCTCGGCGCGGGTGAACCAGCGCGCGTCATCGAGTTCGGTCTTGTCCACCACGATGTCGCGCGATTTCGCAAATCCGTGGCAACCGATCATCAGCGAAGACGGAAACGGCCACGGCTGGCTCGCCACATATGTAACTCCGTGGGCGACGACCCCTGCCTCCTCGAAAGTCTCGCGCGCGACCGCCTCTTCCAGCGTTTCGCCCGGCTCGACGAACCCGGCGAGCGCCGAATAGTTCCTTGGTGGAAACATCGGCTGGCGCCCCAGCAGGAGCGAATCATCGTGCTCGATCAGCATGATCGTCACCGGATCGACTCGCGGGAAGTGCTGCATCGCGCAGTTCTCGTTGACGCAGTCGCGCTGCCAGCCGCCCTTGGTTATCGAGGTCGGACTGCCGCAGCACGAGCAGAACTTGTGGCGCACATGCCAGCCGACCAGGCTGCGCGCGCCGCCATAGGTGGCAAGATCGGCGTCCGAAAGCCCGGTCATCGCCTGCCACGCCCGGCCCATGCCGAGCGCGGCCTTGGGGATCATGTCGGGCACCTGCGCGAAATGACCGCGCTCGCCCTCGATGCCGAGGAACAGCAGTTCGGCATCGGCATTGGCTTCGGCAAGGCTGGTCCAGCCAAGGTTGCCGTCGGCATCGAGCACCGGATCGAGGCCATCGAGGCTGAGCAGCCGCGCATGCATCGTCATCAGATTCTCGATCGCACTGGGATTGGCGCGCACATGATCGGCGCGGTCGATGGTCGAACCCGCAAAGGCAACAAACGGGGTGTCAACAGAAGGGGGGGCGGTGCTCATGGGCGTCTCTCCAGCAGGGCCGTGGCGTCGGCCCGCAATGCCTGCTGGAATTCGGGCAGGAGCGCAAGCGCATCGGGCGGCATGAACTGGACATAGATGGCAGAAGTCAGTCCGCTGCGCATATCGACCATGCCAACCGTGCCCGCCGCGCCCGACCAGCCGAAGATACCGGCTTCCGCGCCCGTGCCGACCCGACCGCCCGCGCCGAACGCGTCGAGCTTCATGCCCATGATCCCGCCAGTCGGCACAGCCGCGGGCAGCAGGTTCGAGGTGCCCATGCGCACCGCCGCCTCGCTCATCACCCGCTTGCCGCCGAGCGAACCGAGACCGCCAATCATCCGCAGGAAACGGTCATAGTCGTGCGGCGTGGAGACAAGCCCCGCCCCGCCATAGAAAAAGTCCGGCTGGTCGAGGTAGACCGAGCTTTCGGGCAGGTCGATCGGCACCAGCTTTCCCGCTAGCACCCCATAATTGGTAGCAAGCCGGCCCGCATCCTTCGCCGCGACGCGGAATCCGGTGCTGGCCATTCCGAGCGGCCCGAAGAACCGATCCTGAAGGAAAGCGTCGAAGGTCTGGCCGGTCACCACCTCGATCAGCCGCCCCATCAGATCAAGCCCGGAACTGTAGCTCCAGCGAGCGCCCGGCTCGTGAACCAGCGGCATCGTCGCCATCCCGTCCGCGAAGGCGGCAAGCCCCTTGACCTTCTGCCCCCGGTCGAGGCCCGGTATCTTCAATCGGGATACCTGGCCGGGGATCAGTCCCTTGTCGAACAGCACCTGTCGGATCGGACCTGACTGGACGATGCCATAGGGCAGCCCGGACGTATGGGTGATGAGGTGCCGCACGGTGATCTGGGACTTCGCGGGCCTGACATCGGTGACCGAACCGTCAGGAGTCACCTGCACCTGCATCTGCGCGAACTTCGGCAGGAAATCTGCAATCGGCTGGTCGAGCCCGAGCTTGCCCTCGTCGACCAGCAGCATCGCCGCCATGCCGGTAACCGGCTTGGTCATCGAATAGATGCGAAACAGCGTGTCAGGCCCCATCGCATCGGCATCGAGGAAACCCTCGCTTCCCTGCGCTATATAGCGCGTGTCGCGATCGGGCAGGCCGAGCGCGATCACCATGCCGGGAAGCTTGCCGGGTCCGACCCATTTCCTTGCAAAAGCGCGCAGATTGCCAGCAAGTTCGGGCGCGGTGCTTGCAGCGAGCAGGCGAGAGGGCACCAGCGCGGCTGTCATCCCCGCGCTCAACGCCAGACCCAACGCGCCGCGCCGGTCCAGCAGCAAGCCTTGCTCATGTTTCATGCCATATCCTCTCTCTGCGCCATCACTAGCCGCGCCGCCTTGTCGAACAGAGTGGGCAGGCCTGCCTCACCGATCCGGGCCAGCGGCCACCACTCGCCGTTGAAGCCGCCGGGATCACAGCAGACCTTGCCGCTCCAGACAAGCACCTGCATTTCGAGCGCAAAGTGCGTGAAGGCGTGCTGAACCAAGCCGCTCGCCTGCCAGTCGCCCGGCAGCGGTGCCTCGCCAGTGCCGTCGCCGCGCGCATTCCAGCCATCGTCGGGCAGCGCGCGCATGCCTCCGAGCATCCCCCTACCCGGTCGGCGCATGAGGAATACTGCCTCGTCGCGCTCGATCCAGTAAGCGCGACCCCGACGAACCGGTTTCGCCTTTTTGGGTGCCTTGACGGGGAAGCGCTCGGGTTCGCCCTGCTGGCGCGCGATGCAGACGTCCGACAGCGGGCAGAGCAGGCACTTCGGCGCGCGCGTCGTGCAGACCTGTGCGCCAAGATCCATTATCGCCTGGGCAAAGTCGCCAGATCTTTCATCCGGCGTGATCGCATCGGCCACGGTACGGATCGCCTTGCGTGCAGCGGGCAGCGGTTCGTCGATCGTGTAGAGGCGCGCGACTACGCGCTCGACATTGGCATCGACCACCAATGCGCGCCGCCCGAACGCGATCGCCGCCACTGCAGCGGCGGTATAGTCGCCAAGTCCCGGAAGCGCGCGTAGCCCCGCTTCGCTATCGGGAAATTCGCCGCCCCGCGCAACGACTTCGCGCGCGCAGGCGAGGAGGTTGCGTGCTCGCGCATAGTATCCCAGCCCCGCCCAGGCGGCCATCACATCGCCATCCTCGGCAGCGGCAAGCGCCTCGACACTGGGCCAGCGCGAAGTGAACCTCTCAAAATAGGGGATCACTGCTGCCACAGTGGTCTGCTGAAGCATCACTTCGGACAGCCACACCCGATAGGGCCAGGCCGCATCGTCGCTGCGCGGCGCGCCCGGCAAAGCACGCCACGGCAGCACCCGTGCATGCGCGTCGTACCAGTCAAGCAATGCGCGTGCGATGTCGGTGCAACTGGTGTTCATCGTTTGGCTATGGCATTGCCGTCGGCACAATGGAACGGGACAAGCCCAAACGCGCCTCTGCCGCGCCGCGCCGCTTCGAGCGCAAGCGCGGCGGACAGGCACGCGCCATCTCCGAACTGATGCCGCAGGTCGGACGCGCGGCGTTTCGCCGCTTCGGTTTCGTACAAAGCTCGGTCGTTTCGCGCTGGCCGGAAATCGTCGGCCCCGCCCATGCGAAGATCTGTGCGCCCGAATCGATCCGCTTCCCTCCCGGCGAGAAGAGCGAAGGCATCATGCAGCTTGTCGTCGTCCCAGCCCACGCGCCGTTCATTCAGCAGGTGACCGAGGAGATCATGGAGCGGGTCAACCGCTTCTTCGGCTATCGCGCCGTCGCTCGCATCAAGCTGCGGCAGGGAACGGTCAAGCCGCCGCGTGGCCTGGAGCCGACGACCGCGCCGCCATCGTTGCGGCCGATCCCCCTTGAACTGGGCGATTCGTTGCGCGACATCGGCGACCCCGAACTGCGCGCAGTGCTCGAATCGCTGGCGCGCAGCCTTGGCGATAGCGAAAGCGAAAGGACCGGAAGTTGAAGACCTCAAAGGGATTTGCCGCGCTTTTTGCCGCGCTGACCCTGGCAGCTACAGCGACGCCTGCACTGTCGGCAAAGCCGCCGAACTGGACCGCAACAGTCGCCGTGGCAGAGGACGGCGCCCACACGCTCGGCAATCCCGAAGCCAAGGTCCAAGTCTCCGAATTCGTGAGCTATACCTGCCCTCATTGCGCCAATTTCCAGAAGCAGGCCGAAGCGCCGCTGCGCCTTGCCTATGTGATGCCAGGCAAAGTCTCGGTGCGGGTGGTGCACTTTGTGCGCGATCCGGTCGATCTCAGCGTATCGCTGCTGGTGCAGTGCGGGGATCCCAAGGGCTTCTTCGCACGCCATCACACGTTCCTGACCTCGCAAAGCAAGTGGCTCGCCAAGGCGGGCAAGCTGAGCAAGGCGCAGCGCGACCGCTGGACCGGCGGGGATTTTGCCGCAGGCATGCGGGCCATCGCCAGCGACCTGGGCTTCTACGACATCATGGCGCATCGCGGCATCGACCGGTCGAGTGTCAATCGCTGCCTTGCCGATAGCGCGCTTGCCCAAAAAATCACGGCGCAGCGCGACGAAGCGAAACGGCTCGGGGTTCCCGGCACACCCAGTTTCGCGATCGGCGGAAAGCTCATCGATTTGGTCTATGACTGGCCAACGCTCGACGCAGCGATCAAGGGATCGCTCTAAACTGTGGAGATAGGCCACGGCGCAAGCTGGCGCTGCTTCCGGCAGGCCTCCGTATCGGCTAGCCATTTCATTCAGACAAGGATTCTATCGGAATGATCCAACGCAACCTGCGCTCGCTCGCCCTTGCCGCTTTCGCAGCGCCGCTCGCGCTCGCTCTTACAGCCTGCGGATCGGGCGGATCGGAAGATGGCGCTGCGCCGTCCGGAGAGAGGCTCGAGAAGATCACGCCGGCTGCTGGCACGACCTGGAGCGAACAGGTCGCCAAGAGCAAAGACGGCGGCTATGTGATGGGCAACCCCGAAGCGCCGATCAAACTGGTCGAATTCGCATCGCTCACTTGCCCGCACTGCGGCGAATTTGCCGAAAAGAGCAAGACCGAGCTGCGCAAGACATTCGTCGACAGCGGGCGCGTCAGCTTCGAATTCCGCAATTACGTGCGCGACGCCATCGACCTCACTGCCGCCCAACTCACGCGATGCGCCGCGCCGGAAAACTTCTTCGCGCTGACCGAGCAGGTGTTCATCAACCAGGAGGCGATGTTCGCAAAGGCGCAGGCCGCCGGCGAGGCAGCCTATACCGCCGCGATGGAGGCGCCCGAAACCAAGCGCGGGCAGGCTATCGCCGATTTGGCCGGGCTTGGCGATTTCTTTGCAGCGCGCGGCGTCAGCAAGGACCAGAGCGCGGCGTGCCTCGCCAACGCGGCCGACGCCCAGGCGCTCGCCAAGGCGACACAGGATTTTACGACCGAGTTCGGGATCACCGGAACGCCGACCTTCCTGCTCAACGGACGCAAACTCGATGTGAACGCATGGCCCGAGATCAAGGCAGCACTCGAAACCGCGGGAGCGCGCTGACATGTCCGTTCCCAAGACCGGTTAGGCCTACGCGGTGCGCTTCAAGCGGCTCAAGCTCAGCGGTTTCAAGAGCTTCGTCGAGCCTGCCGAACTGCGCATCGAGCCGGGGCTGACCGGGGTCGTCGGACCCAACGGCTGCGGCAAGTCCAACCTGCTCGAAGCGATCCGCTGGGTGATGGCCGAAAGCTCCCCCAAGTCGATGCGCGGCGGCGGCATGGAAGACGTGATCTTTGCCGGCACCGCAGATCGCCCGCCGCGCGCCTTTGCCGAAGTGGTGCTGCTGGCCGAGACCGACACGCGCGAGGAACTCGAGGTTGTGCGCCGGATAGAGCGCGGCACCGGCAGCGCCTATCGCATCAACGGCAAGGACGCGCGCGCAAAGGATGTGGCGCTGGTCTTCGCCGATGCCGCGACGGGCGCTCATTCGCCTGCCCTCGTGAGCCAGGGCCGGATTTCCTCGGTGATCTCGGCCAAGCCTGCCGAGCGGCGGCTTATGCTGGAAGAAGCGGCGGGCATCGCCGGGCTCCACGTGCGGCGCAAGGATGCCGAGCAGAAACTGCGCGCGACCGAAACCAACCTTGCCCGTCTCGAAGACATCATGGCCGGGCTCGACCGCCAGATCGGCGGTCTGCGGCGTCAGGCCAAGGCAGCCGAGCGTTACAAGGCGCTGTCGGAACGGATCAGGGTCGCCGAGGCGCGGCTGGTTTTCGCCCGCTGGCGTGATGCGGCGCGCAGTGTGGAACTTGCTCGCGAG
>CAMDQY010000005.1 GCA_945906005.1 Novosphingobium sp. Chol11 | reverse complement strand
CACCCTTGCCGACTACATGCGCGATGAAGGTTTTAATCATTCGTCGGACGCGCTCGCCAAATGGGTGTTCAACAATGGGCAGGAATCGGTCATCCTCAAGGCGAGCTGGGAACGCGACGAGGAGACGCTGAAGTACCTGCTGCTGGACTCCAATTCACTGGTCAACCTCAGCGATTCAGGGGCACACGGCAAAATGTTTTGCGGCGCGGGCTATAATGTCGGTCTGCTCACGGAATATGTGCGTGACCGCAAGGTCATCTCGATCGAGCGGGCAATCTATATGCTGACGTGGCGACTGGCCGAGTTCTTTGGGCTCCACGATCGCGGCCTCATCAAGGAAGGCATGGCTGCTGATATCGTCGTGTTCAATCTCGACGAGATAGAAATGCGCCCCGAAAAGAAGATCTGGGACGTGTGGGACGGGACCGGTGGTCGCACCTATCGCTATACGCGCGATCCCGCGCCGATGCGCCTGACGCTGGTCAACGGCGAGCCGACTTTCGACAGGGGGGAGTTCACCGGGCGCTATCCGGGCGAGTTCATCGGCCCCGAGGTCGAGGGCAACGCGCAGCTGGCGATTGCGGCGGAATAGGCCACCCTAATCATCTCCCTTCTTTGAGGGGAGAGGAAGTCAGGGAATCATGGTCACGCCCGGGTACTGCCCGATGATGATGCTTTCCATGTCGCCGTATCCGGTGCTTTCGCCTTCGCGGATGCGGATCGGCCGGTCGCGGATCTGCCAGCGATAGTTTTCCTCGGTCTTTCGCGGTTCGTTCACGTCATCGACGCATTCACCGTCGGCATAGGACTGGCCCTTGTAGCTGCCGTGGAGTTGCCCCTTCCACGCGCCATACATCGCCGGATTAAGCCGGAAGCCGAGTTCGGGATCGATCGCCTCGAACTCGAACATCCGCTCGATTGTCGACTTGCCCGGTCCGGCAAGCACTGCGGTGATCGTTCCGTGCATCGCCGCCTTGTCAGCGGCGCGATAGGCAATCTCGGGATAGAGGTGCAGGATCGGGGTCTGGGTGCCGTCGCTCTCGTTGATGTAGCCTGAGAAGAATTCGGGCGGGCCGTCACCGCCGAAATCGCGGAAATAATAGGCAAGATCGTAACTTGAGCCATCGGGCCGCTCGATCCGCGAAACCAGCCAATTGAAATGATAGGCGCTGTCCTTGACGCCCCCAGTTCCCCCGGCATGACCGGGCACAAGATCGTCGGGATCCTTGCCGACATGCTCGCGCACGCCCCATGAATGGTCACGGAAACCATACCAGTCGTCGCGGCTGACCTCGATCCGCTCGCCGTCGACCTCGATCCAGCCAGAGACCTCGCCCGGCTGGTGATAGCGGATCACGTCTGACGCCGTTCGGCCGCTGGCGATAACAACGTCGCGTTTTTCGAAGAACGCCGGCATGGTCGCGTGGAAGGTCAGCTCGAAGGAAAGCGGCTGCGCTTCGTTGGCCGAAAGCGTGATGCGCAGTTCCTCGAACGGTTTCACCACCTCGTAGCGCAGCGGGCCGACCGCCATGTCCTCTGGCGCAATGTCGAGCACGCGGCTGGCGCGCACCGTGCGTTGCTGCGTTCCCTTCTGAACGCCGGCAAAGCCATCGATCACGTTGCGGTTCGGATATTTGCCCAGGCCGAAGCTCGCCTGCATGCCGCCGCGCCTGTCGATCAGCGTGAACCACACCTTCTCGGTCCAGCCGCGATCCGCCGTGCCGACGGCGGCATGGGTATTGACGATCTGATGGGTGAAGAACTCGTCGGCGCTGGTCAGCGCGGCAATGGTCGGTACCATGAATATCCTTCCTGGCGGGTTAGAGGCCCTGCGCGTCAAGCATCGCGTGCATTACGCCCAGGTAATAATCGAGGTTTTTCTGGAACAGCGCCAGCTTGGGATCTGTGCTGCGCCCGGAGACGAACATGGCGGCACCTTCCGCGATGATCGCGATGGTTTTCCCCATTTGCGCGATCTCGTGCCAGGAAACCCCTTCGCTGGACCGTCCGCTCGCGCGTTCCCACAAGGCGATGGCTTCATCGCGAGACACCATGCCGGGTTCGCGCTGCGGCGTCGCGGCGCGGTGGAACGGCCCTTCGAAGAAGATCAGGAAGTAGCCTAGATCGGAAAGCGGATCGCCGTTCAGCGCCATTTCCCAGTCGAGCACCGCGCTCAGCCGGCCATCGTCCCACATGAAGTTCGAAAGCTTGACATCGCCGTGGACGACGGCGGGCGGGCCGCTGAGCGGGGCGGGGCGGGCGAGCAGGCGGTCATAGGCGGCAACCAGCGCCGGGCAGTTGGCCTTGCGGGCAAATTCGCGCCAGGTGCGCGCATCCTGCTCGGGGCTGACCGGTTCGCCGAGCACCGCTAGCGGGGCGAGGGCTGCGAAAGAGGCAACCTGCGTGAGCCAGATCTCGCACAGCTGCCGCCGAAACTGGTCGCCGGGCGAGGTGAACCAGTCTGGCAACTGGGTGTCGTGAACTTCGGCGCCCGCGACGCATTCCATCACGAAGAACGGCGCGCCGAGCACTCTCTCGTCCTCGCAGATCGCGACAATACCGGGAACCGGCGGCCCGCCAGCGATCTCGCCAAGCGCGACATAGAGCTGCGCCTGCGCGACCACGTCATGCCCCTCCAGGATCGCACCGCCCGCAGGCGGCATCCGCAGAATCCAGTCACGCCCCTCGACCAGATAGGTTTCGTTGGAGAAACCGGTGGTCAGCGGCACGACCGCGCGGATCGCCTCGCCGCCGGGCAAATAGCCCCGCAGCGCGGCGGCAATCGCGAGTGTGTCGCGGCTCACGCCTTTTGCAGGATGTGAACCGCCGCCGAGGTGCCGAAGCCAAGCACGTGGGCAAGACCGATGCGCGCGCCTTCGACCTGGCGCTTACCGGCCTCGCCGCGCAGATGCTCGACGATCTCGACGATATTGGCGACGCCGGTTGCGCCGATCGGATGGCCCTTGGCGATCAATCCGCCCGAGACGTTGACCGGCAACCTGCCGCCGAGCATCACCTCGCCATCCTCGATCATTCTCGCCGCATCACCGTCGGCGCACAGGCCAAGGTTCTCGTAGTGGAGCATCTCCGCCGTTGCGAAGCAATCGTGCAGCTCGACCAAGTCGAGATCCTCGGGGCCGATCCCGGCCATCTCGTAGGCTTTGGCGACGGCAATGCGCGTCACCGAATTGGGATCGAACAGTTCGGGGTTGTTTGCTTCCCACGGATCGGACGCGAGGGCGGAAGCGGCGATGCGCACGGCGCGGTCCATGCCCAGTTCTTTCGCCTTCTTCTCGGAAACGACGACCACAGCCGCAGCGCCATCGACATTGGCCGAACACATCAGCTTGGTCAGCGGATAGGCGATCAGGTCGCTGGCTAGGATTTCCTCGAGCGAGGCTTCGGTTTGATACTTGGCCTTGGGATTGAGCGCGCCGTGCTTGCGGTTCTTGACCGCGATCTTGGCGAACTGCTCCATCGTCGTGCCGTATTTCCCGGCATGGACCATGCCGCACTCGGCGAACACGGCGGGCATCGAGCCCGAGCCGAAAATGCCTTCGGGCGTAAGCCCGGCTGTCGGCCCGCCGCCGAGCATGCCGCGGGGGTTCATCTCGGTGCCGATGGCCAGAGCGACGTCATACATCCCGCTCTTGACCGCGATGAAGGCCTCGCGCACCGCCGTCGCGCCTGAGGCGCAGGCGTTCGATACGTTGATACAGGGGATGCCGGTCTGGCCGATCTCGCGCATGATCTGCTGGCTCATCGAAGCGCCAGCGGTGAAGCCCGAGCCGGTATAGAGCACCTCGACATCGTCGATGGTCAGGCCCGCATCGTCCAATGCCATCAGCGCGGCCTCGCCGCCAAGCTGCGCGGGGGTGCGATCGGGATATCGGCCGAAGGCGATCATGTCGGCGCCGATAATATAGGCTTCGCTCATTGGTTCAGCTCCTGCTTAAGCCGCCTGGGCGGTGAAATGATAGGCGACGTAATCGTTGCCTTCCTTGTCCTTTGCGCCGCCCGCATCGTCCATGACGAGCCGCACCGGCATTCCGGCGCTGAGGTCATCGTGGGCGACGCCGTCGAGGTTGCCCTTGATCGAGATGCCGTCGTCGAGCCGGACCACTGCGGAAACGAAAGGCACGGGAACGCCGGGATAGCTGCGGTGGACTATCGACCAGGTGACGAGCTTGCCCGAATCTCCCGCGCGGAATTCCTTCATGGTGCCGCGCGCGTGGCAGCGGCGGCAGGCGATGGTCGGCACTTCGGCGGCGGTGCCGCAGGCCGAGCAGCGATAGCCGCGTACCCAAGCGTCGCCATTATCGGCAACCGCGATGTTCGACCTTCCGGGTATCTGCATGGGGTTCCTCTTCCGTGGCCTTCGAATCTCGTTGCCTTGGCGCTTAGTGCCTCAGCCATTCCGGCTCAATCGTATTTCACCGATTCGACCGTGATCTGCGCATCGAACGGCCCGCCATCGCGCCCGCGAACCTCGCGCCCGATCTTCTGCAGGTACTGGCCCGAATAGGTGGTCTGTCCGGTGGTGACCAGCGGATCGACGAGGCACAGCGCGAGGATCGCCTCGGCCATCACCTCGGAGTCTTCGGGCGCGGTCAGCCGGTCGCGCGACAAAATTCCCTTGTCGATCATCTTCTGCACGTTCTCGGTGATCACCGAGTTGACCGGGGCGACCGTGTTGGCGCTGATCCCGGTGCCGTGCAGCTCGGCGGCAAGCGCGCGATTGAAGAGGTTCAACGCCGCTTTCGAAGACGTATAGGACGAGCAGCCCTGCGTCTTGTGAAATTCGAGATAGGGAGGCCCGTCGGCGTTCGGAGCGGCGCGGTCGGCGATGGTCGAGGAGACGTTGACGATCCGCCCCCAGTCCTGCGCCATCATCCCCGGCAGCGCGCGAACGATCATGTCGCGGGTGCCGAAGACGTTGATCTCGAAGGCCGAGCGGAAAGTCTCGTCCGACATCTCCCAGACCCGCTGGCCCTTCATCGCACCGCCTGCGACATTGTTGACCAGCACGTCGACCTTGCCGAAGCGGGCGAGCACCTCGTCCATGAAGGCAGCGCGCGATTCGGGCTTGGTCGCGTCGAGTGGCAAGGCGTGGGCCTGCCCGCCGCGACCGCGAATCTGCGCGACCGTCCAGGCGAGTGTCAGCGGTTGGGGATCGGCCTCGTCGCCCAGCTTGCGCGCGCCGACGATAACCGTGGCACCCTCGGACGCGATGCGCTCGGCTGCTGCCGCGCCGATGCCCTGGCTTGCGCCGGTTACGACCGCGATGCGGCCTTCCAATTCACCCATGTTTCTCTCCTGTCATACAAGTTCGTCGATCGTGACCGGCAGGCTGGTCCAGCCGATCTGGAATTGCGAAACCGGCCAATTCCCGCGTTCTGGGTGGACGGTATAGCGTTTCACCGCGCCAAGGAACTCGCGCAGCATGACCTGACCTTCGAGCCGGGCGAGGTGAATGCCGATGCAGAAATGCGGGCCGACGCCGAAGCTCAGCAAGCGGCGGGCCTTGCGGTTCCATTCGAACGCGTCGGGCTGGTCGAACTCGCGATGGTCGCGGTTGGCAGAAGCGATGATGAGGATCGCGCGCTGGCCCGGTTCGAGATCGACGCCGCCGAGCCGGACCGGCTTCTTCACGGTACGCCCGAACCACTGTGCCGGGGCGCAGAAGCGTAGCATTTCCTCGAAAGCGGGCACCACGCTGGTGGGCATATCGGCGCGCACTTGTTCAAGCTGGTCCGGGCGACTCGCGAGTTCGAGTAAACCTCCTGCGACGATCTTGGGCAGCGTTTCGGTGCCGCCGACCAGTATCCCGTTGAGGTCGGTCGCGATTTCCTCGTCGGTGAGCGGTCTGCCGATGGTGTCGCGGCGCATCAGTTCGTCGATCACCGGGCTGGCTGGACCTTTGCCCGCTCGGCGGCGCGACACCGTTTCAAGCAGCAGGCCATAGATCATGCCGCGAGCCTCGATGACGGCTGGATCGTCGGCACGCGCGGCGACAGTCAAATTCACCGCGCTTGCCAGTACTTCGGAGTCACGCGGCTCGATGCCGAGCACCCGGCACACCATCGTCACGGCGACGAAACTGGCGAAATCGGCGTTGAGGTCGAACTCGCCGCGCGGCAGTAGCAGGGCGAGCCGGTCGCGCACCAAGGCAGTGATCTCTGCCTCGCGCCGGGTAATGCTGCCCTTGAGGAACGGCGCGGCAGTGGCCTGCCGATGCGCCGTGTGGACCGGTGGATCGAGGAACAGGAACATGTTCTTCACCGGTTCCAGCACCGGCTCGGGCGGCGCGCCGCGATGATGCACCAGCAGTTGTTCGCGGGTGAACAACATCCCCTCGGCCTCGGAGAAATGCTCGCGGTCCATGTAGCCGTTCCACACGTCTTCGAACCGGCTGAACACCCAGGTGTCGTATTCGGCTATGTAATATGCGCCATCGCTCTTTCGCAGTTCGCGATAGAGCGACGGCGGATCGCGCATCGCGGCATCCGAAAACGGATCGTAGCGGAAAGATTGAAGCGTGTCGGCGCTCACCTGATGACCGACTCCGGGATCGCGACGACCACCTGCACCAGATGCGGATCGACGATGAATTCGGGGCAGTCGGCATCGAAATAGGCATCGACCAGGCCCCAATGAACCGGCGTATCCATGTAAGGCCCGGTCAGCCCAGCCACGTCGTCGAATTCCTGCTCCCAGACGAACTCGATCGGCTTGCGCCCCTCGCTCCATGCCGCGCGGTTGAGGCCCCAGGCGCGGATTTCCGGCACATATTTGGGCAGCAGCAGGGTGCGTTGCTCAAGTTCGTGCACCAAGGCCGGGTCGGCATGCGGCAGGCACGAGAACAGCAGCGCGCGCCAGATCGCGGGCTTGGCACTGGCGCAAGTCTTTCTCGTCAACCGATAGCCCACGCCGGTCACTTCGGCAGTGTCGATCAGCGGCAGCACCGCGCTCCGCCAGGCCGGCGCGAGCATGGCCGCATTGGCCGTAGCCTCGCTCTCGTGGACCATTCGCCAGACGATGTGGCCGGCGTTGATCGTCGCGGTGTGATAGACTGGCACGACAAGGTTCTCGACCACGCCGGGAAGCTGCGCGACGGCCTTGCGCAATCCTCCCATCACCGTGTGCAAGCTGCCAATCCTGGCATGGGGCAGGGTGAGCATCCGCAAGGAAACGAACATCAGGCGCCTCCCGGCTGATCGGTGAGCATCCGGCGTTTGCGCGAAATGGTCAGCGGGGCGAGGCTCTGCCAGAAGGCCAGCTTGTCCTCGCGCTCGTCGCTGCCGTCCGCCTTGTGGCTGAGGCGCTGTTTCCACCAGCCATGTTCGCCCTCGACCGACCACAGCCAAAACAGCGTTGCGGGAATCTCTGCGATCTCGATGGCGGGCGGGTGCTGCCAGGCATGTTCGAGCTTCATGCCGCGCGCCTTCGCGCCGGGCGCATAGTGGTCGCGGTAGGCCTCGCGCACCGCAGCCGCCATGCCCGGTTTCGCCTCGATCTCGTCGAGAATCAGCACGTGCAGCGGATCAGTCATCGCCGCGCAATTCCTTGGCGAAGGCGACAGTCGCCGCGGCTCCCGTTCGCACGAAGCCCGAATCCGCGCCGAACGCGATGAAGGTCATGCCGATTCCCGCCAGCTGGCGGGCGTTGTCCTCGCCCAGCGCCGCGCATCCGGGAAGCTTGCCGTGGCGGTCTGCGGCATCGACAACCTTGCGGCAGGCATCGAAAATCGCGTCCGACATCTGCAGGCAAAGCCCGTGCCCGAGCGACAGTGCAAGATCGACCGGGCCGACGAACATCCCGTCCACCCCCGGCGTTGCGGCGATGGCGTCGAGGTTGTCCATCGCTTCTGCCGTTTCGATCATCACCATGCACAATGGCTCTATCGTTTCGCCTTCGGGCGAATAGTAACTGCGCACCTTACCGAACGAACGGTTGCCATCGGGCGGATAGCGGCAGGCCTGTGCGGCAATCGCCGCCTGCTGAGCGGTCGAGACCATCGGCACGATCACGCCTCCCGCGCCAAGGTCGAGCGTTCGCATGATATGGTCGGCGGTGCACCACGGCACCCGCACCAGCGTCTGCGTGCCGCCCAGTTCGACCGCGCGAAGCGTATCGATCATGTTGTGCCAGTCGATCCCGCCGTGCTGCCCGTCGAGCGCCACGAAATCGAGCCCGGCGCGGCCCATCAGTTCAGCCGAAACGCCGTTGCCGATCGTCACCCAGCTACCGATCGCGGCCTGTCCTGCCGCGTGTGCTTCTCTTACCCTGTCCAATTCAGCCTCTCCTGTTGGCAACGAGTTTGCATTTCACCGTGAGCGAGTCAAAGGATAGCCGACGCAAAAGGGAGAGAGCGATGCCAGACCGGTTCGGTGATAGGCTTGCGGCATTAGTCGGCGACAGGCACCTGCAACGCGGCGAAGCGGTGGACGAGCGCTATCGCAAGGACCTGACCGGCAAATATGCGACAGCGCCCGGCTGGGCGGTGCGGGCGGAATCGACCGCAGAGGTTTCCGCGATCATGCGGATGGCGCACGAGGCCGGCATTCCCGTCACCGTGATCGGCGGGCAGAGCGGCACCAGCGGCGCGGCGGTGCCGAGCGATGGTGGGTTGGCCCTTTCGCTCGAGCGGATGAACAAGGTTCATGCTATCGACACGCTGTCGATGACGATGGACGTGGAAGCCGGGTGTATCCTGCAGGTCGCCCAGGAATTTGCCGAGGCGCAGGGCGCATTCCTGCCGCTCGATCTTGGCGCGCGCGGCTCGGCGATGATCGGCGGCACCATCGGCACCAATGCCGGCGGCAACCGGGTGGTGCGCTGGGGCATGATGCGCGACATGGTGATCGGGCTCGAAGCCGTGCTGGCGGATGGCACCGTGGTTTCCTCGCTGACGAAAATGCTCAAGGACAATGCGGGCTATCACTGGAAGCATCTGCTGATCGGTTCGGAAGGCACCCTCGGCATTGTTACCCGCGCGGTGCTGCGGCTGCGTCCGCTGCCGACGACGCGGCAGACCGCGTTGATCGCCGCGCCGAGCTTTGAGCAGATGATCCGGGTGATGCGGCGGCTGGAGGTTTCGCTTTCGGGGCAATTGTCCTCGTTTGAACTGATGTGGGCTGATTTCTATGCGGCCATGACCGAGGCGCAGCTACCATCGCGCCCGCGTCCGATGGCGAACGGCTACGGCATCTATGCGCTGGTCGAGGCAATGGGCGGCAACGCGGCGCTCGACGGGCAGATGTTCGAGCAGGCGCTTGCCGCACTGATGGAAGAAGGGCTGCTGTCGGATGCCGTCATCGCCCAGTCCGACCAGCAGCGCGAGGCGCTGTGGGCGGTGCGCGAGGACCTGTCGCCCGGCTTCACCCCGCGCCGTCCGTTCACCGCTTACGATGTAAGCATGGCGATTGCCGATATGCCGGCCTTCGTCGACTTGGCGCTCGCCAACCTCAAGCAGGCCGCTCCCGATGCCACCGCGCTGTTCTATGGCCATGCAGGCGACGGCAACCTGCACGCCAATGTCAGCAACGGTCGGATGGACGCCGAAATCAAGCAGGCGTTCGACCTGGCGATCTACCGCGCGGTGAGCGATCTGGGAGGCTCGATCTCGGCCGAGCACGGTATCGGCATCGACCGGCTGCCCTACATCGGCATGACCCGCACGCCAGAGGAGCTGGACCTGATGCGCACACTCAAGCACGCAATCGACCCCAGGGGGATTCTCAATCCGGGCAAGGTGTTCACGATGGACGCTCAGTGAATTTTAGAGAGAGAGGACGCAACGATGATCCGCCGCTTCTACATCATGCCGCTGAACCACCGCGCGACGCCCGAGAAGGTCGCCGAATTCATCGATGTCTACGACGCCTGCGACAGGTTCATTCCCGGCCTCTCGGCATCGGCCGCGGGCCTAGATTTTGGCGGCGAAACGGTGGTCTGGGAAAACGTGTTTGACAGCGAGGAGACCTATTCCGGCCTCTACATGATCCACCCCTATCACGGGGCATCGCTCGACAGCTACCTGATGGCCGACAGCCCCGAACTGCTGACGCACGACATCTTCACCGTGCGCTACGAACTGCCCGGCGACATCCCGCGAATCGATAGCGGCATCCGCAGGCTGGTTCTGATGAATCTTTCAGAAGGTACCGAAGGTCTGGCAGAAAAATATCTGTCAGAGCGCCCCGAACACGTTGCAACAACGGTGTTCAGTCGCGACAACGTCAAGTGGGTTTCGCCCAAGGGTAAGGCCTGGACCCATATCCTGGAACAGGGCTTTTACGACGAGGAGGCGCTCGACTCCTATCTGGAGACCGCCCACGGCATCGCCACGTCGAGCAAGGACGGGCTGAGGCGGCACGGCATCGACATAGATGCTCTCAAGATCTTCACCTATCCGTTTGAATTAAAAGAGCCCCAACAGCCTGATCCGCTTCCTGCCGAAGACGGCCCGGCGTTTCTCTCGATCACCGCGCAATTGGAAATCGGCGATGTCGCCGCCTATGTTTCGCTGATCCAAACATCTTACGACAAACACATCGAGGCCAATGGCGGCAGGCTGGTTCAGCGCCTGCGCAGCGTTGATCAGGGCTATCTCGGGGCCGAGGTGCAATCGATCTGGGAACTGCCCTCGATGGCGCACTACAACCCGATGCGCTTCAGCACCGGGGGCGACGCTAACTGGAACCGCTACGCGCTGGAATCAACTACGCTGGTGAAGGGCGGCACACGGCGGTTCTATCGCGCCGCTTGAGGCAGCCGCCTATTTCTTGTCGGGACGGTTGAACTTCACCTTGCACCGCGAGATCAGCCAGCCCTCGCCGGTGCGGACCAGGGTGCGGTAATACCAGCCGGTGTTCGAGAATTTCGGATCGTCGCCGATGAACGAATAGGACTGGATCGTCTCAGCGCTGTCGCCGTTCAATTCGATGCGCGTGGCACCGGGCATGTGCAGGCCGCCGGGCGCCTGCGACAGCATGTCGCTGATCGCCTGACGACCTTCGAGGTCGCGCCCATAAACGGTGTAAACCGCGTCGGGGGTGAACACGTCGAGCCATTCCTCGAATGTGTTGACCTCGAGCCGCAGGCAATATTCGTCGAGAATCCCCCGGATACCTTCGATGTCCGCGAGTTGCTGCGGTGTGTAATCAGTCATCGCTCTCTCTCCGTTCGTTAATGCTCAAGCGCAGGCTTCCATGCTTTCGCGCGCCATGCGGGCGAGCAACGGGAAGTTCTTGGCCCGATCCGCCGCCTGTGCGCTCGCCGCGGTGCCGCGCAGCACCCGGCCCTTGATGCCGTGAAAGATCGCCGCCAGCCGGAACAGGTTGAAGGCGATGTAGAACTCGTAATTGGCAATGGTCTGCCTGCCGGTCCGCGCGCAGTAGGTGGCGACATAATCCGCCTCGCTGGGAATATTGAGCACGGCAAGATCCGCACTCGCCAGCCCCGGCACGATCGACGAGGGCATGCGGTACATCATCGTGTGGTAAGCAAAATCGGCGAGCGGATGGCCGAGCGTCGACAGTTCCCAATCCAACACCGCGAGAACGCGCGGCTCGCTGGGGTGGAAGATCATGTTGTCGCAGCGCATGTCGCCGTGGACGACGCTGGTTTCATCGCCCGGCGGAATGTTGTCCGGCAGCCACGCTACCAGCGCGCCCATGTCCTCGTTGCGTCCGGCGAGGTCGTCGGCGAGATACTGCTTGCTCCATCGCCCGATCTGGCGAGCGAAATAATTGCCCGGCTTGCCATAGCCGCCAAGCCCGATCGCCTCGGGATCGAAGCTGTGCAGCCGCGCCATCGCCGCGTTCATCGCATCGAAATAGGCGGGGCGCTGCTCGCGGCTGACCTGCGGAAAGGTGTTGTCCCAGAAAATCCGGCCTTCGACCATATCCATCACGTAAAACATGGTGCCGATCACGGCTTCGTCGGCGCACAGGCCGTGGATCGTGGCGACGGGAAAGCCAGCCTTGCCGAGCACGGACTGAACCTTCGCCTCGCGGTCGACCGCATGAGCGCCAGGCAGCAGATCACCTGGCGGCTTGCGACGTAGGACGTAATTGCGCGCGGGCGTGGCCAGCTTGTAGGTCGGGTTCGACTGGCCGCCCTTGAACTGCTCGACCGTGAGCGGCCCTCCAAAGCCCGCCACGTAGTGCTCCATCCATGCTTCGAGCGCGCGCTGATCGAAGCCGTATCCCTCGCGCACCGGCGTGGTGCCGCTGTTGGCCTCGGTCAGAGCATCGGCCATCGACCGATTATTTCCGGTCCCAGGGGTAGAACGCGGGCATCGCGCTCGCCTTGCCGGGGAAATCGGGGGTGCGCTTTTCGAGGAAGGCGGCGACGCCCTCCTTGCCGTCGATCTGCGAGGTGTAGAACATGCCCAGCGATTCCACCTCGTGCGCGAGGCGCGGGTGGGGCAGGCCGCAATTGCGAAGCGTCATCTGCCGCATCAGCGCGATGCCGACCGGTGAGCGATCCTTCACCAGCGAGCGGGCGAGCGCGCAGGCATCCTCGACCAGTGTCTCGGGCTCGTGGATCGAGCGCACCAAGCCCAGTTCGAGCGCTTCCTCGGCGGTAAGGATGTCGGCGCGGTAAAACAGCTCCAGCGCCTTTTCGAGGCCGACAATGCGCGGCAGGAACCAGGTCGAGCAAGCCTCGGGCGTGATGCCGATGCGCCCGAACACGAAGCCGAGCCGGGCCTTGGCGGAAGCCAGCCGCATGTCCATCGCAAGGCTCATGGTTGCGCCGATGCCCACCGCCGCGCCGTTGATCGCGCCGATGATGGGTTTCAAACAATCGTACATGGCGAGCGTCACCTGTCCGCCGGTATCGCGCACGCCGCTTTCGATTTCGGGGGAGAGCGGCCAGTTCGACATATCGTCCATGGTGGGCGTCAGGCTCTCGTCGAGGTTGAACACGTTGCCGCCGACCGAAAGGTCCATGCCCGCGCAGAACGCCTTGCCCTCGCCGGTGACGACGATCGCGCGCACCGCATCGTCAAGGCTGGCGCGCTTGTAGGCGTCCTCGAGCTCGTTCGCCATCTCGACGGTGAAGGCGTTCATAACCTCGGGGCGGTTGAGCGTCAGGCGCAGCAGGCCGTCGTCCACCTCATAGCGTATCGTTGCATATCCGCTCATTACCAGGGTCCCTTCTTGCCGGCGTCGGCCTCTTTCCATTCGCGCTTGATCTTCTTGGCGAGTGACCATTTGTGCACTTCGGTCGGACCGTCATAGATGCGGAACGCGCGGATTTCGCGGAAAACCTGCTCTACGATCGTCTTGTCGGTCACGCCGAGCCCGCCCATCACCTGCACGCAGTTGTCGGCGATCTTCATCAGCGATTCGGACACCGAGACCTTGGCCATCGAGCTTTCCACGGTGCCGAGCGAGCCGCTGTCGAGCACGCCCGCGCACCAGTCGATCATCAGCTCGCATTGCTTGATGCCGATACGGTTGTCGGCAAGCATGAAGCCGACGCCTTCGTGATCGATCAGCAGCTTGCCGAACGCCTCGCGGCGGCAGGCATAGTCGGTGGCGATTTCGTGCGCTCGAATGCAGGCGCCGAGCCAGCGCATGCAGTGCGAGAGGCGGGCAGGGGAGAGCCGCACCTGCGCATATTTGAAGCCTTCGCCCGCTTCGCCCAGCATCTGGTCGGCGGGGATGCGCAGGTTCTCGATGGTCAGGGTCGCGTGGCTGCCGGGCATCGAATTGTCGATGGTATTGGGGATCTCGTCGATCCGGATCGCGGGATCGGGCAGGTCGACAAGGAACATGCAGGCCCCCTCGTCAGCTTTTGCCATGACGATGCCGACGCGCGCGCCCTCATAGCCGGTAATGAAGGTCTTGCGCCCATTCACCACCCAGTGGTTGCCATCGAGCGCGCAAGTCGTTTTCATCATCGAAGGGTCAGAACCCGCGCCCTGCCACCCAGCGGGCTCGGTCATCAGGAAGGCAGAGCGTCCGTGACCTGAAATCAGCGGTTCGAGAAACCGCGCCTTCAGGTCGGGCGAGCCGACCTTGGCCATCAGGTACATGTTGCCCTCGTCGGGCGCATTGGTGTTGCACGCCAGCGGGCCGAGCGGCGAGAGGCCCGAGCGGATCAGTACCACCGCGGTCTCGCGCTGGCTAAGGTGCGATCCGTCCTCGCGGATATGCGGGCTAAGTACGCCGGCGGCCCGCGCCTTTTCCTTCATCTCGGCAACAAGTTCGTCGGTCGGCGCGCCATGATGATCGCGGCGAGGATCGGCCTCATAGGGGATCACGATCTCGCGCACGAAACCCTCGACCTTGTCGGCCATGTCGAGTGCGTATTGGGAGATGGTCATAGAGATTGCCCGTCGTCGATGGTGAAGGTCGAGCCGGTCGCCGCTGCCGAAACATCCGAGCAGAAATAGAGCACCGGCGCATCGAGCGACTTGATTGATTGCAAGCGGCGGCGGCCAAAGCCTGCCATCTGCTTCCTGCCGCCCCCGCTTTCAAACCAGTCGCCGGCCATTTCAGTCTGGATGTAACCCGGTTGCAGTACGTTTACGTTGACCCCCTGGCGCACCCATTCGCTCGCGAGGTTGCGCCCGAGGTGCTTAACGCCTGCCTTGCTTGCGGCGTAGACGGCATCGCCGGGCAGCACCATTTCGGCTCCCATCGAGCCGATCAGCAGCACGCGTCCGCGCCCGCTTTCGCGAAAGTTCGCCGCGATCATGCGCCTGGCGCCCTCGCGCGCAGTAAGCAGCAAGCCGAACAGATTGGTGTCGATCACGTTGCGCAAGGCATCGGCAGAAAGGTCGGTCGCGCGGCCCGATGCAGCCACACCGGCATTGGCGATCACCGTATCGACAACGGTTCCGAACTTGGCCTCGGCTGCGTCATAGGCGGCAATCGTGGATGCCTCGTCGGTCACGTCCATGTCGACCGCGAGCGCCTCGCCGCCGCTGACCGTGATCTCTGCAACCAGCGCTTCGAGCCGGTCCTTGCGCCTCGCGCCGAGCACGACGCGCGCGCCAGCCCCAGTCAGCAGCCGCGCAAAATGCGCTCCGAAGCCCGCCGAGGCGCCGGTGATTAGGCATGTGCGGCCGGAAAGGTCGAACATCGGGTCAGGCTTTCTTCAAATGTGCGACCGGGCGCAAAGGCAATTGCCCCTGCGCCCGGCAGGTAACGCTTGGCTGGTACCGGCGATCAGGCGTCGATCTTCGGACGCTCGGCGGTTTTCCAGTCCTCGCGATTCTGCTCGACACTTTCGACGGCCTTGTCCCAGAAGCCCGCGCCGTTCGAGAAATTGACGAAATCGAAGGTGTTCTGCGTGCGGATTTCGAGCAGTTCGACCCCTTTCGGACCGGGCTTGTAAGTATAGGGGACGTCCTTGGGGACGAAGAAGCTGTCACGCGGGCCGAGTTCCTCGGTGCCCAGCTTCAGCGAGCCGGCGACGATGTAGTAAAGGCAATCGGCGCTGTGGCTGTGCAGCGGCAGCGGATATCCGTGCTTGAACCAGACATTGGCGATCGAGAAGCCGGGAATGTCGACGAGCACCGTGACTTCTTCTCCGCCGGATGCGCCGGCGGTCATCGCGCGGTTCATTCCCGCGCGCGCGGCATCGCCCCAAGGCGCGACCGTCATGCATTTTGCATCCATGAGGCCCTTGCCGTCCTTGGCGCGGATGATCTTGAACTTGCTGGTATCCTGTTCGTCCATGGCGGAATTCCTTATCGCGTTAGGTTGGGGCCGAAGGGCAGGTCGTTGATCGGCGAGTCAAGGCCTGTATTGACGGCGTGTTGTGCCTTAGTCAGCAATTCCTTGTCGAGTCCGGCGATATAGCCGTCGATCAGGCGCTGGTTGTTGCTGATCGTGCCTTCGCGCTCGCGCGACAGACGCATGTGGGTGAATCCACCCGCGTGCAGGCCAAGCTGCTGGATCGGCAGGTTGGAATAGTCCTGCCGGGGTACCTCCGGGAAATCCTGCGAATCATACGGCAGGACCGTAGGCTCCGAGGGCGTGTCGAATTCTTCATCGTCCGGACGAAAACCCAGCGACCAGATCTCGTAAAAGCAGGTTTCCGCCGTCAGCGGACGGATGCGGTATGACGACATCGCGCCGAAAGTGGGCAACAGGAAGAAGTGGGGGAAGATAAATTCGACCTGCGTGGTCGGCACTTCGGCGGCGATCTTGTTGATGTCGAACATCGCGGAAACGCCACGCTCGCGCGCGTCCTTGACGATTTCATCGGATGCTGTTGCAAAAAACGTGGTTATCGCACCCATCATGTCGTCGGGCGCGTCCATGTCGCGCAACTTTTCAATGACTTCGGCTTCGGTAGGGTGGACCATTCCGGCCATGCCGGTGCTTAGCCGCTGCATGAAATCGATAAAGCGATTGACCACCTCCGTGCCCGATTCGGTTTCATCCGGCACCCGGCCATCGCCGTCGGCACCGAGATCGCTGCGCGGGCTGAGCCAGTGTAGCTGCGGGTGGGTCTGCATCGTGTGGTAGCCTTCCATGAAGGCCTCCATCGCGAGCTTCCAGTTGGTCGGCAGCACGGTGCCATACCACCAGTCCATCCTGAGCTTGTCGGCGTTGCGTGCTTCCATCTTGGCCTTGACCGGACCGAGGCCATCGACGAACGGCAGCGCGTCATCGTCGAAGTTGATGAATGCGCATCCGCCCCAGGTCTCGCAGCGGACCTGCGGAAGGTTGATCTCGTCCTCGGCGAGCACGCCTTCATCGAAGATCGGCTTGCCGAACACGAAGGTACATTCGCCCTGCGCGTTGAAGCGCCAGCCGTGAAACGGGCAGATGAAGCCGCCTTCGCCCAGATGGCCCGGTCCGTTGACCAGACGCACGCCGCGATGTCGGCAGGCGTTGTGATAGGCCCTGATGCCGCTCGGCGTGTTGATGACGATCACCGATTTGTCGAGGATCATGTACTCGGTATAGTCACCGACCTCGGGGATTTCCTCGAGCCGGCAGGCCATCTGCCATACCTTCGACCAGAAATGGTCATTCTCCAGCTCGAAGAACTGCTCATCATAATAGCGCTGCGCAGGAATGCGTTCGGGATCGGTGATCTGGAACGGCACCTTGGCCAGGGCTTCGTCGATCTGCGCAGTCATCGTTTTCTCTCCATTCGGTCTCAGGGATAGGTGGCGATTGTCTCGCCTATCGCCTGCACCATCTTGTCCTTGTTGAGTGCGGGGCTGAGCGGCATCGCGTCGCTGCCCGACACCGCCAGTATCCGGCCCATGATCTCGTTGGGATCGTCACCTTCCATCTCGTAGATCGTCAGATAGCCATAGGGCGGCGCGTTGAGGTCGTAGTCTTTCTGGTAGCGCACCTTGGTCAGCCGCGCCGCGACAACGCCGTCGATCCGGCAGACATCAGGCAAGTGCTGGTTGGCGTACCAGTCCTCGTATGCCGCTTCCTCGCCCGGCGTGCACCGCGACAGGACAACAAGATCGAATCGCGCCATCTGCTCTCTCCGCATTCGTATTGCACCAGCCTGCGTGCATTTTGCACAGATCGGGCCTCGGCTCAATCTCGCTCCGGCGGGAAAAGATCAGCCGTTTACCTTGGCGATATATTCCATCGATTCGTCGTCAACATTGACGATCCGTAATTGGGTGAAGCGCGAATCGCGCCACGCCTTGAACCGCTCGGCGATACGCTCGCGTGGGCCGACCAGCGACATGTCGTCGAGAAACTCGTCGGGAACAGCTGCCTCGGCCTCGGCCTTGTGCCCGGCAAGAAACAGCTCCTGGATACGTTCGGCAGCTTCTGGATAGCCGCGTTCGATCATCTTTTCCTTGTGGAAGTTCTTCGACTTGGCACCCATGCCACCGACATAAAGCGCGATCGTCGGGCGCGCGGTGTCGAGCGCGGCCTTGACGTCGTCGGTGATATAGACGCGCAGGTTGGCGACGATTTCGAGGTCGTCGAGCGTCTTGCCGTCGGTGCGTTTCGCTAGCCCTTGCTCGAGCTGGGCGATGTACTTGGGCAGGCTGGCGGGCGTGAGATGCATCGACAGCAGGCCGTCCGCGATCTCGCCGCACAGCCGCAGGCCTGCGGGCGTCGCCGATCCGAGCATCACCGGAATGTCGGGGTTGCCGTGGAGAATTGACTTGAGCGGCTTGCCCAGTCCGCTCGATCCCGGTCCCCTATAGGGAAGCTGGATTTCCGGCCCGTCGTGGCTCACCGGGCCTTCGCGCTTCCAGATCTTCTTCATGATCGCGACGTAATCGCGGATGCGGTCCATCGGCTTGCCCCAGGGCTGGCCGTACCAGCCCTCGACGATCTGCGGACCGGAGACGCCAAGCCCGACGATGACGCGGCCCCTGCCGGCCAGGTCGTCGAGCGTCTGGGCGATCATCGCGCAGTTGGCTGGCGTGCGTGCGGCAAGCTGGGCGATGCCGGTGCCGAGCCGGATGCGCTGGGTTTGTCCGGCGATGTAGGCAAGCGGGGTGAAGGCATCCGAGCCATAGGCTTCTGCCGACCAGACCGTGTCGAAACCGAGCCTCTCGGCCTTCTTGATCTTGTCCATGTCGAGCGACATGTGCTGGCCGCTATAGGCAATTTCCAGTCCCAGTTTCGGCATCGTCAATCCCTCCGGTGAGGGCGCTGTTGCACCCTGTCGGTCGCTTGTCCAGCCGCTGGAGCGATCAGGCGTCCTGCGTCTCGCCGATCTTCTCGTAGTCGCTGAAATCGGGCCGGGACATCACTTCCCAGAAATACTCCATCGGCCACGACCAGACCTGCGGCAGGCCGTCGCCACCAATGTACCAGCTCTTGCAGCCCGAGGCCCAGATCGTCTTGCCCGCTGCTTCGCGCCGACGTTCGTCGTAGGCATCGAGCGCGGCCATCGAGGGCGCCAGTCCTGCGCATTCGCCGCGCCGCACCGGTTCCATGAGCTTGTCGAAATAGTCCCATTGCGCCTCGGCGACGTCGATCAAAGAGAAATTGCCGACCGGCCCCGCAGGCCCGTTGAGCAGTACCATATTGGGGAAGTTGGGGACGGTGACGGCGAAATAGGCGCGCGGCACTTCGGCCCACAGTTCATCGAGGTCGGCCCCGCCCACGCCCTTGACCGACATCGGCCGCACGAAGCGGTCTGCGCGGAAGCTGGTGGCGAGCACCAGCACGTCGAGCTCGATCAGCTCGCCGTCTTCGAGCCGCACGCCCTTTGGTTCGACCCGCGCGATTTTGCGCGTTTCCACATCGACATTGGGCTTCTGCACGGCGTCGTAATATTTGTTGGCGAAGATCAGCCGCTTGCACGCCGCGCGGTAATTGGGGCGCAGTTTTTCCAGCAGCACCGGATCCTTTACCCGCTCCTCCAGTTGCGCGGTGAGCAGCGCTTCCAGTTCGGCATGGGCGTCGGATTCGGGTTCGATGACGGCGCGAAGGAACCGGTCACGGTTGGCCGCACCCTCGGGATTGTTGCGCACCGCCTCGATCAGCGAGGGGTCTGCGGCAAAGGCAGCCTTGTCCTCATCCGAATAGACCTGTCCGGGGCGGCCCATGATCCACTGCGCGGTGCGCTGGAAATGGGTGAGCCTCGACGCGCGGTCCGCCAGCGCGCCGACGATCTGCACGCCGGTCGAACCGGTGCCGATTACGCCGATCCGCTTGTCGTCCAATGGCACCGAGTGATCCCAGCGGGCCGAGTGGAAGCAGGCACCCCCAAACGTGTCGATCCCTTCGATGTCGGGATAGCTCGGCACGTGCAGCACGCCAGTGGCGGCGACCAGCATATTGCCCTCGTCCTCGCGCCCCGTGCTGGTGCGGATCTGCCACGCATCGTTCTGCCATTCGGCGGAGGTCACTTCCTCGTTGAAGCGGATGTGCTCCTTGACGCCGAAGCGCTGCGCCATGGCCTCGAAATATTCGCGGATCTCGGGGCCGGGGGCCATGAATTGGCTCCATCCCGGATTGGAGGCGAAGGAATAGGTATAGGCGTGGGCGGGGACGTCGCAGGTCAGGCCCGGATAGGTGTTCTCGCGCCAGGTGCCGCCGACGCAGTCACCCTTCTCGTAGATCGTGAAATTGTCGTCGCCGCGCTGCTTGAGCCTGATCCCGGCGAGGAGGCCCGCCATGCCCGCGCCAATGATGATGGTGCGCAAAGCCTTGCCGTTCGATTTGGTCATCCTGTTCGTTCCCGCTGCTTATTGATACGCTGCTGTATCATGAAGAAACGAAGCCACGCCAGCCTTGCGCTGGATCAATGTATGGTCTGGCCTTGGTTGACATCGGTCGGATAGGGTCCGAGCAGCAGGAACAGCATTGCGGCGGTCAGGCTCACCGGAATCGCGGCGAGCAGCGCGGGATCGTACGAACCGGTCGCGTCGTAGACCATGTTGAGCAGCACCGGCCCCATGCCGCCCGCCAGAGTGACGAAGCCGCCGATCGTCCCGAACAGGGTGCCGAAATAGGCGAGTTCGAAATAGCGCGAGGTTATGTAGGCCATCAGGTCGAGTTCGGCTCCCAGCGCCAGCCCGATGATCAACACGGCGGCGATTGCGGCAGGTACCGAATGCGGCATCTGGGTTAGTAGCAGGATCGTGAGCAACGGCAGACATAGCGTGATCGCCGCCAGGTATCGCGCCTCGATGCGGTCGAGCAGCCAGCCAACCGTCAGCCTTCCGAAGATCGACGCAAAGCCAAGCATGCCGGCAATCCCGGCCGCCTCGCCGCGCGCGATGCCGTTAGACGTCATGATCGGCACGAGGCTGGTCACGATCGAGACAACCACCGTCGCGATCAGCAGACCGGCAATCGCGACCTGCAGGAACTTTCGCGACAGGATCAGGTGGCGAAGCACGTAGCCGAAATTGCGCACAGGCGCGCGGCTTGCCTGAATGCCGGAGGTGCGGTCGCGATCCTTGCGGCTGGTCAGGAACAGTGTGACCAGCGGAAAGGTTATGACCAGCCAGAACAGTGAAACCGCGGCAAATCCCATTCGCCAGCCAAAGTGCTCGATAGCGTAATATGCCAGCGGCGGCATCGCGATCGAGGAAATGCCGCTGCCACCGAGCACGCAGGCAAGCGCGAACCCGCGCCCCTTCTCGAAAAAACCGGTGACAGCCGAGGTCCAGATCGCCGGTTGTAGCAGGATCGTCGACAGCGCGAACAGCAACCACAACGCGCGCCAAACCCAGATGTTGTCGGATGTCGCGCCGAGCAGGGCAAAGCAGGCCGGGACGACGAGCGTGGCGGCAATTCCGAAGCGGCGTGGACCGAACCGGTCGATCGCCGCGCCGATCAGCGGAGCGCAGGTAACACCGATGATCGCGCTGATGATCATGCCCGACATGATCTGCGCGCGGGTCCAGCCGAATTCGGCCTCGATGGGTTCGATGAACAGGCTGACGGTATATTGCGCGATGGTAGATAGGCCCATGCCCGAGCAGGCTGCGAGGACGACCGGCCAGTGCGCGCGCCATTCCGCTCCCGCGCTTAGACCCTTTCCGCGCAGGATGGAATCACCAGACGTGTTTGCATCCTGTTCGGATAAAAAGGGTCTACGCATAGTAATCTGGAGCCTTTCTCATCGTTTCAGGTTGATCCACTTGTTCCTCAAGATGGCACAACCTGAAACGGAAAGGCTCTTGCGGCAATGCCTTGGACAAGCTTCTCTCCCGGATTCTGCGAGCGAGCCTTAACCTGTGGGTTCCGGCGTGTCTTGGCAGAAATGCACATGGCCTGTGATATTAATTGACACCGCATTAGTAGCCCGCTTGACGGCGCGTGCCCCGCGTTTATGGCCGTCGGCGGATAGAGGATCGGAATGACCGAGGCAGAGACCAAGTTGAGGCCCGAAGGGATGGGCGGTTTTCGCGAGAACCTGCGCGATCCGCTGGCGCTGCGGATGCTGGCACAGGGTGACGAATTCGAGTTAGAGACGATCCTTGTCGGCGGTCGTCCGCGCGAGGTGTTCAAGGGCCTGCCGCGCAATCTCGCGCAGCTTTACCGGTCCGGGATGCAATATGCGGATCGCACCGGGGTGATCGACGGCGACAGGCGGATCAGCGTCGGCGAGCTGTTCGCGCGCGCTGCTGCGCTCGCCAAGCATCTGTCCGGCATATATCATGTGGGCAAGGGCGATGTCGTCGCCGTGGTGACGGTCAACCGCATCGAATGGATCGTCTCGACCTTGGCGATCACGTCGCTCGGCGCAATCGTCGCCTCGATCAACAGCCGCGGCGCCGCCGAGGAAATGCTGCGCGCGATGGACCTCGTCGAGTGCAAACTGGCGATCCTCGAGGCCGATAAGGACGCGATCATCGGCGGCGAACGGCCCGATCCTTCATGGCCGCGGATTATCATCGACAAGCCTGTCAGGCCGCTGCGCGAGGGACGCGACGCCCTGTTCACTTCGCTGAGCGCGCCGCAGCCCGGCGTCACATTCGATCCGGTCGATATGCCGCAGGAAGCGGGTGGGGTGATCCTGTTCACTTCGGGCACCACCGGTTTTCCCAAGGGCGCGCTGCTCAGTCAGGGAGCGATCTGCCAGTCGATCTCGCTCGCCTGTTTCATGGGCCGACTGCAGGACATCCGCTACGAGGAGGAGAGCGGGCGCGTTCTGCCGCCGGAAGAGCGCTGCATGGCGACTCCCGCCGTCATTCTCGGCCCGATGTTCCATCTTGGCGGGATCATGCCGACGATGCGCGCGATCTATCTGGGCACCACGATCGTGCTTCCCGGCAAGTGGAACCCCGAGGTCGCCATCGACATGATCGAGACCATCGGAATGACGCGGCTCTCGTTTGTGCCCGCCATGGTGTTCGACATGTTCAAGTCGCCGCGCGCCACGCCCGAACTATTGAGCCGGATCAGCAACATGGCGAACGGGGCCGCTCCGCTCGATCTCCAGATCGTGCGCCAGATCAAGGAGCGCATTCCCAACACGCTGATCTCCAACACCTATGGCCAGACCGAGGGCGCGGCGTGGACCTGCGCGATCAGCGGAAATATCTACCTCGAACACCCGACCTCCTGCGGCTGGCCGGTGCCCTGTGTAGATGTGCAGTTGCGGCGCGACGACGGGACCGAGGCCGCCATCGGCGAGCCGGGCGAGCTGTGGATGCGCGGTGCGGGGGTCATGCAAGGCTACTGCAACAACCCTGAGGCGACGGCGGAATCCATCGTCGATGGCTGGCTGGCGACGGGAGACATCGCCACGGTCGACGGACAAGGCATTTACACCATCGTCGACCGCAAGAAGTCGATGGTCATTTCGGGCGGCGAGAACATCTACTGCGCCGAGGTCGAGCGTGTGGTGGCGAGCCATACATTGGTTCGAGAAGCCTTCGCCTATGGCCTGCCCGATAGCCGGCTTGGCGAGATCGTCGCGGTCGATTGCGTGGTGGACGGGGGCGCGGACGTGGACGCCGAGGCGATCAAGGCACATGCCAAGGCGCACCTTGCCATTTACAAGGTGCCTCGCGTGGTCAACTTCCGCCACGAAGCCCTGCCGCGCACGGCTTCGGGCAAGGTCGATCGCGGGCTGCTGCTGAAGAATATAAGAGGGGATGCACGATGAAAGTTGCGATTATCGGCAGGGGCTTTGGCGCGGGCGCCATGAAGCCTGCCTTCGAGACCTGTGGCTGGCAGGTCGAGATCGTTCCCTCGCGCGAGATGGGGCCTGTCGAGGCGGCTTGTGCCGGCGATGCCGACCTGATCGCGGTCCATTCGCCGCCGTTCCAGCACAAGGCGCACGTCATGGCCGCTCTTTCGAACGGCAAGCCGGTGCTGTGCGACAAGCCGTTCGGCCTCGATGCGGGCGAAGCGAAGGACATGCGCGACGCCGCCTATGCCGCGGGCGTGCTGCATTTCCTCAATTTCGAGATGCGCTGCTTTCCGTCGTGGGACAGGGCGCGCGAGCTGATCCGCGAAGGAGCCATCGGCGATCTCGTCCATGTCTCGTGGACCAAGTTCAACCGCGGCCTCAGGGTGCGCGATCACGGCTGGCTTAACGACGTCTCGCTGGGCGGCGGCTGGCTCGGCGCTTCGGGATCGCACGACATCGATGCGCTGCGCTTCCTGTTCGGCGACGAGATCGTCGCGGGCAGCGCTCTATTGCGCACCGAAGTGGGGATGCGGCCCGATGGCGCGGGCGGCGAAGAAAAATCAACCGCTGAGGATGCCTTCTCGATGTGGCTGGAGTTTGCTGGTGGCGGCACCGCCAGCGTCGACAGCGCATTTGCCGCGAGCCTGGCCTTGCCCGGCAGCTTCAACCTGATCGGCTCGGCGGGCGCGATCGTGATCACCGCTGACAACAGCCTCTCAATCGTTCGCCACAAGCACGAACCCGAACTGATCGAGCTGCCGCCGCTGGCTGGCGGCTTCATGGGGGCGCTCGGCGCGTGGGTGCAGAAGGTCACCGACGCGATGAACAGCGGCGAGCAGATCGCGCCGAATTTTGACGATGGCGTGGCAGTTGCCGAGGCGATGGACTTGCTGCGCGCAGATGCGAGGCGCACGGGCGTCTGATATGCCTTACGAGACCATCCGCTACGAGATCGAGGGGCCGGTGGCGACCATCACGATGTCGCGGCCCGAAGTGCTCAATGCGATGGGCGGAGGGATGACCCGCGAACTGCTCGATGCGGTGGATCGCGCCGATGCCGATCCGGACATTCGCGCGCTGATCGTGACGGGAGAGGGGCGCGCGTTCTGTTCGGGCGCGGACCTTTCGGGCGGGGCGGGGAGCTTTGCGGAATCGCGCACCGATGCAGCGATCCGGCCCGATGGCTCGGTCGATTACGAACACCCCGCAGTGCAGGAAGGCTCCGCGATATTCGTCGAGCGGTTCTATTCACTGAACAAGCCGGTAATCGCGGCGATCAACGGACCTTGTGCGGGTCTGGGCGCGTCGCTGCCGCTGACCATGGACATCCGCCTTGCCAGCGATACGGCGCATTTCAATTTCCTTTTCGCCCGGCGCGGCATGCTGCCCGAATGCGGATCGACGTGGTTCCTGCCGCGCCTGGTCGGCGTGTCGAAAGCGCTCGAATGGTGCTACACTGGCCGCAGGGTTGGCGTGGCGGAGGCGAAGGAGGCCGGGCTGGTCAATGCGGTCTATCCGGCTGATGAACTGATGCCTGCGGCGCGCGCCCTGGCGCTGGAGATCGCGCAGAACTCCGCCCCGGTGTCGGTGACCCTGCTGCGGCACATGATGTGGCGCGGGCTAGGGCTCGACCATCCGCTCAAGGCGCACAAGGTCGAAAGCTGGGGCGCATGGCACCGTTCGCGTGGAGCCGATTGCGCCGAGGGCGTCGCCTCGTTCTTCGAGAAGCGCCCGCCGGATTTTCCCATGCGCGTGCCCGCCGACCTGCCGGATTTCCTGCCTTGGTGGGATGATAGTGACATCTGGAACAAGCGCTGATCGCGAAAATGCCGAAAGGGACCGACCTTGGACTTTGACTATACCGATGAACAGAAGGCGCTGAAGGACGAGGCGCGCCGCTTCCTTGGCGATGCTTCGCCGATTTCGGTGGTGCGCGGCGTGCTCGAAAATCCCGAGCGCGGCCATGACGCGGCACTGTGGGCTCGCGTGGCCGAGCAGGGGTGGTGCGGTGCCGCCATCCCGGAAGCCTACGGCGGGTCCGAGTTCGGCTATGTCGAGCTGTGCGGTCTCGCCGAGGAACTGGGGCGCAGCCTCGCCCCGGTGCCCTTCGCATCGAGCGTGTACCAATTTGCCGAAGCCGTGCTGGCCGAAGGCACCGAGGAGCAGAAGCTGGAGCTGTTGCCCGCGATTGCCAGCGGTGAAGCAATCGGCACCATCGCGGTGTCCGAAGGGCCGGGCAAGGTGAGCGCCAAACGGCTTGCGACCCGCTATGCCAACGGCACGCTGACCGGCGAGAAGCTGCCCGTTGCCGACGGCATGGCGGCAGGCAAGGCGGTCGTGCTGGCGATGGGCAGCGACGGCCCGGTGCTGGTGCTGACCGACCTTGCCGGGCCCGGCATCGACCGCCGCATTGTGCCCACGCTCGATCCGACGCGAGGCGCTGCGCAGATCGTGTTCGACAATGCACCCGCGCAGGTGCTCGGCGCGGGTGGTGACGGCATTGCCGCGCTTGCCCGCGTGCACGATCGTTCTGCCGTGCTGATGAGCTTCGAGCAGCTTGGCGGGGCAGACCGGGCGCTCGAAATGGCGCGCGATTATGCGCTCGAACGGTATGCCTTCGGCCGCCCGATCGGCAGCTATCAGGCGATCAAGCACAAGCTGGCCGACGTGTTCATCCGCATCGAGGTTGCGCGCGCGAGCGCCTATTACGGGGCCTGGGCGCTATCCACCAATGCCGCCGAACTGCCCGTGGCGGCGGCGGCTGCGCGGATCGCGGGCTGCAATGCCTATTGGCAGGCGGCGAAAGAGAACATCCAGACCCACGGCGGCATCGGCTTCACCTGGGAAGCCGACCCGCACCTCCATTATCGGCGCGCGCGTCATCTTGGCCTTGTGCTCGGCTCGGCGAAGGCGTGGAAGCACAAGCTCACCGACCGGCTAGAGGCGCAGCGGGCAGCCAGCAACGCGGAAAGGCATGCGGCATGAACTTCGACGACAACCCCACCGAAGCGCAATATCGCACCAAGGTGCGCGATTGGATTGCGGCCAACAAGCCCAACCTTTCGGTCCTCCCGCCCGAGGAGCGGCTCGTCTGGACCTATGGCCACAAGAACGCGATGCGCGATTGGCAGGCGACCAAGTCTGCGGGCGGCTATGCCTGCATCACCTGGCCCAAGGAACAGGGCGGCGCCGGCGGCACCCAGATCGAGGACGTGATCTTTTCGCAGGAGGAGACTGCGGCGGAAATCCACGATCCCTATTACATCACTGGCCTCAAGATGCTGATCCCGGCGATCCTGAAGTTCAATTCTGACGCCAAGTTCGCCGAGAGGGTTCCGCTAGCGGTGCGCGGCGACGAAATCTGGTGCCAGCTTTTCTCCGAGCCATCGAGCGGTTCGGACAGCGCGGGGATTCGCACCGCCGCCGTCCGTCAGGACGACGAATGGGTCATCAACGGGCAGAAGGTCTGGAACTCGGGCGCTGCACATGCCGACTATGGCCTGCTTATCACGCGCACCGATCCCGACCAGCCCAAGCACAAGGGCCTGGCCGCGTTCTGGCTAAAGATGGATACGCCGGGCCTCGAAGTGCGGCCGATCAAGACCATGGGGGGCGATTCGGAACTGAACGAAGTGTTCTTTGACGATGTGCGCATTCCCGACGACCAGCGGGTCGGCGCTGTGAACGACGGCTGGAGCGTCGTTCTCGCCACCCTGATGAACGAGCGAGCCGCTATCGGCCAGTCGAACGGGCTTACCTGGTCCGACATGATGGACCTTGCCGCCAGCGTGCCGACCGACGAGGGTACGGTGATGGACGACGATGCATTCCGCGATCTCATCGCCGATCTCTATGTAGACCTCGAAGCACGGCGACTGATCGGCTTTCGTACGCTGACCGCAATCTCGCGCGGCCAGTCGCCCGGTCCGGAGGGCTCGGCAGCCAAGCTGTTGTGGAGCGGTGGCACCCAGACGATGATGTCCGAGGCTCTCGACATGCTAGGCGAGTTCGGGCTGGTGCAGGATTCGGTGCTATCGCCGCGCGCGGGCGCTTTCCAGCAGCGGTTCCTGTGGTCCTGTGGCCTCCGGATCGGTGGCGGCACCGACGAAATCCAGAAAAACATCATCGCCGAGCGCGTGCTGGGCCTGCCCGCCGACGTTCGCGTCGACAAGGGCGTGCCGTTCCGCGAAATCCCCTCGGGAAGGTGAGGCCGCTCGCGCTTTGACCGGGCCGACGCGGCGCCGTAGAATACAAGTCATGAGATATGCGATGGCCGGGCTGGGCGGTCCACCCTCGCGGCAAAGGCAACAGAGAGACAAACGATGACCACTATGACCACTCTCCCGCGCGGATACGATCAGCTGCCGATCCCGTTCGGATGGTTTGCGGTGGCGCTGTCCAACGAAATCCAGAACGGCGACATCCGCACCATGCGCTATTTCGGCACCGAGTTCGTGCTGTGGCGCGGCGGCGACGGCGGCCTGCGCGCGGTCGATCCGTTCTGTCCGCATCTCGGCGCGCACCTTGGCGTCAACAGCAACGTGGTCGGCAACGATCTGCGTTGCCCCTATCACCACTGGCAGTTCAACGGCGATGGCGGCGTCACCAAGATCCCCTACACCGATGTGATCGCGCCGAGCATGAAGCGGAGCTGCTTGCCGACCTGGCCGGTCGAGGAAGTCGATGGCGTGGTCTACGTCTGGTATCACCCCGCTAAGGCGGCGCCGAAGTGGGAAGTTGCCAGCATTCCAGACTGCCCCGAAGGCGAGTGGGTGCTGGCGATGACGCGCGAGTGGATCGTCAACATCCACTGCCGCGAAATTCCCGAGAACGGCCAGGATCATGCCCACTTCGGCGCGGTCCACGGCGTGCCCTTCGCGCCCAAGGGTGAGATGAAGGTCGATGGCTGGATCCGCCACAACAAGGTCGAGGCCGAGATGAAGACCCCGCGCGGCCTGATGGTCGGCCGGATCGAGACGACCGCGACCGGGCCTTGCCAGTCGGTGGTCGAGTACAAGGACGTGACCCACGTCGTGCAGTGCCAGCAGGTCTCCCCGATTGATGCCTCGACCACGCATGTGCGCTGGCAGATGTATTACGCTCCGGGCCTTTCCGACGGCCAGCTTCGCGTCACCCAGGCGCGAATCCGCGATCTGCTCAGCCAGGTCGATCAGGACATTCCGATCTGGAACAACAAGCAGAGCATGGAAAAGCCGATGCTGGTGCAGGGCGACGGGCCGATCCTCGCCTACCGCCGTAACTACGACCGCTACTTCGATTTCGTCCCCGATCCGGTGCCCGAAGCGGTCGCGGCGGAGTGAATTAGTTTAGCTGCCCTGGTCGGGAAGCGTAATGTCGATATAGGCTAGGGCCGGTTCGAGCGCATCGAAGCGCGGCATGCGTTTCTCGGCGAGGGCCTTGAGGCCCTCCCTGAAATCGCCGCGGAGCACCGATTGGTCCGCAAGTTCTATCGCACGGCCGTAGGCCTCACCGACTGTGGAGGTGAGGTCGGCGTAGAGCTGCGATTTCATCATCCGCATCGACCATGGCGAGCTCGTCTCGATCAGCCTGGCGGCGTAGGCGCGCGCCTCGTCCATAAGGCTTTCGGCTGGCACGACCTGGTTGACCATGCCCATCGCCAGCGCCTCCTCGGCACCGACCATCCTCCCCGAAAACAGCAGGTCAGCGGCACGCGCCGCTCCGACGAGGCGAGGCAGCATCCAGCTCAGCCCCATTTCGGCGACCAGCCCAAGGCGCGCGAAGAAGGTTGAGAAGCGCGCCTTGTCCGAAGCAATGCGCACGTCGGTGTAGAGCGCGATCTGCAGGCCAATCCCTGCGGCTGCACCGTTGATCGCGCCGATCACCGGCTTTCCAATCTGCAAGGGAAACCAGTACGGCCGGTTCGAGGTGGGGCGGACGTCGCCGCTATTGGCAATCTCGTCGAGCTTGGTGCCGTCGCCGCCGGTGCAGAACGCCTTACCTGCTCCGGTCACGATGATTGCGCGCACCTCTGGTGAGTTCGCCGCCAGTTCGAGCGCGGCGAAATACCGCCCGGCTATATCGGGGTTCCACGCATTGCCGCGCTCGGGCCGGTTGAAGGTGATCGTCATGATCCCGCCTGCGATTTCGGTCAGGAGCGAGAGCTGGGCTGGGCTGTCTGTCATCGTGGTCTCCCGCTCGCCATGGTTTGGCGTGTCGCAAATGCCGTGGCCATTACCGCGGAGATTTTCAACCTTGGCGATCGGCCTGGCGCGCGCAGGCCAAACGAAAAGGCCCGGACCGTTTCCGGTCCGGGCCTTCATCCTCTCCCGATTTTTCGGGTAATCAGAATTCGACGGTCAGGTCGACGCCATAACGACGCGGCTCAATGTATGTAGCCGCTGAGGCGCCCGACTGGTTGAACGGGAAAGATATCGACTTATTGTCGAAGATATTCTTGCCCCACAGCGCAACCGTACCTTCAAAGGCGCCGAAGTTGATGTGCTCCAGCGCCATACGGCCGTTGACTAGCCAGTAAGCTGGAATAATACGGTTGTACCCCGCAAAGGTCGACTGGATGGCTGCGTTAGGACTGGCGTTCATCGTCGACTGGTAGTTGCCCTGGACGCGAGCCGTAATGATCGCGTCGCCCCAGACCGGCTGCGAGGTGTACTGAGCATAGGCATTGCCAGTCCACTCTGGCCGCAATGTCGGCAGGTAGGCACTGTCAGGGGATGTTGCTGAAAGTCCCGCCGCCGCCTTTAGTAGACCTGGAATTTTGCTGAACTTGGTCTTGGTGTATGACAGGCTGGCGCCCAGAATGACGCCGTCGGTCGGCGCTGCGGTGACTTCAAGCTCGAGGCCCTTGGCAACGATGTCGCCCTGCGGATAGACAAACGTGCCCAGTGCGCTCCTGACGCGTGTGTCGGGAACGAGGGCGATGAATTCCGCCACCGTGCCAAGCGTATTGCCGCCCTGCGCAGTCTGGTAATTTTTGTACTCGGCCCAGAACACAGAAAGGTTGGTGCGCAGGCGACGGTCGAGCAGATCGCCCTTGAAGCCCGCTTCGGCCGACTTGGCAGTCTCCGGCTTGTAGGAGAACGGACCTGAAGTGCCGCCCGACACATAGGCGGTCGAATACTTGGCGTAAAACATCATGTCGTCGTTTGGCCGATAGTTTGCGCCGACCAAGTAGTTGAA
>CAMDQY010000004.1 GCA_945906005.1 Novosphingobium sp. Chol11 | reverse complement strand
CGAGATACTCGCTGAAGCCCTGCCACTTCCATTCCATCCCCGCGGCCATCGCAACGGGCGATATGTCCTCGGCGCGTTCCAGGTTGCGTACGACGAAGGCTTCTTCGCCCTTCCTGACCGGCGCGACCGAGAATCCGCAATTGCCCATCACCACCGTGGTGATGCCGTGCCAGCACGAATTGCGACCGATCGGATCCCAGTTGATCTGCGCATCCATGTGGGTGTGGCCATCGACGAAACCGGGGCACACGACATGGCCCTCGGCGTCGATCTCGCGTTCGCCCTTGCTGGCGATCTTGCCGATTTCTGCAATGCGGCCACCCACGATGCCGACGTCTGCGATGATGCCCTCGGCACCGGTTCCGTCGATGACGGTGCCGCCCCTGATGACGGTGTCAAAACTGCTCATGGGAATTTCCTCTCGTCACGGTTCCCGCACCTGCCGGGCGGTCTCCTGTTGGGCCGATTGTTTCCCCCTTTGCCCGGCTTGGCAAGGCTCGATTTGCTGCCGAGCCGTTGGGGCGACGCATTATTGCACTTGGCCTGTTGCATTATGACGCGGCGCTGCGCTAGGCTTACTCTTCAAGAGCATGGGCTGGAGAGGCAAATGGCGGCAAAATCGGGCAAGAAGGCGCATCGGCCCGTCAACGCGGTGCTGGACGATCCAGCCAATCGCTTCGACCTGCCCATGCCGTTCGGCTGGTTTGCCGTGGCACGCAGCGACGAGCTTTCGACAGGCGATGTGTTGCCGATCGTGATCGCGGGCGAGGAATTCGTTTTGTGGCGCGGTGAGGACGGCGCGGCGCGCGGGATCGATGCAATTTGTCGCCACCTCGGCACGCACCTTGGCCATGGCGGCAAGGTCATGGGCAACGATCTGCGCTGCCCGTTCCACCACTGGACCTGGAAGGGCGACGGCGGAGTTGCCGCCATTCCCTATCAGGAGAAGGTGCCGCTCAAGCTGTCGAAGCCGTGCAATCTGGCCCTGCCGATCCACGAAGACCTCGGCATCATTTTCGCCTGGTGGCACCCGCATCGCGCTGCGCCTCTCTTCGCGATGAGCCGGGTCGAGGAAGTTGCCGACCAGGGCTGGATCGCGGCGGACTACCGTGAGTGGATCTTCGACGTCCACATCCAGGAAATCACCGAGAACGGAGCGGACGTCGCGCACTTCCCGGCGCTGCACAATTTTCCATCGCCTCCCGAGCCAGAGTTCAAGATCGACGGCTATTTCCGTTACTCGTCGGCTTCGAGCAAAATGCCAACAGCGCGCGGAATGGTCGAAGGCAAGATCGACGTGCGCGCGATCGGGCCGGGTGTTTCGTTCACGCGGTTCTGGGGCATCACCGATATGTTGCTGCTTCAGATGCAGACCCCTCTCGACGGATCGCGCACGGCGCTGCGCCACATCTATTTCCATCCCGCCGTGCTGGAAGAAACCAAGGTCAATGTCACCGCCAAGCTGATCCGCAACACAGCGATCCAGCTTGAGGAAGACGCCAACGTCTGGCCGCACAAGCGCCATCTGGAAAAACCGCTGCTGGTCAAGAACGATGGGCCAATCCTCGAATACCGGCGCTTCTATTCGCGCTTCTATGCAGGCGCGGACTGAAGCGCTAACGCCGCGCCGAACCAGAACCACGAAGAGAGAGCAGCCATGGCATTTCCCAAGGACATCCGCGTCATCGATTGCATGATGAACATACCTACCGACGAGCACAACGTCGCGGGCTACCAGTCGATGGCAACGATGCAGCGCGATGCGCCGGGCAAGAGCACCACGATGCCCGCCGGTTACATGTTCAAGAACGTGCCGAACATCGGCTCCGACCCGGCGAAATTCGTCGAAAACATGGTCGCGGAAATGGACAAGTACAACATCGCCAAGGCCATGCTGCCAATCGACAACGCGCTACAATATCCCGAATCGCTCGGTAAGTTCAAAGATCGTTTTTTCTGCTCGGTGACGATCAATCCGATCCTCGGCATGGAGGAGATCCGGCGTATCCGTCGGATGAAGAAAGAGCATGACATCAAGGCGCTGTCCTATTTCCCGGCAGCCTCGGTCCCGCAGGTCGCACTCAACGAACGAGAGCTCTATCCCTTCTATGCCGAATGCATCGATCTCGACATTCCGTTCGTCGGCAATGTCGGGGTGCCGGGGCCGCGCTTTCCTTTGCGCACGCAGAAGGTCGAGCATCTCGACGAGGTGTGCTGGTTCTTCCCCGAACTGCGTTTCGTGATGCGCCACGGGGCCGAACCGTGGGAGGATCTGGCGGTCAAGCTGATGCTCAAGTACCCCAACCTCTACTATTCGACCTCGGCCTTCGCGCCCAAGCATTACCCCAAGGCCGTCATCGATTTTGCCAACAAGCGCGGACCCGACAAGATCATCTATGCGGGATATTTCCCGGCGGGCCTGAGCCTCGAGCGCATCTTCACCGAACTGGAGAACGTGCCGTTCAAGGACGAGGTGTGGCCCAAGTTCCTGCGCGAGAACGCAGCGCGCGTGTTCAAACTCGACTAGATTGCCTGACAGGCGGAGAGGACAAGACATGGCAAACCGGCACAGGATCGGCATCGTCGGCGGCAATGCGACGCGGGCATGGGCGCATGATGCCCATGTGCCTGCCCTGCGCAAGATGACCGGCCGGTTCGCGATAGAGGCGGTTTCCGGGCGTACGCAGGAACTTGCCGACGAGGCAAATGCCGCGTTCGGCGGCAATCGCGCTTTTGGCGACTCGCTTGCGCTGGTGCGCGATCCGGACATCGACATCGTCGCGGTGTCGGTGAAGGTGCCCGAGCATCGCGCCGTGGTTCTCGCCGCGCTCGCCGCGGGCAAACACGTGTTTTGCGAATGGCCCTTGGGACGCGACCTCGCCGAAGCCGAAGAGATGGCGGCGGCCGTGCCCAAGGGCGCACACGTGATGATCGGTACGCAGGCGCTGTCCGCTCCGGCGGTGCTTCATGCTCGCAAGCTGATCGACGAGGGCCTTGTCGGCGAGCTCCAGGTGTGCCGGGTGTTCTCTCCCACTGGTGGCTGGGGCGACAGCGCGCCGGCGCACTACGCCTACCTGCAGGACAAGGCCAACGGAGCGACGCTGGAAACCATCGCGGGTGGTCACACTCTCACGATGATCGAG
The DNA here is from genome assembly GCA_945906005.1 of Novosphingobium sp. Chol11. Taxonomy (GTDB): domain Bacteria; phylum Pseudomonadota; class Alphaproteobacteria; order Sphingomonadales; family Sphingomonadaceae; genus Novosphingobium. The sequence goes on along the minus strand of CAMDQY010000004.1, from coordinate 28,889 downwards.
TTCCTGCTTGGACCCTACCGCGAACTGGATGCGCGCAACACGATCATGCGCAAGCAGGTGCCTATCGTCGGCAGCGACGAGGTGGTCGAGCGCACCTGCGCCGATCACATGCTGGTGCTGGGCAAGCACGAGAGTGGCTGCGTCTCCACGCTGGAAGTGACGGGCGGGGTGAGCGACCGGCCGTTCGCGCTCGAACTGGTTGGCAGCAAGGGCTCGCTGAAGCTGGGCAGCAGCTTTCCCGGCGGCTATCAGGCGGGTACGATCGTGCTGGAGACGAGCTTCGACGCGCCGCCGCCTGCCGCGCACGTGGTCGAGGGCCTGAAATACGCGCCGGTCAATGTCGCCGAAGCATGGGCGCGATTTGCCGACGACATCGAGAACAATACTTTCACCGTGCCCGATTTCGATGACGCGGTGCGGCTAACAAAGCTGCTCGATGCCATCGATGCGGCTTCGTCCAGCGGGGCGCGGCAGAAATTGGGTTAGTCCCGCCGCACCTTGCGCAGGTCGCCCAGCATTTCGGGGCCACGCGGATTGCCGTCCAAGGACCAAGTCTGGCGCTTGGCGATCCGCCACTCGCCATCCGCCTCGCGCGCCAGTTCGAGCCGTGACGCGGAAAGCCGCCACATGTAATAGCCGTCATTACCCATTCGGGGGATCATGGTGTGGCAGGTCGCGGACGCCTCGTTGCCCTCAACGACGATGTATGGCGGCAGCGCGATGTGCGCGACGCCGCCGGCGACCAGTGCGCGGTGGCCCTCATCCTTGGTGATGCTGGCAACCGCCGAGCGACCCCGGAAGTCGAGCGTATCGTCAACGAGATACCTGCCATCCTCGGCATAGAAATCCGCAACCGAATCGTAGTTTAGCCCATCGACCGAATAGCCGTAGCCAGCCAGCACCTGGCGGATCGCCTCATGGTCCTCGAGCGCTTGCAGGCGCTCCTCGATGGTCTTTGAACTGCTCGTCATCAAATCTTCTCCCTCACCCGCCGACGGTCCTGCCCTGCCAGTAGCTGTCGCGCAGTGCCTTCTTGGAAATCTTGCCGTTGTCGTCGCGCGCTAGTTCCCGCTGGAAATCGATGGTCTTGGGGCACTTGAGCGTTGCCAGCTTCGACTTGCAGTATTCGATCAGTTCGGCCTCCAGTTCCGGCCCGGCCGCGTTCCAGTCGGCTGGCTGGACCACCGCCTTGACCTGCTCGCCCATGTCGGGATCGGGCACGCCGAACACCACCACATCTGCGATCCTGGGGTGCATGGTCAGCACGTTTTCGGCTTCCTGCGGATAGATGTTGACCCCGCCCGCGACGATCATGAACGAGCGCCGGTCGGTGAGGAACAGGTAACCGTCCTCGTCGACATGGCCGATGTCGCCATAAGTGCGCCAGCCGCGCCCCTTGGGATCGTAGGAGCCCTTGGTCTTCTCATCATCGCCCAGATATTCGAACTGGGCCTCGGGGTGCTCGAAATAGACGAGGCCGTTTTCACCTATTGGCAACTCGTTGCCCGCTTCGTCGCAGATGTGCAGCACGCCGTGTGTCGCGCGGCCGACCGAGCCCGGCTTCTTCAGCCATTCCTTGCTGCCAATCTGGCACAGGCCGATGTTCTCGGCACCGCCATACAGGTCCTCGAAGATCGGTCCCCACCATTCGATCATCGCTCGCTTGACCTCGACCGGGCAGGGCGCGGCGGAATGGAGCGCCAGTTCGAGTGAGGAAACGTCGTACATGTCGCGCACCTCTTGCGGCAGCTTGACCATGCGAGTGAACATGGTCGGCACGAACTGGCCGCCATGCGGTTTGTAGCGTTCGATGACCTGCAGCATCTTCTCGGGGTCGAACTTCTCGAACAGGATCACTGTTCCGCCCAGTGCGAGGGTGGACATCGCGAACGAGTTGGCGCCCGAGTGATACATCGGCGCGGAGACGATGAAATCCATCCGCGTGCGCATGTGATACCAGCTCGTCATCAGCGGCAGGTGCCTGCTCGGCCCGCCAAAGGGTTCGTCTGGAAGCGGGTGCTTGACCCCCTTGGGCTGCCCGGTCGTGCCCGACGAATAGATCATCGGCACGCCGACACTGGGATCTTCGATCATCTGCGCAGGCATCGCTGCCACTGCCTGCTCCCAGCGCTCCAGCCCCGGCAGATCGCCCCGCACGGCATAGACATGCTCGACCTTGGGGCAAAGCGAGGCAATATTTTCTGCGAGTTCCGCGCCGTGCTTGGTTCCGGCATCGATCACCGCGACGCGCGACTGGCTGTCATTGATGATGTAGGCGGCCTCGTCGGCGTTGAGGCGCGAGGCGATCGGCACGAGATAAAGCCCGCTGCGCTGCGATCCACAATTGATCTCGAGAAACTCGATGGAGTTGCCAACCAGCGTCGAAACGGTGTCGCCGCGCGAGAGGCCAAGCTTGCGGAAAAGCTGCGCGGTGCGGTTCGCCTGGTCTTCGAGCTGCGCGAAGCTGATCCAATTGTCATCCCATACGGTGATGACCGCGGGCTTGTCGGGATGGATCTTCGACCAGCCTGTCAGGCTGCCGACGGCCATCGGATCGTTCAGGTCGATTTCGGTCAAGGCTGCCTCTCGATGTGGAGCGCGGTTCTTTGGTTCGCGCGGTCACGGGCCTTGCACGAGTGCTCGCGAGATTCAACTATCTCATTGGACGATGTTGGCCGCAGTGCCTGTCGGCATGCCCGAAGGTGCAGATGGCGCAATTCACACTTGCCTGCGCGGCTCAATTGTCTAACCGATTGTCGAGAAGGCCCCTTGGCCGGAAGGAATGAGACCGATGAACCTGGAACCCACCGACGACCAGCAGATGATGCTCGATGCCTACACGCGCTTCCTCGACGAGGAGAGCAGCATTGCCCGCGTGCGCGCCGCGCTTCCCACCGGCTTCGACGCCGCATTGTGGACCGGGCTTGGCGAGCTTGGCGCGCTTGGCCTGCGCGTTTCCGAGGACAAGGGCGGGCTTGGCCTCGGCTTGTTCGATGCCGTGCTGCTGATGGAGCAGGCAGGGCGCAGGCTCGTTTCCGGGCCGCTTGCCGAAGCACTCGTCGCGGCGAGCCTGCTCGCCGATCTGGGTGGTGACGGCGAACTGCTCGACGAGGCGCTGGCAGGCAGCGCCGCAGTCACCATTGCCATGCACGATGCCGGCGAACAGCCAGTGCAGCTCGTTGCCGGAGGCGCGGCAGCGGTGGCGGTGATCGCGCGGCGCGGCGGTGAAGTGGTGCTGGTTCGCCGCACGCCCAACCCCGCTCCTGAAAAGACCCTCGCTTCCACGCCGATCGACCGGATCGACCTGTCTGCGGGCGATGTCAGCGTGCTGGCGAGCGGCAGTGCTGCGACCGCGCGCTTCGATGCGGCGCTCGAAGAATGGAAGCTGCTGATTGGCGCGGCGCTTATCGGCCTGTCCGCCGAGGCGATCCGGCTGGCATCCGAATACGCCTGCGAGCGCGTACAATTCGGCAAGCCAATCGGAGCATATCAGGGTGTGTCGCACCCGCTTGCCGACGCAATCGTCGCGGTTGATGCCGGGCGGCTGATGGTTTGGCGCGCGGTCAGCGATCTGGCGCGCGAGCCCGACATTGCGGGCGAGACCGTGGCCACGGCAGCCTGGTGGGCGGGTAATGCCTCCGAACAGGCGGTGATGCACTCGCTGCACACCTTCGGCGGCTACGGGCTGACGCTTGAATACGATGTCCACCTGTTCAACCTGCGTTCGCGCGCATGGCTGCTGGTCCTGGGCGATCCCGAGGCGCTGCTCGACGAGGCGGCGGCGCGCCGCTACGCTGGGGTCAAGGCTTCGCTTCCCGATCCGGGCGAAGTCTCGGTCAATTTTTCGCTTGCCCCAGAAGAGCTGGGCCTCGCCGAAGAGACCCGGGCCTTTTTTGAGACGCAGCTGACTGCGGAGGAAATGTCCAAGGCGCACTATTCCTATTCGGGCTATGTTCCCTCGGTGAACCGCAAGATGGCGGAGGCAGGCCTGCTTTTCCCCGAATGGCCCGAGCGCATGGGAGGCCGCAACGCCAGCCCCTATGCGATGGAGGCGGCGATGCGTGTCTGGGAAGACTTCAACTGGACCGCGCACCCGCGCGGCACTTCCAACATCATCGGCGTGATGATCGACAGGTTCGGCACCGAAACCGTCAAGCGCGAGGTTCTCGACAAGATCGTGTCGGGCGAATCGATCTGTTCGCTGGGCTACAGCGAGCCGGGTTCGGGTTCCGACGTTTTTGCGGCCAAGACCAAAGCGGTGAAGGAAGGCAACGCCTGGCGCATCGACGGGCAGAAGATGTTCACCAGCGGCGCCGAACATGCCGACTATGCGATCCTGCTCACCCGCACCGATCCCGACGCGCCCAAGCACAAGGGCATCACCATGTTCATGGTGCCACTGAAGGTGCCCGAAGTGACCGTGCAGGAGGTCAAGACCTTCCAGGACGAGCGCACCAACATCACCTATTACGACGGCCTCAAAGTGCCTGATGAATGGCGGCTGGGCGAAGTCAACGGCGGCTTGGCCGTGCTGGCGCTGGCGCTCGAGATCGAACAGGGCATGAGCTTCGCGCCTTACATGCATCGGATAGTTCACGCCACCGAGGAGCTGTGCAAGGAACTGACCCGAGACGGCAGCCCGCTGATCGAGCACGCCGGGGCGCGCCGCCGACTGACCCGCGCGAACGCCAATGCACTTGCTGCCGACTGCCTGCGCAAGCGCATCCTGTTCGTCGAGGCGGAGAAAAAACCCAACTTCGCCTATGGTCCGGCGAGCAAGCTGTTTTCGGCCGAGGCCTATCGCAGGGACTCGTTCGACCTCTTGAACCTCACCGCTCCCGAATCACTGACGTTCGAGAGCGAGCACGCGGCCTTCATCAACCAATGCTTCCGCCACTCGCAGGTCGCGGTGACCTATGGCGGCACCAGCGAAGTGCAGCGCTCCATGGTCGCAGAAAAGACGCTGGGTCTGCCAAGGACGCGGTAGCGCCGCATCTCAAAAAAGGGGGGGCGTTTTCTCGCCACCCCCTTCCGGCTCCCCTCCCGGAAGCTGATTGATCTGCTTACTGTTCAGCTCAGATCTAGATTGTAACACCGAGCCGCATTGGTGCTGAGCACCTTGACCTTCTCCTCGTCGGTGAAACCCTCGAGCGACTTGTGCGCCGAAGCCAGAGGATCGGGATAAAGGCAGGTCGGGTGCGGGAAATCGCTCTCGAACATCACGTTGTCGATCCCCAGCTTGCGCGCGACATGGGCGAAATCCTGGCTCTCGAACCAGAAGCACGAGTAGATGTTGCGCCGGAAGTATTCGAGCGGGGTCATAGAATAGCGCCCGTCGATGTTCGCCCCGGATTCGCTGATCTGGTATTCGAGCGCCTCGAGCATGAACGGCAACCAGCCCACCCCGCTTTCGGCCGAGACGAACTTGAGCTTGGGGAAGCGCTCCAGCAGCCCGGAAATGATGATGTTGCCGACCACCTGGCTGTTGGCGATGAACATCATCGCCGAGCCCATCGCCAGCTTCTGGCTGCTGTCGAACGACGGCCATGGTGATTTGCCGAACCAGCTTGACGAGCTATCGCTCGCACCGATGTGGAAGTTGATCGGCGCGCCCTTGTCGCTGCACAGTTCCCATAGCGGCGTCCAGTAATCCTCTGACAGATCGAGCATACCGTTGAGGTGCGGGTCCGAATTGATGTTCACGCCGGTCATGCCCATAGCGAAACAGCGTTCGGCCTCGGCCACCGCCAGCTTGATGTCCCACCACGGCAGCAGCGCCTGCGGCAGCATGCGCCCGCCCGATTTCGCCTGCATTTCAGCGCTGGCATCGTTGTAGATCTGTGTGGAGATCAGCCGCAGTTCCTCGTCGACCGTAGCTGAGCGGTTGCCATGCGCGGTCAACCTGCCTTGCCCGCCGAAACCCAGCACGTTGGGATAGAGCACGTGCGCCCAGATGCCCTGCTCATCCATTACGTCGAGCCGGGGGCCAAGCTGCGAACAGGCGGGGTGAACCTCGTTGACGCCCCACTTGGTGAATTCGGTGCCAACGGCCTTTCGCCCGGTCTCGTGGACGACACTGGCTGCGGAGCCGAGGCCCATCGAGATGTCGCCATCGATGGTCCACATCATCTCACCCTGCGCGTCGAGTTTCTTCTGCGGGACGCGATCCCTCCACTTGGCGGGCGCGCGGCTGGTCCAAAGATCTTCCGGTTCGCTCCAGTGAGTATCGACGTCGATGATCTTCAGGGTCTGACCGGCCTTGTCCTTTGGCCGCTCCTGAACTTGCACATTCATGGATCTTCTCCTCGCTATGCGATCGAGTGTCCGGCATATCCCGAGTCGATGCAAGCGTGCGTTCTGGCTTTGACTTGGCGCAAATGCGCGGCATAGCTCGCGCCAAAGTAGAACGGGAGAACATCGCATGGCATCGCAGGGATCAGGCAGACTCGCTGGGCGGCGCATCGTCATTACCGGCGCGGCGCGGGGCATGGGCCTCGCCACCGCCGAAATCTTCGCCGCAGAGGGCGCGAGCCTTGCGCTGTGCGACCGCGACGAGCAGGCGGTCCGCGCCAATGCCGAGCGGCTCGGCCAGTTTGGTGGAGGCTGCGATGTTTCCGACGAAAGCGATGTGCAACGCTTCTGCAACGAGGCTGAAAGCGCGTTGGGCGGCGTCGATGGACTGATCAACGCGGCGGGTATCCTGATCATGAAGCCGCTCATGGAAACCTCCCTTGCCGAATGGCAGCGCGTGCTCGATGTAAACCTCACCGGCACCATGCTGATGTGCCAGAAGCTCGCCCCGGCGATGCGGCGCGCAGGCGGCGGTACGATGGTGAACATCTCGTCGATCGGCGGGCTGCGCCCGGCCCCTACGACAACGGCCTATGCCGTCTCAAAGGCGGGGGTCATTATGCTAAGCAATTCGCTCGCCGCCGAACTCGGGCCGGATATCCGCGTCAACACCGTTTGCCCCGGCACCATCCCCACCGATATGGTCACCGACCTGCTCGCCACTTCGCGCGACCGGCTGACCGAAACGCCTGCGCTGAAGCGGCTCGGCAAGGCGGAAGACGTGGTCAAGGCGATGCTGTTCCTCACCTCGGACGAATCGAGCTACATCACCGGCGATACGCTGACCGTCGATGGCGGCTGGGCCTACCGCTGATGGTTCGCCAAAACTTGTGAAGGAAATCTCAAATGCCCGTCCTGTTCATCCACGGCGTTCCCGCGACATCGCGGCTGTGGCGACCGATCCTCAGCCGCATCGAGCGCGACGACGAGGTGCTTGTGCCAGACCTGCCGGGTTTCACCGCCGAGCCTCCCGAGGGATGGGAGCCGGTCAAGGAAAGCTACGTCGACTGGGCGATCGAGCAATTGGAAGGCCTGCACGCGCGCGGCGGACCGGTGCATCTTGTCGGGCATGACTGGGGCTGCCTGATCGCGCTTCGCGCCGCTTCGCTGCGGCCCGAATTGTTGCGCTCGCTAGCGGTCGGCAACGCTCCGATCGATCCGCACTGGCCAATTCACAACCTGTGGACCGAATGGATGAAGCCCGGCCTTGGCGAGCAGATTTCGGATGCTCTCGAAGGCGGTGAGCACATGGCCCCGATGCTCGACCGCATGGGCTTTCCGCCCGAGGATGCGCGGCACAATGCCTTTGAATATCCGCGCAGCGTTCACCGCATCATGAGCCTTTACCGTTCGGCGGTGAACATTGGCACCGAATGGGCCGATGACCTGGCGCGCATCGTCATTCCCACCGCCTTCATCTGGGGCGAGAACGATCTTGTCGTGCCGACCGAGATCGGCCGCCGCATGGCGAACCGGATCGGCGCGGAATTCAACATGGTGCCTGCAGACCATTTCTGGCCCTACGAGGCTCCGGACGAGGCCGTCGCGATTCTGCAACGCCTGTGGAAGCGCACCGAATCCCGGCCGCACACGATCCTGACCCAACCGCCGTTCGGGGGTTAGGGTGGCGGTCCGTTCCGCTCAGGCCGAGAGGAACGACGCGGGAAGGTGCACCGGCGTCGAGGCATAGGCCGCGATCATCCAGCCGTTTTCGTCCGGTTCCCAAACCGACAGGAACAACGAGTCGAACTTCAAGGCCGTGGTGTCGAGGTGCGACTTGCCGGTCATCAGCGCATAGCCCTTGCGCAGTTCGACCGCGATGTCGTGCGCGCTCGTCGCAACGATCCGCGAGGGGGAGCCGATACTGGCGCGGGTCCGCGCGAAGTATTCCTCGCGCGTTTCGACCAGGCCCGAGATGTGGGCATAGTGGAACCAGTCGGCGGTCATCGCCTCGAGCGCGTCCAGATCGAGCGCGACGATGGCCGCGCGCCGCGCGTGCTCGGCTGCGATCAGGCTCTCTGCAGTAAATTCGGTCATCGCTGTCCTCCCCTGTCGTCTCAGTTCCTGACGCTATGGACAGCACTTGCGCGGTGCGGCAAGTGCTGTTTGGTTAGACAATTGGCGAGAAGGGTGCGGGACATGAGCGAAACGGGCAACGTATTGGTTGAACGTCAGGGCGCGGTCTCGATTGTGACGCTCAACGCGCCTGAGGTGCTCAATGCATTCACCCCCGACATGGCGCTGGAGATCGCCGCCGCGATGAACGGCGAGGTCGCGGCTGGCGCGCGCGCCCTGCTGGTCACTGGCGCGGGCCGGGGGTTCTGCGCTGGCGCGAACCTTGGCGGGGCCGGCGAAGGCGGGGGCAAGTCCGACGTGCTCGGCATGATGGAGACCTTTTACAAGCCGCTGGCGCGCGCCTTTGCCGATGCGCCGGTGCCGGTCGTCACGGCAGTCAACGGCGTCGCGGCAGGCGCGGGGGCCTCGCTGGCGCTCGCGGGAGACATCATCATTGCGGCGAGGAGCGCGAATTTCGTGTTCACTTTCGCCAATCTGGGGCTGACGCCCGATGTCGGCGGAACCTGGCTGGTAGCGCGGGCGGCGGGCCGGGTGCGCGCGCTCGAGATGGCGCTGCTCACCAACAAGATGAGTGCCGAGAAGGCTGAGCGCTGCAACCTCGTCACCGAAGTCGTCGATGACGACAAGCTGATGGACCGCGCGCTCGAAGTCGCGGTGAAGCTCGCGGCAATGCCGACCAAGACCCTCGCGCTGATCAAGCAGCAGGTGCGCTTGGCGCTCGAATCGAGCTTCGAGGCTTCACTCCAGGTCGAGGCGGAGAGCCAGCAGGTCGCCGTCACGACCGAGGATTTCAAGGAAGGCGTGCTCGCATTTGCCGAGCGCCGCGCGCCGCAGTTCAAGGGGCGGTAACACCCTTTGCGCTAATCGTCTCGCGCAGTTTCGCCACATCGACCTTGCCCGATACCAGACGCGGCAGTTCGTCCGCCGAGCCGAGCAAAAGCCACAGCCGCGGCACCTTGAACGCACTGAGCGCTTCGCGCGCGGCTGAGGCAAGGCCCGCGACGGATAGCTCCGCGCCCACCACCGCCGCACTGAACCGGGTCTCGCCATCCAAGGTAACGTCGCAGACCACCGCGCGCTCCACACCGGGTAGTCGTTCCAGCGCCGCCGCGGTTTCCGCCGGATAGGCGGTTGCGCCCGCGATCTTGACCATGTCATCGCACCTTCCGGCAAACCACAGGAAGCCATCTGCATCTAGGCGGCCCATGTCGCCGGTGTCATACCAGCCATCGGCGGTGAACGTGTCCTCGCGCTCGCACCCGCAAATGCCTTTGAGTACGATAGGGTCGCCGATCTGGATCGCGCCCACTTCGTCCGCGCCGAGCACCGCGCCGTTCTCCGGATCGGAAATTCGCACCTGTGCGCCGGCGAAAGGCTTGCCGAGGCTGCCCCGCTTGCCCTCCGGGAGCAGTTCATCGAGCGGCCAGCCGCAATAAGGGCCGAAGCTTTCGGTCATGCCGAGCACCGGCGCACGCGCTCCCGCAGGCGGAGGATCGCCGGGCATGATCGCATCGAGGCTGCCGGGCTGGAGCGAGGAGAGGTCGGTCCTGGCAAAGTCGGGGTGTGCGGCGAGCCGCGCTGCCTGATCGGGCCAGCCGCGAAATAGCGTCACCCTTTCGCGCGCAAGAAAGGCGAGCGTTTGCCGTGCATCGCTCCCCGCCTCAGTAAGTAGCGTGCAGCCCGTGTTGAGTGAGGACATCAAGCCGGTGCAAAAGCCGCCCGCCCAGAACAGCGGCATCGGCAGGTAGAGGCGTGAGTCCGCCGTGATGCAGCGAGCCGCGTTGCCGCTCGTATTGGCGCGGATCGCACCGCCGTGGGTGTGGATCACGCCTTTTGGCTCGCCGCTACTGCCCGAAGTGAAAATCACCGCGAGATCATCGGCGGGCACCAGCTTTTCGGTCAGCGCTTTCGCAACTGCGACAGCCTCGGGCGAGGGGAGTGGCAATGCAACGTCGTTCCACCAGATATTACCAAGCGAGGGCAGCGCGGCCCGGTCGAGCGTTCCCATCTCGCGCTTGATGTCGCGGTCCCGGATCGCGGGTCGCGCAATCAGATGCCGCACCCCTGCAATCCGCAGTTGGGCTTCGAGTTCCGGCATGCGCAGCATCGTCGAGAGCGGCACCAGCACAGCGCCGAACCGCATCACCGCGCAGGCCCAGACCACCCATTCCGCGCTGTTTTCGGCCAACAGACCGACCCGATGGCCCTTGTTGACTCCTGCCTCGACCAGCTTTGCGGCCTGCGCCGCGCTCTTGCTTTCGAGTTCAGCCCACGAAATGCGAGCCTGCGGATCGGCGACAGCATCCCTCTCACCGCGCGCGGCGGCATTGGCGGCAAGCAGAGCAGCAACCGTTTCACCGGGCACTGGCCAACTCCGCCAGCTTCTTGAGGTCGATCTTGCCGCTCGACAGCGTCGGTAGTTCGTCTTCGGTCATGGTCAGGAAGCGGCGCGGCACCTTGTAAGGTGAGAGCCGTTCCCTCAAGGCAGCGGTCAGCGCAGCTTCGTCGACCCGTTCGGTGCCGACAAGGATCGCCGTCACCGCCTGCCCGCGTGCCGGATCGGGAACGCCGATCACCAGCGCAGTGCGCCCGCCGGTGACGTCGCTGAGCACGCCTTCGACCTCGCGCGGAGAGACTTGCGCGCCTGCCGTACGGATGATGTCGCCGGTGCGGCCCTTGAAGTAGCAGTATCCGTTCTCGTCGATGGTGAACATGTCGCCCGAGTGATACCAGCCCTCGGCGTCGAAGGTGTCGTGCCGCTCACGCCCGTAATAGCCCTGCATCACGTTGACTCCGCGCAGCCACAGCTCACCGTCGGCACTGTCCAGCCCGGTTTCGGGATCGACGATCCGGATGTCCGCGCCCGCGACCGGCTTGCCATAGGAGCCGCGCATCGCCTCGGGCAGATCGTCCTCGCTGTCGCCGACGATGCAGACGCTGCCGGCTTCGGTCATCCCCAGCAGGTTGTGACGCAGTTCGGGGTCTTTCGGGCGCACTTCGGGCGGCATGATCGGATAGAGGTTGCCGCGCCGCATGAACGAAAGGTCGCGGCCCGCAAAGCTCGGGTCCTGTTCGAGCGCCAGCATGGTCGAGGCGACGCCGTTGGTCATGGTCGGCCGCTCGCGCTCGATCAGGTCGAGCATGTCCGCTGGCCGGGCCGAGGAGCACAGTAACCGCGCGCCGGCGATCAGCGTGGCGAGGAACGAATAGGCGAGCCCGCCCACCCAGAACCACGGCGCATTGGCGAACAGCACTTCGTCCTCGGTATAGCGGCGCGTCGCATTCTGGCGGCGCATGTTGCGGATCACCTGCCCGTGGGTGTGGATCACGCCCTTGGGCGCGCTAGTCGAACCCGAGGTGTGGACGAGCACCAAGGTATCGGCGGGCGTGACCTGCGCATCGGCGGCGAGCATCGGTGCTTGGGGCGCGCCCTCGTTTTCGAGCACGGCTGCGCCGAACCAGACCCGGCGCAGCGTCGGGATTTCGGGAACCAACAGCCGCCCATCAGGCTCCTGCCCGAGAACGCCTGCCAGGACCTCACGGAAGTCGCGCCCGCGATAGCCCTTGGCGGCAATCAGGTATTCGCAGTCTGAGCGGGCCAGCAGTCCGGCCAGTTCGTGGGGCGTCGACATGGTGCTGAACGGCAGGGCGACCGCGCCGATGCGCGTGATCCCCAGGAACGTGACCGCAAAATCCGAGCTGTTGCCCATCAGTATGGCGACGCGACTGCCGCGACCGACCCCCGCTGCAATCAGCGCGGCAGCGAGCTTGCGCGAGCGGGCTTCCGCACCCGCATAAGTGAGCCGGTCATCGTCGATGACGACGAAGGTCTTGTCGCCGAGCGCCGCCTGTTCCTGTAGCACTGCGGCAATGGTTTCTGCGCTCACGGCTCGGCCTCGAAAAGCTTTTCCAGCTCGACCTTGCGGATCTTGCCCGAAACGGTGAGCGGCATTTGATCGAGCACGCGCCAGTGACACGGCACCTTGAACCTTGCGACTGCCTCAGCGACATGCGCCTCGAATGCGGCAATGTCGGCCTCGGCGCCGGGTGCCAGCGTAACCACCGCGCCGACCTCGTGGCCGAGCCGTTCGTGCGGGACCTTGACCACGGCGGCGAGTGCAATGGCAGGGTGCGAAAGCAGCGCGTCCTCGACCTCGGCGGCATAGATATTCTCGCCGCCCCTGATGATAACCTCGCGCAGCCGCCCGGCGAAGCGCACATATCCGTGCTCGTCCATCACGCCGAGATCGCCGGTGCGCAGGAAGCCATCGGCGCGGATCGTCGCTGCGGTCGCTTCCGGATTGCCCCAGTAGCACGTCATGTTACCGGGGCTGCGCGCGCAGATTTCGCCTACCTCACCGAGCGGCAGGGCCTCGCCGGTTTCGCGGTCGGCGATCAGCACCTGCGTGTGCGGCGAGGCGCGACCGATCGTTTCGCACAGGTTCTCGATGGAATCGTCGGGCACGGTGTTAGTGATCCCGCCGCTTTCGGACTGGCCATAGCCGATACCGCAGGTTGCTCCGGTCTTTTCCTGCACCGCACGCACGATCGAGGGCGGCACGGTCGCGCCGCCGAGGGTGACGAGCCTTACCATGCTGTCGGAGGGCAGATCGGGGGCGGAGAGGATATCGTGCCACATCGTCGGCACCCCGCCCATGCGGGTAGGACGCACTTCTCGCATCAGTCGCACGGTCTGGTCGCGGTCGTATCGTTCGAGCACGACGAAGGCGCTGGCCGTGGCGAGCGCTCCGACCATGATCGCGATCGAGCCGCCGATGTGGTGATAGGGAACCGCATTGAGCCAGACGTCGTGCTCGTTGCCGCCATAGACTGCCGGGCGCACCCAGCCGCCGTAGATCACGCAATGCTGCGTGAGCAGCGCGCCCTTGCTCTTGCCGGTGGTGCCGCTGGTGAATTGGATCAGATAGGGCGCGTCAGGGCCGGGATCGGGCAGATCGCCGGTCTGCGGGGTTTCGGCCAGGGCCGCGACATTGGCGAGCGGCAGAACCGGAAAGCTGGCGATTGCTTCGAGGCGCGGGGCGAGGTCCATATCGCGAAAGCCAAACCCGGCAAAGCCGAGCGACGGTTCGATCAGATCGCAGGCGTGTCGCACTTCGGCGTCGGTCCAGCCGGTGTTGAAATGGGCAACGACCATTCCGGCAAGCGCGCAGGCATGCTGGACGATTACGCTTTCAACCGCGTTGCGCGACCAGATCGCGACGCGCGATCCCGGCGAAGCCTGGCTCGCGATCCAGCGCGCGACGTTCTCCGCGCCAGCGACCATCTCGGCGTAGGTGATCGGGACAGCCCCGCCACCTTCCTGCGGAACGAGCATCGCAGGCCGCTCGCCGAAGCGTTCGGCCCTGTCGCGCAGCATTGCGGCAAGCGAACCTTGCGGGATCGGTGGCTCGCTGCCGCCGTGGCGGATCGACAGGTCGACATTGGTCTGGGCATCGGCGAGAGTCACTTGGGCCAGGCTCCGCTGCGGGCGAGGCTGGGATCGAGGCCGGGGAAACTGACGGGACGCTTTTCGCGCACGGCGGCAATGCCTTCCTTCACATCCTCGCCGCGAAGAACTTCATCGAGCAGGCGTTCGGAGCGCTCGAAGCTGGGGGTGAAATCGTCCATCAGATCCTGATAGAGCTGCATCTTGACCGTGCGCATGGCAAGCGGCGAGCAATTCGCGGCAAGGTCGCGGGCATAGGCCATGGCGCGGTCGAGCACCTCTTCAGGTTCCACCGCCTCGTTGACGAGACCCACGCTGGCGGCTTCTTCACCCGAAAGCGTGCGGCCCGAAAGCATGATGTCGTTCGCTGCGCCGACCCCGCACAGCCGGCTGAGCATCCAGGTGATGCCCATCTCGCCGACGATCCCACGCCGCACATAGGGCGCGCCGATCTTCGCATCACGCGCGGCGAAACGCACATCGCAGAACATCGCTTGTTGCAGGCCGATGCCAAGGCACGGCCCGTGGATCGCGGCGACGATTGGCTTGCCGATTGAGAGGGGGAACCAGTATTCGCGTGGCTCCGCTGCGCGCAACGCCAGGCTCTGCGCATCGGGCGCGCGGATCCCCGAAAGGTCGGCGCCGGCGCAGAACGCGCGCCCGGCACCGCGCACCACAATGGCGCGCACTTCTGGATCCTCCGCAAACCTGTCGAGCGTGTCGAAATAGGCAAGCCGCATCGCCGGGGTCCAGGCGTTGAGCTTGTCGGGCCGGTTGAGCGTGATCAGGCCGACGCCGTAATCGATCTCGCTCAGGACCGGCATTTCCTCTCCCGTTATGCTCACGGATTGGCGGTCGCGGTCAGCTCGGCGGCATTGTCGCGCATGACCTTGCGTGTGTCCTCCGCATTGAGGCCGGCAAGGCTGTCGAGGAAATCGAGCGGCCGCACCACGCCTTCGGTATGCGGCCAGTCGCTGCCGAAGATGATGCGCTCGATCGGGATCGACTGGACCAGATCCTCGATCTTGTCCTCCCAGAACGGGGTGACCCAGATGTGCTCCATGAACTGGTCGACCGGGTTGGTCTTGTAATAGCCCTTGGTCTGGGCATGGCCGCGGAGCAGCCGCACCAGCAGCGGCTTGACCCAGCTCGCCCCGTTCTCGACCGAGGCGACGCGCAGGCGGGGGAAACGCTCGAACACCTTGTGGCAGACCAGCGCGGCGAAGAAATCGGGAACCGCGCGCTGCGAGGTCACGACCTTGTGCAGCGGCGATACGCTGAATGCGCCGTAACCGCCCGGTTCCCACATGTTGCCGAGGAATTCATATCCGTCGTTGCCCGCGTGCGGCGCGACGACCAGGTTGGCTTCCTGGCAGCGCGCCCAGAACGGATCGTATTCGGGTGCGCCAGGCGAGGTCGTGCCGGTGGCGGTATAGACCGGGCCGTTGCGCATCGAGATCACCTTGGCGCCCCGGCTGATCGCCCATTCCACTTCCTTGACCGCCCAGTCGGGATCGGACAGCGAGATCATTGGCACGCCGAACAGGCGGTTCTGGTAGGCAAGACCCCAGTCTTCCTCGAGCCAGCGGTTGAAGGCGCGGATCGTTGCCAGCACTGCGGCGATGTCGGGCTGCATCGGCACTTCGAGCGTGACCGCGAGCGTCGGGAACAGCCACGTCGCACCGACGCCCTGATCGTCCATTACCCGCAGGCGCGCATCGCGGTTGCCGTATTCGGGGCGGTTGCTCAGCGGTTCGAGATCGCCCATCGCGGTCTTGAGATCGGCTCCGTCGAGCTTGGCGGCGAAATAGTCATGCAGGCAGCCGGGCTTGGCGATCGGATCGAAAGTCGGGTTGGGAATGAAGCCGTAAAGCTTGTCGCCCAGCATCAGCCGCTTGCGCCCGTTCATCTCGATCCATTTTGGCCCGCGCCGCTTCCATTCGGCAGGAAGGTGACGGGTCAGCGCGTCCTGCGCCTCGTAATAGTGGTTGTCGGCATCGAACACGGCATAGCCCAGGCGCGGATCGATCTGCACCCCCTCTGCCTGGTCGGGGAATTTTTCCAGAGTCGCTTGAGTGGCCACGATCGCTCTCCTTCACATTTGGCTCAAAGACTGGACCTGCCCCGGCGAATCGTCAATCGCGGGCGCACGGTCGGTAACACTCCAATTGTCTAACCATTAGATATTGACGTGGCAACCGCCAAGGCGATTGCCACGATCTGCATGGCACAGTCCGAGGCCCACCGGATTGACATTTGACAAATCTGGCAGCTTCGCGAATAGCGGCATACTTAAAGGTTAGACAATTGGCAGTTCAAGGAGTGAAGTAGATGAGCGAGAACGATCCGAAGGTCGGAGAAGGCTTTTCGCACGAGGATCTGTCCAACTCGGTCACCTACGAAGTTGTCGAGGATCACATCTGCCTGATCTCGCTCAACCGTGCCAATCGCCGCAACGCCATCGCCATTCCCGGCATGAACGACCTGCTCCACAAGCAGTTTGAGCGCGCCCAGGACGACGACATGGTCAAGGTCATCGTGCTGCGTGCAGAAGGCCCAGATTTCTGCTCGGGCGAGGATACGCGCAAGACGCCGATCGAAAGTTTCGGCCTCAAGAAGGGCGCGCGTCTGCCGCAGTCGGTCCGCATGCGCAACATGCGCCACACTTACGAGACGCTGCAGCGCGGCATGATCTGGGGCGACAAGGTGACCATCGCGGCCTGCCAGGGCAATGTCATGGGCCTCGGCTTCTCGCTGGCGCTGGCCTGCGACATGATGGTCTGTGCAGACGATGCGCGCTTTGCCCGCCGCCAGTCGCGGATCGGCTTTGCCGCGTTCGACGGCCAGTTGCCGATCGCGCTGCTCAAGATGGGGCTCAATCGCGGCATGGAAATCCAGCTCACCGGCCGCTCGGTCACTCCGACCGAGATGAAGGAGTGGGGCATCGCCAATTCGGTCGTGCCCGCGGACAAGCTGTTCGACGAGGCGATGCGCTTCGCTCGCGCCACAGCCGCGCTGTCGACCGATGGCCTGATGCTCAGCAAGCGGGCGATGCACCAGTACCTGCACGGACTCGGCATCGCCGCCTTCCAGAACTTCGCCTCGATCGGTCACCCGCTGTTCACCAACATCGTCTGGCGCGAGGACGAGTTCAACTTTTTGAACGAGCGCAACAAGGCGGGCGACAACAAGACCGTGTGGAAGAAGCTCAACAAGATATTCAAGGACCTTGGCTTCGATTGAGCGACTGGGCTAGGTCGCAGTCAGCATGACCTATCCCGATCCCGAAAAGCTGCCCGGTTATCGCCGCCGGATCGTTATCGATCCTGCGCCGGGCATGGTGACCGCCGAGCTCGAGGACGACTATCACCGGATGGTGGTCACTCTCGCCCACGAGGGCGGGACGATCACCGGCGTTTTGAGCGAGATGAAGCGCGGGCCTTGGACCACCTGCGAAGGGGCGAGGACGGTGCTGGTCGATACCTTCACCGGCAAGCGGCTCGACGATCCTTCGGTCAAGCGGATGAAGGCGCTCAACTGCACGCATCTCTATGATCTCGCGACGTTCTGCGCGGGCCACGCAGGCGAGAGCGAGCAGATCACCTACGAGATTTTCACCAGCGATCCATTGGACGGACTGCTTGTCACGCGGCTCTATTGCGACGGCGAGAAACTGCTCGAATGGACGCTGCAAGGAGGGCGTTTCGTCACGCCCGAGGCGGTTGCGGGCAAAGGGCTGACCGGCATCGGCGAATGGCTGGCAACGCTCGACCCCCGCGAGGAAGAAGCCGCGCGCGTGCTGCGCTGGGCCAGCATGGTTGCGGGCGGGCGCGGTATTGAAATGCCCGCCGGGATGATCGGTAGCGACATCGGCTTGATCGGCTCATGCCACACGTTCCAGCCGGGTCGCGCGCAGGAAGCGCGCCGCAATCCGGGCGCGGACGTGGATTTCAGCAGTGGCGCGGGGCCGCTGGCGGATCGCGCGGAATTGTTTGGGCGGGGGTAGGGGGCGTAGATTACGCACAGCCGAACTGCTGAATATACGGCAGTTTTCGGGGCGAGGGTGGAATACCGCTAACGACTGGTTTGTCGTGGGAAGCGGACATCCTGACCGATCATGTCAGTGGCTGTATGCCCATGTTGCCTGGGGATACTCGCCGAACCAGAATCCACTGTTTTGGCGAGTGTCTGCAAATTGTCATATACAGGTGTTTTTTAGAGTTTCAGAAATTCCGGCGAATGATCGCATCCGCCTTGCTCGGCTACAGGGGAAAAAGCATGCATCTGAAGTATTTGCTAGCCGCAGGCGTGGCTTCGATTGGGTTCACTGCGCCGTTCGTGACACCGGTTTCGGCGCAAGAAGTTTCCTCCTCGATTCGCGGGACGGTCGATTCGGGCGGAAACGCGGTTGCCGGTGCGAGCGTGACGATCCTCCACGAACCTTCGGGCACGCGCTCGACCACCACCTCAGGCAGCGACGGTGCTTTCAATGCAGGCAACCTGCGTATCGGCGGGCCATTCACGGTGACGGTTTCGGCACCGGGCTTGGCGGATGCAAAGGTCACCGATGTTTTCCTCCAGGCGGGCCAGCCGTTCCGCCTGCCGGTCGTGCTCGAACCGACAGACGAAATCATCGTTACCGCCGAGGGGCTGAGCGGCGCGCGCATTACATCGCAAGGGCCAATCACGGTGCTGAACAGGACCACGCTGGAAGGCGTGGCTTCTGTGGCCGGAGACATCCGCGATGCCGCCCGCCGCGATCCATTCGTGAGAATGGACGCATCGAACAGCCGCACGATCGAGATCGCCGGCAACAACGGTCGGCTCAACCGTTTCTCAGTCGATGGCATCCAGTTTTCGGACGATTTCGGTCTCAACAACGGCGGCCTGCCGACCAATCGCGGTCCGGTGCCCTATGATGCGATCGAGCAGCTTTCGGTCAAGGTCGCGCCCTTCGACATTTCCGAGGGCGATTTCCAGGGCGGCGCGGTCGATGTCGTGCTGCGCTCGGGCGGCAACGATTTCACCGGATCGGCTTTCTACACCTACACCGACGACAAGCTGACCGGCGACAAGATCCGCGGCAACCCAGTGCGTCTCGACTTCGACGCCAAGACCTATGGCGCGTTCCTGTCCGGCCCGATTATCGAGGACAAGTTGTTCTTCGCGGTTGCCTACCAGCGCACCAAGGAAGGCAAGCCGATTGATGAAGGTCCGTCGGATGCGGGGTTCGCCACCCCGGTCCCGCGCGTCACCACCGCGCTCGTCGATCAGATCGGGGCGATCGCGCAGTCCAAATACGGTTATGACGCGCTCGGCGTGTTTAACGGCACGCAGGAAGCCGACGAGAAAATTACCGCCAAGCTCGACGCCAACCTCGGTGACAACAACCGCATCTCGCTGACCTACATTCGCAATGTCGGCTCCAACCAGTTCTCGCAGGGCAACAACACCTCGCTGACCGGACCGACCTATGGGTTGAAATCGAACGGTTACGAACTGACCGAAGAAGTCAACACCGGCACGCTTCAATGGTTTTCCGACTGGTCGGATACGTTCTCGACCGATCTGCGGGTTTCCTATCGTGACTACAACCGCGGCCAGAACTCATTCGGCGGCGATTTCATGCAGTTCGGCGTCTGCACCGATCCAGTCTCGATCACCGACGGCACGGGCGGAAACAGCTTCACGAGTTGCGGCAATACAACCACCTCCAACCCCCGCCTGTTCTTAGGCCCGGACATCAGCCGCCAGGCCAATGAGATGAACAACACCAACCTCAATATCGAGCTGACGCCTCGGCTTGAAGCTGGCAACCACAGTTTCAAGGGCCTGATCGGCTTCGGCAGGACCAAGGTCTTCAACCTGTTCCTGCAGCGCGCTATCGGCGACGTATACTTCGATTCGATCGCTGATTTTCAGGCCGGCGTGGCCAGCAGCGTGCAGTTTCAGCAGGCCGTGCCGAGCCTCGATGCCAACGACGCCGCCGCTCGTTTCACCACCCAGCAGTATAACTTCGGCTTGCAGGACGACTGGCAGGTCAACGATACGCTGCTGGTCAGCATCGGTGCGCGCTATGACCTACAAGGCAGCAATTCGAAGGTTCCTGCCAATCTGAACTTCCTCGCGCGCGCGGGCTTCCCCAACAATTACACGTTCAATGGCAAGGGCACGTTCCAGCCGCGTGTCGGCTTCGAATGGGATGCCACCGATCGCCTGATCATTCGCGGCGGCGTCGGAAAATTCGCTGGCGGCGCTCCCGACGTGTTCCTGGCGAACTCATTTTCGAACACCGGACAGCTCACCAATTCGGTCAATATCGTTCGCAATGCCACTGGGTGCAACAGCGGCGATGCAGCGTTCTGCAATGCCGCGCTGACCGCGATCAACGGGACAACCTTTGCACCCGGGGTGAACACGTTCCTCACCACCAACACTGCTTCCTTAACGGCCGCGCCGGTCGCAGCGATCGCGCCCGGCTACGATCTGCCGGCGCTGTGGCGCGCGACCCTGTCGGCCAGCTATGAACTTGGCGACGGCTGGCTTGTGGGCGCGGACGTGCTTTACGGCTGGACCGAAGCGGCCAACACCTACATCGATACCCGATCGGTGGTGATCGGCACGCTGCCCGACGGCCGCCCGCGCTATGCCCGCACCACGCAAGGCATCCTTGCCGGCGACACCAATCAGGTGAACCAGGACCTGGTGTTGAATAGCACCAGTAAGGGCCGCTCGATTTTCGCTGTCGCGCGGTTCGACAAGCGGTTCGATTTCGGCCTCGGGCTGGGTGCGAGTTACACTTACCAGAATATCAAGGACGTGAACCCGATCACCTCAGCCACGCCCGGTTCGCTCTATGGCAATGCCGCCATGGCCGATCCGAACCTTGCGGCCTATGGTCGCTCGATCTACGAGGTCAGGAACTCGGCCAAGTTCAATATCGACTACGACCACGCCTTCTTCGGTGACTACAAGACCCGCTTCTCGGTCTTTGGCGAGTGGCGCACGGGCCGCCCCTACAGCTATACCATGCGTGATGCGGGCTCGACCAGTTCCGTGCGATCTCCTGTATTCGGCACCAACGGTTCGAACACGCGCTATCTGCTCTATGTGCCGAGCGACATCGACGATGCGAAAGTTAGCTATGACTCGGTGGCAACCCGCGATGCGCTCGATGCATTCATCAGCGGATCGAAGCTTGACGGTCATCGCGGTTCGATCGCGCCCAAGAATCTTGGCACATCGCCGAGCG
Source organism: Novosphingobium sp. Chol11 (assembly GCA_945906005.1). Lineage (GTDB taxonomy): Bacteria > Pseudomonadota > Alphaproteobacteria > Sphingomonadales > Sphingomonadaceae > Novosphingobium. Next base: position 7,764 of record CAMDQY010000004.1, on the reverse strand, counting down.
TGTGGAAGGTTGACCTGCATCTCGAACAGGAAATCCCGACCTTTGTCGGCACGAGCCGGATCAGCGTGTTTGCCGACATCGAAAACTTCCTCAACATGCTCAACAGTGACTGGGGCGTGCAGCGCCAGGTCAACTTCGCCTATTTTGCGCCTGTCGTAAACGTGCAGTGCCTGACGGTCGCGACCCCGACGGCGACCACGCCGGGCACGGGCGTGGTCAATACGGCGCCGACTCAGACCTGCGCGCAGTCCCGCTATTCGAGCTTCTCGAAGCCAGACGTGGTCAATCAGAACCAAGCGCGCCAGTCGCTCTACCAAATCAAAGTCGGCGTTCGTTTCGAGTTCTGATCGATCGGGATCGAAGGGCACTGCGAGTAAGTGCTCTTAGTCCTTTCGGGATAGAGGCTGGCAAGTATTGCTGCAGGTCAGGGCGGTGAGAGCGCTCGGCCTTGCCGCTCAGCTGCGTGGTTCCGCGTTCGAAGCAGATATGGCCATTGTCGGCCGTGTGACGGGTCGCTGTGCAATATTCCGACGTCGCCAGCCAGCCGTCCGATTATTTCATAAGATGTTGTTATTTCCTGTGAATTATCCGATGATTGACGCATGACAAACCTGTTCGGCCGACCCAACTTTCTCAGGCGGCCTCACGCCACCAAACCGTCATCAAAGCTACCTGAAAGAGTCTCCAAATCAAAATCGCCAGCCAAGCGCCCTGCGGAAGCTGCGGTGAAGGACATTCGCCGGGCGACCCGGCGGCACTTCTCGGCGGAAGACAGGATCCGGATCGTGCTCGATGGCCTGCGCGGCGAGGACAGCATTGCCGAGCTGTGCCGCAAGGAAGGCATCGCCCAGAGCCTGTATTACACCTGGTCGAAGGAGTTCATGGAAGCCGGTAAGCGCCGTTTGGCGGGGGATACCGCCCGCGCAGCCACGACCGACGAAGTGAGGGATCTGCGCCGCGAGGCCAGCGCCCTGAAGGAGTGCGTTGCCGACCTGACCCTCGAGAACCGCCTGCTTAAAAAAGCATGATCGCGGATGGGGGCGACCAAGAATGAGGTATCCTGGATCCGAGAAGCTCGAGATCATCAGGATCGTCGAGCAGTCCCACCGCCTGCGCTTCGCCACAGGTCAGTAAAAGGACGGCAAGGGTCGAAAACCAGAACTTCGACATTTCAGAACCACGCGCGCAAGCCGACAAGCAATGAGACGACCGACGATTTCTCACCCGCAAGCCGGGCGAAATCGGCGCTGCCGCCCAGCTTTCGTTCCCATGAAATTCCGATGTAAGGCGCGAAGTTCCGGGCCAATGCATATCGCGCGCGGGCCGACAGTTTGACCTTGTCGAAGCCCGCGCCAATGCCAAGCTCGGGCACGTCCTGCAAGGCCACGTCGAGTTCGACTTTCGGCTCCACGACTAACCGCTGCGTCACGCGTAGGTCGTGCGAGGCCGTGGCGGACAAATGCACATCGCCTTTGTTTGAAACGAAAAGCTGGCCTTCGCCCTCAATCCAGTAGGGCAGCACACCCTGAAGGCCGACCAGCGCGTAGGTGCGTTCGGGATCGGGGCGCAGGTCATGACGCGCTCCAAGCTGCAGGTTGAACCACGGGTTGATTGCATGGCTCCAGTAGCCGTCGATCTTGATGCTTTCCGCCGCTTCGCCAAACGCGCCTTCGGCATCGAGGGCGATGACCGCACGGTCGATGTCGCCGCCGGTCCACATCATGCCCTCGATCCGATATCCGTCATCACCCTCACGCGCGCGGAATTCGAACACATCGAGCATCAACGCGGTCGTCCTATGCCAGCTATTCAACCCGATCGACTTGTCTGATGCCCTCGCAACACAGCAAGCGCGTCCTGCTCCTCCACAACGCGAAGGCGCGGCAGGGCGGTAGCGCTCTCGAGCCGGTGCGCGAGCGTTTGGAAGCCGGAGGTTTCGCTGTCAGCGTCGAGCCTTTCGAGAACCTTCCCGAAATCGCCAGGGACATCACGCGGCTTCAGGGTTCCTCTGATGTGATAGTTGTTTGCGGCGGGGATGGATCGATCTCATCTGCCGCCCCGGCAGTGATGGAAAGCGGACTTCCGCTCGGCATCATTCCGGCCGGGACCGCAAACGATCTCGCGCGGAGGCTAAAATCTGTGGTTTTTGTTCACCATTGTGAGCCCGTTACCGCCCACCAGTCCTCGCATTCCCATCCCGATACTCAGCCTTGCCCGCTGCCTCATCGACCACTGCGCTCGCGGTGTCGAAACTCACGCTGGCGCCCTCGGCCACAGGCAGGGCGCGCTGTGCATCGGAGATGATCTCGACGCTGAACGGACAGGTGACGCCGATTTCGAGCAACGTCTGGACGAAGCGGGCCGTATCGGCGACGCCTTGTCCCGGCAGCAGCCGATTGTTAAGGCAATCCTCGGCCAGCGTTCCCTGCACCACAGGCGCTACGTCATCGAGTTGCACGCCAAAGATAAGTCCCGGATCGAGGCTGCGCAGGCGTTCGTAATCGAGGCCTCGGCGCGAAAGGTGCCAGACATCGAGGAACAGCCCGGCATTGCTTGCCCCGCAATCGCGCACCAGCCGCAGCGCGTCGTCGAGATCGCCCACATTGGTCCAGGCGCAAGGTTCGACCCCAAGCCGTACCCCGGCGCTCGCGGCGCGTTCGGCAACTGCAGAAAACCGCCGGGTCAGGTCCTCGAACGGCATCTCGTTGCCTTCGGCCATGTCGCCGCCAAGGAACATTACCCGCGCCCCGAAGGTATTCGCCATGTGGTAAAGCGTATCCTCGTCACGGCGCGACTGCTCACCCGCCGCGCCGTCGGCGAACCAGTTGAGCAGGAACTCCACCTCGACATTCACCATGCCGTTGGCTTCGAGCATGTCACGCAGCTGGGCGTCGCTGTGCCCCTTATCGCGCAGGGCGCGATAGTCGCGCACATGCAGGCCGATGCCCTTGTAGCCGGCGCGGGCGCAGGCTTCGACGCGCTCGGCAAAGGGACGCGGGCTGTATCCTCCGGCAGCGGGGGAGACGCCGGCCAGCGTGTAGTAGCTGCAGATGAGGTCTGTCACTGGCCTCCCCCTGACTCGTCGGCAAGCCACCATCTGCCACGGCCCATGATCCGGTCCATCAGGTCGGGATCGATCGCTGTCAGGTCCGCGCGGTCAGCCTCCACCAGCGTCTTGTAGCGCGCCTGCGCTCGGGTAAGGCCGGGGCGTTGCTCCACCTCGCGCAGCCAGCGGTTGAGCCCGTCAAACCGGCTCGTGTCGATGCGGACCATGCCCGGATGCCGCCACAGCCACGGGAACGTCGCAACATCGGCAATCGAGAAGGCATCGCCCGCAAGGTAGCGTTCCGCGCTGAGTCGTTCGTCGTAGAGCGCGCAAAGCCGGGCGGCCTGCGTGACGAAGCGCCTGCGCGAATAGGTTTCAGACTGACCGCTTGCCGCGGTGAAGTGCGAGGCGTTGCCAAACGATGGCCCGACGCTGCTCATCTGCAGCATCAGCCATTGCATCACTGTGCTGCGCTCCGCGGCACCTTTGCCGAGTAGCTTCCCGTATTTCTCGGCGAGGTAGACAAGGATCGCACCCGATTCGAACACCGTGAACGGCGCGCCTTCCGGCCCCTGCGCATCGACCAGCACGGGCAGCTTGCGATAGGGATGAAGCCTGTCGAATCCTTCGGCAAATTGCTCGCCGCGATAGACGCGCACATGCTTCACCTCGAACGGCAGATCGAGCTCGCCCAGCATGAACATCGCCTTCAGCGTGTTGGGCGTCATGCACACGTAGAGTTCCAGCACCGGAGGTGCCATCAGCTTTGCGGCACGACCGGAGCTTCGCCGAGTAGCTTGAGGCTTTCCTCGTCGGCCCAGTCACGGTCGCCAATATAGCGCCACACTTCGCGGCCCGAGGCATCGTAGAGGACCGACATTGGCAAGGCCTGGGCACCATAATGCGTGGGCAGCGTGCCCTCGGCGTCGATCCACGCGGGAAGCTGGGCGAGGCCGCGCCGGTCGAGGAATTGCTGCACAGCCGTGGCATCGCCCATGTCCTGCGATACCGTGACCACCTGAACTCCGACATCGGCGCGGTTTGCAATAGCATTGAGGGTCGGCAATTCCTTCACACATGGTGCGCACCACGTCGCCCATAGGTTGATCAGCACCGGCTGGCCCTTAAGGCTGTCGAGCGCCAATTCTTCTTCATCGGGATCGCGTACAGTCACATCTGGCAAGGATTTTCCGGCATGGCTGCGATCGAGCTTGCTGGCGGGTACCCTGGCACCAGCCTCAGCCTCCGGTTGCGAAGGCGCGCCGCTTTGCCTATCGCAGCCGCCTGCTAACAGCGCGCAGGCCAGGATAAGCGATTTGAACGACGGCGACCAAACCAAGAGTGCAGGCTCCAACTCGATGTGGGGCGGGCGGTTCGATGGCGGACCGTCTGCGATCATGCGCGAGATAAATGCCTCGATCCCGTTCGACAAGGCATTGTGGCGTCAGGACATCGCCGCGAGCAAGGCGCATGTTACGATGCTCGGCGCGCAGAGTATCGTTTCGGGCGAAGATGCCAAGGCGATCCTCTCCGGGTTGGACAAGGTGGCCGCCGAATTCGAAGCCAATGGCGTTCCCGAGGACTGGGCGCTCGAAGACATTCACATGACCACCGAAAGCCGGCTTGCCGAACTGATCGGACCGGTTGCAGGGCGGTTGCACACTGCGCGCAGTCGCAACGATCAGGTGGCGACTGATTTCAAACTGTGGGTGCGCGACGCCATCGATCAGGCCGACGCCGGGCTCGAAGCGCTGCAAAAGGCGCTTGTTATCCGCGCTGGCGAGCACGCCGCGTCGATCATGCCGGGCTTTACCCATTTGCAGACCGCGCAGCCGGTAACGCTGGGCCATCACCTGATGGCCTATTACGAGATGGCGGCTCGCGACCGCTCGCGGCTCGCTGATGCGCGAGTGCGGCTGAACAGGTGCCCGCTCGGATCGGCAGCGCTCGCAGGCACGGGCTTTGCCATCGACCGGGAAATGACTGCCTCGGCGCTCGGCTTCGATGCGCCCACCGATAACAGCCTCGACGGTGTTTCTGACCGCGATTTCGCGCTCGATTATCTCTCGGCGGCGGCGCAGTGCGTGCTGCATCTCTCGCGGCTGGCCGAGGAATTCGTACTGTGGGCGAGCCAGCCTTTCGGCTGGATCACGCTCCCCGATGGTCTCTCGACCGGCAGCTCGATCATGCCGCAAAAGAAAAACCCAGACGCTGCCGAGCTGGTGCGCGGCCATTCGGGGCGGATCACTGGCTGTCTGGTGTCGCTGATGGTGACGATGAAAGGCCTGCCGCTCGCCTATTCCAAGGACATGCAGGACGACAAGCCGCCGGTGTTCGAGGCCGCATCGCTGCTCGCGCTCTCGATCGCGGCGATGACCGGGATGGTTGCGGAAGCCACGTTCCGGACCGAGCGGATGCGGCAGGCGGCCGAGCTTGGCTATGCTACCGCGACCGATCTGGCCGACTGGCTGGTGCGCGAGGCTGACATACCGTTCCGCGAGGCGCATCACATCACCGGCACTGCGGTAAAGCTGGCTGAGGCGCGCGGAATCGCGCTCGATCTGCTGCCACTCGATGAGCTCAAGGCCATCGATGCGCGGATCGACGAGCGAGTCTTTTCCGCGCTTTCGGTGGAGGCATCGGTCGCTGCACGCTCAAGCCACGGCGGCACCGCGCCCAATCAAGTTCGCGCGCGCGTGGCAGACGCTCGGAAGGCACTCGGGATGGACCCAGTATGATCCGACCCGCAATCCTCCTGCTTGGCATCTACGCGGCGCTTTCGGCTTGCGGCAACCGGGCCGCGCTCGAACCCAAGCAGGGCCAGAACCTGCCGGTCGCGCCCTATGGCCGCGAGGAGCCGCTCGAGGGAGATGCCCTGCTTGTGGCACCGCCGCAGGCCGTGCCCGAACGCAGTGTCGAGTTACGCCGCCGCTCCGAAGAGCGGGCCAACGACGCGTTCGATCTGCCGCCCAAGGAATAAGATGGACCATTTTTCGTATCAGAACGGCGTGCTTCATGCCGAGCAGGTGCCGCTTTCGGCAATTGCCGAAGCGGTAGGCACGCCGGTCTATGTCTATTCGCGCGCCACGCTCGAACGCCATGCCCAGGTGTTCCGCGAGGCGCTGTCCGTGCTGCCCAAGGTCCACCTAGCCTATGCTATGAAGGCCAATCCCAACCTTGCCGTTCTCAAGGTGCTGGCGGCGGAGGGATACGGCGCCGACATCGTTTCGGGAGGCGAGCTGGAACGCGCGCTGGCGGCGGGGATGCCGCCAGCCGATGTCGTGTTTTCTGGGGTCGGCAAGGATGCCGCCGAAATGGCCCGCGCGCTCGAAGCGGGTCTGGGCCAGTTCAACCTCGAGAGCGAGGAAGAGGGCGTCGAACTTGCCGCGATCGCTGCCGTCAAGGGCAAGCGCGCGGTATGCACGCTGCGGGTCAATCCCGATGTCGATGCGGGCACCCATGCCAAGATTTCAACCGGCAAGGCCGAGAACAAATTCGGCGTCGCTTATGACAGGGCGGCGGGAATCTATGCACGGCTGAGCAGCCTGGAAAACCTCGAAATGCGCGGGCTGGCGGTTCACATCGGCAGCCAGATTACCGATCTCGAACCTTCGCGGCAGGCCTTTGTCAAAATGGGCGGCTTGATGCGGGATTTGCGGGGACAAGGATTTACCGTCACGCACATGGATCTCGGCGGCGGCCTTGGCGTGCCCTATCGCGCCGGTGAAGTGCTGCCCGATCCAGCCGCCTATGGCGCAATGGTTGCCGACGTAACCCGCGATTGGGACGCGACGATCATGTTCGAGCCGGGACGGGTGATCGCGGGCAACACCGGCGTGCTGCTGACCCGGGTGATCCGGGTGAAGCCGGGCGCTTCCTCTCCCTTCGTGATCGTCGATGCGGCGATGAACGATCTGGCGCGTCCCGCGATGTACGATGCCTGGCACGATTTCGCTGCGGTCGAACCAAGCGGCGACCGCATGACCGCCAACATTGCCGGCCCGATCTGCGAAAGTTCCGACACGTTCGCCATGGGCCGCGATATCGATGCGGTCGCGGCGGGCGATCTTGCGGTGTTCCGCACCGCCGGGGCTTACGGCGCGACCATGGCCAACACCTACAACAGCCGCCCGTTGGTGCCCGAAGTAATGGTCGACGGAACGCGCTGGGCGATCGTCGCGAACCGGATCGAGCCTGCCACGATTCTTGCCGCCGAGACCGTGCCGGACTGGCTGGACTAGCGCGCGGTGATCGAGACGCTGCCCCTGTTCCATCGCATTTCCGGGCAACCGGTGGTGGTGCTGGGTAGCGGCGAGGCGGCCGAGGCGAAACGGCGACTGGTCGAACGCGCGGGCGGCATGATCGTCGATGACATTCAGCAAGGGATCGATCAGGGCGCGCGGCTGGCCTTTGTCGCGCATGACAACCCCGATGCCGCCGCGGGCGACGCCATTCGTCTGCGCTGCGCCGGTCTGCTGGTCAACGTGACCGACCAGCCCGAGCTTTGCGATTTTGTCGTCCCATCGGTGCTCGATCGCTCTCCAGTGCTGGTCGCGGTTGGGACGGGCGGGGCTTCGGCGGGCCTTGCCAAGGCGCTGCGACTGCGGCTTGAGGCGCTGCTGCCGCAAGGGCTGGGGCGTCTGGCGACGGCGTTGTTCGCTGCGCGCGAGGCGCTGCGAGCGCGCTGGCCCGATGCGGGCGACCGACGCCGCGCGCTC
>CAMDQY010000003.1 GCA_945906005.1 Novosphingobium sp. Chol11 | reverse complement strand
GTTCAAGGCGCTCGCCAGCGAGGCCCTGCCCGATGTCGGCATGCATCCGGACAAACCTTCCGAAATCACCGCCGAGGCACGCGACACCGCGCCTTTCATCCGCCACCCGGTCTACGGCACACGCTGCAGCACCGTGGTTGCCGTGGATGCAAAGGGACGCGGAACCGTGGCCGAACGCCGTTTCGACGCAGATGGCAAGGAAGCCGGGCTGACGGAGCTTAATTTTGACTGGCCGGTTTGAAAAACTGAGGGAGATGGCGCGATGAGCGAAGACGATCTGCAAGCGATGAAAGACGAACTCGAAATCCGCAACCTCGTCGGCAAGCTGGCGACCATGGCGGACCTTGCCGACGATCTCACTGAATATTTCTCGCTGTGGACCGATGACGGCACCTTCGACATGCGCGAACCCTTCGGCAGGCAGGAGGGCGATCCGCCCTCGGCGTGGAAGGTCAGCGGGCTTGAGACTTTGCGCGAAAATCGCAGGCAATTGCGCGAGACCGGCTTTCAGGGTCCGGGCACCAATGTCTGGCACGCCAACACGACGCTGCACATAACTCTCAACGATGCCGACAATGCCGAGGCGCAGTCGTACTGGGTTCTTTACGGCAGCAAGGAAAGGGTCGAGGTACTGCGTATCGGTCATTACCACGATCGCTTCCGTAAAGAGGACGGGCGCTGGAAAATGGCCTATCGCACGGTCACGCCGGGCCGGGCCGGGACTGTGCCGCCAGATTCAGCGCGGGGCTGAATGCCCCCACTGCCTTGCTTTGCTGGCTCGCGCATCCTAGCGGCTGCACCGCCACGTCCAACCGGAGTCGATAATGGTCCCTCGCTATGCCCGCCCCGCGATGAGCGCGATCTGGGAACCAGAAGCGCGTTTCCGCATCTGGTTCGAGATCGAGGCGCATGCCGCCGTCAAGATGGGCGAGCTTGGCATTGTGCCCCCAAGCGCGGGCAAGGCGTTATGGGACTGGTGGGCGACCGAACCGGAAATCGACGTTGCCGCCATCGACGCCATCGAGGCAGTCACCAAGCATGACGTGATCGCCTTTCTCGACTGGATTGCGCAGCAAGTCGGCCCCGAAGCCCGGTTCATGCATCAGGGCATGACCAGCTCGGACGTGCTCGACACCACTTTTTCAGTCCAGCTTGCGCGCGCTTCGGACATATTGCTCGCCAACATGGATGAACTGCTCGCCGCGATCGAACGCCGCGCCCGCGAACACAAGTACACGCCAACCATCGGGCGCAGCCACGGCATCCATGCCGAGCCGACCACGTTCGGATTGAAACTTGCTCAGGCCTATGCCGAGTTCGCCCGCTGCAAGGCGCGACTGGTGGCGGCTCGCGCCGAGATCGCGACCTGCGCCGTATCAGGCGCGGTCGGCACTTTCGCCAATATCGATCCCTCGGTGGAAGAATATGTCGCGGAAAAGCTGGGCCTCGGCATCGAGCCGGTTTCCACGCAGGTCATCCCGCGCGACCGGCACGCGATGTTCTTCGCCACGCTTGCCGTCATCGCCGGCTCGGTCGAGCGGCTCGCGGTCGAAATCCGCCATTTGCAGCGCACCGAAGTGCTTGAGGCCGAGGAATATTTCTCGCCGGGCCAGAAGGGTTCGTCGGCCATGCCGCACAAGCGTAACCCGGTGCTGACCGAGAACCTGACCGGACAGGCGCGCATGATCCGCGCCTATGCCTTGCCTGCGCTGGAAAACGTCGCACTGTGGCACGAGCGCGACATTTCGCACTCCTCGGTCGAGCGGTTCATCGGCCCCGATTCGACGATCACGCTCGATTTCGCGCTCGCTCGGCTCGCAGGCGTGGTCGACAAGCTGCTGATCTATCCCGAGCGGATGCAGACCAACATGGACCGGATGGGCGGCCTGATCCATTCACAGCGCGTGCTGCTGGCTCTGACCCAGGCCGGACTGAGCCGCGACGAGAGCTACCGCCTCGTCCAGCGCAACGCGATGAAGGTGTGGGAAAGCGACGGCAGATTGTCGTTGATGGAACTGCTCAAGGCCGATCCGGACGTTTCCGCCGCGCTAAGTGATGCGGAAATCGAGGACCGCTTCAACCTCGACTACCACTTCAAGCACGTCGACACGGTGTTCGAGCGGGTGTTCGGCAAGGCCTGAATTACGGTTGTTTGTCCGCCAGCCTTCCCATTAGGCGCGATCTTCCCTAGCATCCCTCGTGAGATATCGGGGTGGATAACAGGAGGACGCCGGTGCAGGTATTGCGCACAATTTTCTGGGTCACCGCAGTGATCCTTATCCTGCTGTTCATACTGTTCAACGTCGGCAACTCGGCCGATCTCAATGTCTGGCCGAAAGTCGGCGAAGAGCCACCAGTGATCGTCGCGGGACCGATGTGGGCGTTTGCACTCGGGTTCTTTCTGCTCGGGCTGGCGCCGATGTGGCTTTTGAAGCGGGCGCAGGGCTGGCGGCTGAAGCGCCGCATTGCATCGCTGGAAAACAGCCTTCGTGCAGCGTCGGCGGTGGCACCGATCACCGAGGCTACCCCAGCCTTGGCACCATTGCCCGCCGATGCCGAACTCGATCCAAACGCCACGCCAACCGTAAACGAAGAAAGCCATAGCCCAAATGTATCGTAATCCCGTCTTTCTCGCTCTAGACGTTCCCCGGCTGGAAACGGCGCAGGATCTTGCCCGCAAGGTCAAGGGGCATATCGGCGGGATCAAGCTGGGACTCGAATTCTTCTGCGCTCACGGACACCACGGGGTTCACGAACTGGCCAAGATCGGCCTGCCGATCTTCCTCGACCTCAAGTTCCACGACATTCCCAATACGGTTGCCGCCGCCATGCAGGCGATCCATGTGCTCGAGCCGGCAATCGTTACCGTCCATGCCAGCGGCGGCAGGGCGATGATGGAAGATGCCAAGGCCGCAGCAGGCGAGAATACCAAGGTGGTGGGCGTCACCGTCCTCACCAGCTTCGATGACAAGGACCTGTCACGCATCGGCATCGCCGACAACCCGCACGACGCCGCGCTGCGGCTGGCCGATCTGTCGCACGAGGCGGGGCTGGACGGCATCGTCTGCTCTGGTCACGAAGTCGGCGCGATCCACAAGCGGTGGAAGAACGGGTTCTTCGTCGTGCCGGGACTGCGGCTCTCGGAGGGCAAGAAGGGCGATCAGAAGCGCATCGTCACGCCGCGCGAGGCGCGCGATGCCGGGGCCAGCGTGCTTGTCGTCGGCAGGCCGATCCGCAGTGCCGAAGATCCTGTTGCAGCGGCGCGCGCGATCGAAGCCACACTTTAAGCGCGCCTTATCGTTCAGCTTTACGCAATTAAAAATGAACGAATAGCGCGCTTCAAGATTACACTCAGGAGTTCGCGCATGAAGTTTCCGACTGTTGCATCCGCGCTCACGGCCCCGGCTTTTGCCTTCAGCCTCGCCATGGCCAGCCCTGCGCTCGCCCATGACGTTTCGAGCGGCCCCGTAATCGCGGCAGGTAACACGATGCTCAGCCTTTCGGCACAGGGCCAATCGTTCTCTGCTCCCGATCTTGGCATTTTCACTGCCGGAGTGACGGGCTCGGGCAAGACTGCGGGCGCCGCACTCGCCGCCAACTCCGCGAAGATGAACCAGGTGATCTCCGCGCTCAAGAAGGCGGGGATTGCCGACCGGGACATCCAGACCAGCAATCTTAGCCTCAACCCGGTCTACGCCGACATGTCGAACCAGCGCGCCGTCGATCCGCTTGAGCAGCAGGTGCCCCCGATCATCGGCTACCAGGTCTACAACATGGTTACGGTCAAGCAGCGCAAGCTCGATCGCATGGGCAGCACCATCGACGCGCTGGTCGCGGCTGGCGCGAACCAGGTCAACGGCCCGAGTTTCCAGATGGACGATCCCGACGCTGCTGCCAACGAAGCGCGTGCCGACGCTATCAAGAAGGCGATTGCGCGAGCGCAAATCTACGCCAGCGCATCGGGGCTTCGGGTCATCAGGGTGCTGACGATTACCGAGGGCGGCGGTTATTCCCCGCAACCGCCGGTGATGTATGCCCGCGCCGCCATGGCCGACGCGGCAGCGCCCACGCCGGTTGCGGCAGGCGAAGTGCAGTCCGGCGCGAGCGTGACGGTTACTTTCGAGCTCGGCAAATAGCCTCGACTTGATCGCAAATCGGGCTAAGGGCAGGCCATGCCTGCTCCCGCCATCAAGATTTGCGGAATTTCGACCGCAGACGCGCTTGAGGCGGCGATCAAGGCGCGCGCGGACTATGTCGGGTTGAACTTCTTTGCACCCTCGCCGCGGTATGTCGATGCGCGCCAGGCGGCTGACCTGGGAGCGCGCGCGGCAGGCCGGATCGGTCGGGTTGGCGTGTTCGTCGATGCCAAGGATGATGTGATCGGCGAAGCTGTTGCCGCAGCCGCGCTTGACGCAATCCAGCTTCATGGTGAGGAAACGTCCGAACGCGCCGCGCAGATCAGGTCGCAGTTCGGTGTGCCGGTGTGGAAGGCGCTACCTATTGCCAGCCTGGCCGACATTGCCCGCGCCGACAGCTTCAGGGATGCGGTTGATCTCATCCTGTTCGACGCCAAGACACCCAAAGGCACCTTGCCCGGCGGCATGGGCCTCAGCTTCGACTGGTCGCTGCTGGCTGCCTATCGCGGCGCCCTGGCCTGGGGCCTGGCAGGCGGGCTGACCCCTGCAAACGTCGCCGAGGCCGCGCGCCTCACCGGTGCGCAAGTGCTCGATACCTCGTCGGGCGTCGAAAGCGCGCCCGGCGTGAAGGACGTGGACAAGATCGCTGCGTTCTGCAAAGCGGCCAGACTTTCCTGAGACACAGCCATGAACGACCTTCCCAACACCTTTCGCAACCAGCCTGACGATCGCGGGCATTTCGGCCAGTTCGGCGGACGCTATGTCGCCGAAACGCTGATGCCGCTGGTCCTCGAACTGGAGAAGGAATACCGCAGGGCCAAGGCCGATCCCGCCTTCCAGGCTGAGTTCGATGACCTGCTCGAGCACTATGTCGGCAGGCCCAGCCCGCTCTATTTCGCTCCGCGCCTGACCGAGGAGCTTGCCAAGTCGGCGCAGCCCGGAAACGGCGCGCAGGTTTGGTTCAAGCGCGACGAACTCAATCACACCGGCGCGCACAAGATCAACAATTGCGTGGGCCAGATCCTGCTGGCGATCCGCATGGGCAAGACCCGGATCATCGCCGAGACCGGCGCGGGGCAGCACGGCGTTGCAACTGCCACGGTCTGCGCGCGCTTTGGCCTGCCTTGCGTCATCTACATGGGCGAGACCGACGTCGCCCGCCAGCAGCCCAACGTGTTCCGCATGAAGCTGCTCGGCGCCGAGGTGGTACCGGTCGTCAGCGGAGCGAAAACGCTCAAGGACGCGATGAACGAAGCGCTGCGCGACTGGGTCGCCAACGTCCATGACACCTTCTACATCATCGGCACAGCGGCGGGTCCGCACCCCTATCCCGAGCTGGTTCGCGATTTCCAGTCGGTAATCGGGCGCGAGGCGCGCGAGCAGATGCTGGCACGTACTGGCCGCCTTCCGGATCTGCTGGTCGCCGCGATCGGCGGAGGCAGCAATGCGATCGGCCTGTTCCACCCGTTCCTCGACGATGCCGAGGTGAAGATGCTGGGTGTCGAGGCGGCCGGACACGGGCTCGACAAGCAACATGCCGCCTCACTGGCGGGCGGTAGGCCAGGCATTCTGCACGGCAACAAGACCTACTTGCTTCAGGACGAGGACGGCCAGATCGCCGAGGCTCATTCGATCAGCGCGGGCCTCGATTATCCCGGCATCGGCCCCGAGCATTCGTGGCTGAAGGAAAACGGCCGCGTCGAATATACCTCGGTGACGGATACGGAGGCGCTGGGGGCCTTCCAACTCCTGTGCCTTACCGAAGGGATTATTCCGGCGCTGGAACCGAGCCACGCCATTGCTGCGGTGGCGAAAGTCGCGCCGACGATGCCGAAGGACGCGATCATCCTCGCCAACCTGTGCGGGCGCGGAGACAAGGACATCTTCACCGTCGCCGAGCATCTTGGAACCCAGATATGACCCGCCTCGCCGCGGCGTTCGGCAAAGGCCCTGCCCTCGTCTGTTTCATCACCGCAGGCGATGGTAACACCTCTGCAAATCTCGACGCGCTGGTCGAAGGCGGCGCGGACGTGATCGAACTGGGCATGCCCTTCACCGATCCAATGGCCGATGGCCCCGCGATCCAGAAGGCGAACCTGCGCAGCCTTGGCGCTGGCACAAAGACCGCCGACATTTTCCGCCTGGCAGCTGATTTCCGAGCGCGGCACCCGCAAGTGCCGCTGGTTCTGATGGGCTATGCCAATCCGATGACGATCCGGGGCGCAGACTGGTTCGCCGCGCAGTGCGCGAAAGCGGGCGTCGACGGCGTGATCTGCGTCGATATTCCGCCCGAGGAAGACCCCGAGCTTGGCCCTGCCCTGCGTGGCGCAGGCGTGTCACTGATCCGGCTCGCAACACCCACCACCGACGCCGCACGGCTTCCCGCCGTGCTCGAAGGCTCGTCGGGATTTCTCTACTACGTTTCGGTCGCCGGGATAACCGGCATGCAGCAGGCCGCGCAGGCATCGATCGAAGAGAACGTCAGCCGCATCAAGCAATCGACGCAGCTTCCCGTCGCGGTCGGGTTCGGCGTGCGCACTCCCGAGCAGGCAGCGGACATCGCCCGGGTCGCCGATGGCGTCGTGGTCGGCTCTGCGCTCGTCGATCTGGTCGGCGAACATGGCACCAATGCGCCCGGCCCCCTGCGAGAGCTTACCGCCGCTTTGGCAGAGGCCGTTCACTCGGCACGATAACCGGTGCGCGATTTCGCCACATCGGACGATCCGCTGGTTCAGATCCAGCTCGACCGGCTGGCGGGACTTTCACTGCCGCAGGGCCGCATCGGTATCGAGGCAATCCGGGTGCTGCTCGCACAGCTGGGGAACCCGCAGGACAAGCTGCCGCCGGTGTTCCACGTTGCCGGGACCAACGGCAAGGGCTCGACCTGCGCCTTCCTGCGCGCAATTCTCGAGGCCGAAGGGTTGCGGGTCCATGCAACCACCAGCCCCCATCTGGTGCGTTATAACGAGCGCATCCGCATCGCCGGTGAGCTGATCGAGGACGCCGCGCTCGCCGCCCTGCTCGCAGAGGTTCTCGATACTGCACAGGGCCTCGCGATCAGCTTCTTCGAGGTTACCATAGCCGCCGCATTCCTCGCCTTTTCACGCCACGCGGCAGATGCCTGTGTGATCGAGGTGGGGCTTGGCGGACGTTTCGACGCCACCAACGTGATAGCCCGGCCCGTGGTATGCGGCATCGCAACTCTGGGCATCGACCACGAGCAATTTCTGCTCGCGCCGGAAGATGGCACGCCGAAAGACCCACTCGCCCGAATCGCCTTCGAGAAGGCCGGGATCGCCAAGGCTGGTGTGCCTCTGGTGACCCAGGCCTACACTCCAGCAGCAACGCACGAGATCATCGCCGCCGCGCGAAGGAATGGCGCGTCGCTGCGAATGCGCGGGCAGGCATGGTCGGGCAGCGCCGACGATCTCAATTTCACTTATCGTGACGAGACGGTCGACCTTGAATTTCCCTGCCCGCCCTTGGCTGGCGCGCACCAGGTCGACAACGCGTTGCTGGCGATTGCGATGTTGCGGAGCCAGGACACGATAAAGGTCGATGTGCCGGCAATCGGCCAAGGCCTGCGCAACGTCCGCTGGCCAGCTCGCCTTCAAAGGCTTGGCCCCGGCTCATTGACCGCGCTCGCGCCGGGCCGAGACATATGGCTCGACGGCGGGCACAATCGCGATGCGGGGGCAGCGATAGCCCGGCACTTTTCGGGCAAGCGCCTCCATTTGATAATTGGCATGCTGGCCAGCAAGGAGCCAAGCGCGATCACCGCGCCGCTTGCTGCAACCACAGTTAGCACCACTGCCGTTCCCATTCCCGGCCACGAGCATCATGACGCCGGCTCTTTCGGCCCGGATGCTATCGCCGCGCCCGATGTTATCGCCGCGCTTTCACACCTACCAGACGACGGCCTTCCGGTGCTGATCTGCGGCTCGCTCTATCTCGCAGGCGAGGTTTTGCGGCTCAACGACGAGCTTCCTGGCTGATTAGTGACTCGTCTCGGCATCGCCGTCCGCACCGCCGCCCGCTGTTCCCATCGACGAATCGATGCGTCCCGCCCGGGCCATCCACCAGAACAACACGATGCCGGGAAGCGCCAGCACGGTCGTCAGAATGTAGAAATTCGAATAGCCCATCTGCTCGATCAGGCTACCCGCAGTGGTGCCGGTCACAAAGCGGCCGACGATGCTCGCTCCCGCAGAAATCAGGGCATATTGCGCAGCCGTGAACCTCAAGTCGCACAGCGCCGAGAAGTAGGCGACCACGACCACACCGCCAAAGCCGGACGCCGCATTCTCGAACCCGATGGCGCCAGCCAGGACGAGGTTTGAATGGCCCGCCGATGCCAGCAGTGCAAAGCTGAAGTTGGAAATACCCATCAGCACCAGCGCCAGCAGCACCGACCTCTTGAGCCCGAGCCGGGAGTAGATAACTCCACCCACAAAGATGCCGATGAGATAGGCCCAGAAGCCGACTCCCACGTCCCACGCAGCAATCTCGTCGTTGGAAAAGCCGAGATCGTCGAACAGCAGGCGGAAAGTCAGGTTGGCGAGGGTATCGCCGATCTTGTGGACGAGGATGAACAGCAGCACCATGAGCGCACCTTGGCGCTGGAAGAATTCGGCAAATGGCCCGGCAATCGATTGCCACAGTTCGCCAGGACCCTTGCGCGGCGCAACTTCGCGATGGCGCGAAGGCTCGCCCAACCACAGCGCAGTGAACATCGCGGGCAAGGCGAACACGGCGCAGGCCATGTAAGCTGCCGACCATCCCCAGCGTGCCGCAACTACGAGCGCCACTGCGCCAGCGCCGGCCGAGCCGATCCGCCAGCCATACTGCGACATGCCCGAGCCGGTTCCGAGCTGGTATGGTTTTAGGGTCTCGATCCGGTAGGCATCGATGACGATATCGAAGGTCGCCCCGGCGAGCCCGACGAATATCGCCGAGGTCGCGGTCCAGGCAATGTCGGCTCCCGGATCGACCAGCGCCAGGTTGATGACGGCAGCCATTACCAGCAAACCCGCCAGCAGCATCCAAGAGACGCGTTGACCCAACCCACCGATCAGCGGCAAGCGGACGCCATCGACCACCCAGGCCCACAGGAACTTCAGATTGTAGACCAGGAAGGCGAGCGTGAAGGCGGTTACCGTCTTCTTGTCGATCCCGTCCTGCGCCAATCGCGTGGTCAGAGTCGCGCCGATCATCGCAAACGGGAATCCCGAGGAAATGCCGACGAAAAAGGCGGCGAGCGATTCCTTTTCGAGATAGGGGCTCACCGAATTCCAGAGACTGCGCTCGGTCGCTTCGCTCATCGTGCGATCCCCTTCCCATTCCGCCTGAATTTGACGCTAGCGGCAAATTCGTCCCGTCCCTAGCGTCTTTTAACTGGCCTCAGCCGATATGGCGTTGGATGAGCCGGACTGACATGATACGTTCCCCAAGAGAGAGGATGACTGATACCTTCAAAGGGGAAAGTCCCGAATGTCCTCGATTATTTGCCAACTGTTTTCGCACAAGATCAACCGCAACCGTGTCTGGTTCGATGAACTCCATCATCGCACCAATTGCGATCGCTGCGGGTTGCCAATGATTCGCGATGTTACCGGATGGCGTCCGTTCGACTCGTCCCGTGACGCAGATTCGCGTCGAGCAGCCCACCCCAGCGCGGAATCCTGAAACCGGTGCTTTCGCTGGCCTGAGTGCCAGATTCCTTGTTGTCGGCGATAGGCGGGCCGTTCGGTGTTTCCACCTCACCCAAAATCGCTCTAAGGCGGGGGCATGTCACACCCGACCCCCCGTTCCGGCGACCCCCTGCCCCCCCGCAGTGGCGAACGCATCGCCAAGCTGCTTGCTCGCGCCGGGATCGCGAGCCGCCGCGAAGTCGAGCGGATGATCGCGGATGGCCGCGTGAAAATCGGCGATCAGGTGCTCACCACACCTGCGACAGTGCTCGAAAACCTGAAAGGCGTGACGGTCGATGGCAAACCGGTCGCAGCGACCGAGCCGACCCGGCTGTTTGCCTTCCACAAGCCGCAAGGACTGTTGACGGCAGAGCGCGACCCCGCCGGTCGCCCGACCATCTACGCCGCGCTTCGTAATGCATTGCCCAAAGGCACGCCGCGAATGATGCCGGTGGGCAGGCTCGATCTCAACACCGAAGGTTTGCTGCTGCTCACGAACGATGGCGAGTTCAAGCGCCAGCTCGAATTGCCTTCGACCGGGGTGGAGCGCACCTATCGCGCCCGGACTTTCGGGGAAATCAGCCAGTCGCGGCTCGAAGACCTTATCGAGGGGATCGAGATCGATGGCATGCGCTATGGCAAGATCGATGCGAACATGGAACGCAGCACCGGCCGCAACAAGTGGATCGTGCTCACCTTGACCGAGGGCAAGAACCGCGAGGTGCGCCGCGTGCTTGAACACCTCGGCCTCGAGGTCAGCCGCCTGATCCGGGTGGGATACGGTCCCTTCGCTCTGGGCGATCTGCCGCGCGGAGCGGCTGCGGAAATCTCCGGTCATGATCTGGAACGATTTCGCGCCTCGCTATCGGGCACAGGCAACAGCAATAATTCGAAGCCGAACCGCCAATGAGGATCATTGCCGGCCAATGGCGCAGCCGTCCGCTGGTCGCGCCAAAGGGAGAGACCACCCGGCCCACGGCGGACCGAACCCGCGAGACGCTGTTTTCAATGCTGGCGAGCCGCCTCGGTTCGTTCGAGGGATTGACCGTTGCCGACCTGTTCGCCGGTTCTGGCGCGTTGGGGTTCGAAGCACTTTCGCGCGGAGCTGCCAAGGCCATTTTCGTCGAGCAGGATGCAGCAGCGATACGCGCGCTGCGAACCAACGTGGCCAATCTTGGCGCACAGGCGATGTGCGACGTGCGCGTATGTTCGGTTATGACGCTCGGCCCCGCCCGTCAGCCAGTCGACCTGGTGCTGATGGACCCGCCTTACGGCTCCGGGGCGGGCGCAGTCGCACTCGATAAGTTGGTTCGCCTCGGCTGGATCGGCCCGGCGACCTGGGTAAGCATCGAAACCGGCCGCGACGAGTCCATCGCTGCAGAAGGTTTCGATGACGAGGTTGTCCGCGATGTCGGCAAGGCCCGGTTGCATTTGCTGCGGACGGCTTGATCGCGCCGCTTGCGCGAGGCAACGCCGTTCCCTAACTGTTCACCTGTGTCCCAATCCGCCATCCCTGCTCCGGCCGATCCGCGCGAGGCCCTGATCGCCGGTCTCAACGAGCCGCAGCGCGAAGCCGTGTTGACCACCGAAGGCCCGGTGCTGATGCTGGCGGGCGCGGGCACCGGCAAGACTGCTGCGCTTACCGCGAGGCTCGCATGGCTGATCCACAATCGCCTCGCCTGGCCGTCAGAGATTTTGTGCGTCACCTTCACCTACAAGGCCGCGCGCGAAATGCGCGAGCGCGTCGGCAAGCTGATTGGCCCGGCGGTCGAAGGCATGCCTTGGCTCGGCACCTTTCACTCGATCGGCGCGCGAATGCTGCGCCGTCACGCCGAACTGGTCGGGCTGCAATCAAACTACACGATCATTGATACCGACGATCAGCTACGGCTCCTGAAGCAGCTTATCGCCGCGAACGACCTCGACGAGAAGCGCTGGCCCGCTCGCCAGCTTGCCGGGCTGATCGACCGCTGGAAGAACCGCGGGCTCAATCCGGCAGACCTCGACGCTGCCGAGAACGAGCTATACGCCAACGGACGCGGCCAGCAGTTCTACCAGCTTTACCAGGACCGGCTGAAGGCGCTCAACGCCTGCGATTTCGGTGATCTGCTGCTCCACGTCCTCAACATCCTGCGCGCGCACCGCGACGTGCTTGAGCAATACCAGAACCGCTTCAAATATATCCTCGTCGACGAATATCAGGACACCAACCAGGTGCAGTACCTTTGGTTGCGCCTGCTCGCGCAGCAGCGGCAGAATATCTGCGTGGTGGGCGACGACGACCAGTCGATCTATTCGTGGCGCGGCGCCGAAGTCGCCAATATCCTGCGCTTCGAGAAGGATTTCCCCGGCAGCAAGATCATCCGACTGGAGCAGAATTACCGCTCGACCCCGCAGATCCTCGCAGCCGCCTCGGGCCTCATCAGCGAGAACAGCCAGCGGCTCGGCAAGACCTTGTGGACCGATCGCCACGCCGGCGACAAGCTGCGCGTTATCGGCGTGTGGGATGCTCCCGAGGAAGCGCGCCGCGTCGGCGAGGAGATCGAGCGGCTGGAACATGAAGGCGCGCCGCTCGCCCAGATGGCGATCCTCGTTCGCGCGCAATACCAGACCCGCGAATTCGAAGACCGGTTCATCACCATCGGCCTCAATTACAAGATCGTTGGCGGCTTCCGCTTCTATGAGCGCGCCGAAATCCGCGATGCGCTCGCCTATCTACGCGTGATCGCCCAGCCCGCCGATGACCTTGCCTTCGAGCGCATCCATAACACTCCCAAGCGCGGGCTTGGCTCCAAGGCGCTCGAAAAGCTCCACGTCCACGCCCGCAGACGCGGCATCCCGCTTGCCGCTGCCGCGATGGAACTGGCCGATACCGACGAACTGCCCGCCCGCCCCCGCAATACCCTGCTCGCCTTGATGCGCGATTTTGCTCGCTGGCGCGATCTGGCGGGCACTGCCAGCCCGGCCGAACTGGCCCGCACCGTGCTCGACGAGGCAGGCTATACCGCCATGCTTCAGGCCGAGCGCAGCGCGGAAAGCGCCGGACGGCTCGAAAACCTCACCGAATTGGCGCGCGCGATGGAGGAATATGAGACTCTCGGAGATTTCCTCGAACACGTCAGCCTGGTGATCGACAACGAGGCTGCCGACGACCGCGAGAAGGTCACAATCATGACCATGCACGGCGCCAAGGGTCTGGAATTCGAGCACGTGTTCCTGCCCGGCTGGGAGGAAGGCGTGTTTCCTTCGCAGCGTTCGCTGGACGAGGGCGGGCTGGCCAGCCTCGAAGAGGAACGCCGCCTCGCCTATGTCGCGATCACCCGTGCGCGGCGGCGCTGCACAATCCTGCATGCCGCCAACCGCCGCATCTACGGACAGTGGACCAGCTCGATCCCGAGCCGGTTCGTCGCCGAACTGCCCGACGAGCATGTCGAGCAGGAAACCACGCTGACCGGCGGGGCCTCGCTGTGGCGGGCGCAGTGGTCGGAACATTCCGACCCCTTTGCCGATGTCGCCCGCGCTCAGCCTTCGCGCACCGCGACGCGCGGCCCCGGCTGGCAGCGCGCGGCTGCTTCGGCCTATGATTCCGCGCCCAAGCAGGTGAAGGAAGTGACCCGGTCCGCCGCCAGCTTCGCCGCCACGCCACGCAGCGACGTGGCAGCCGGAGCGCGCGTGTTCCACGACAAGTTCGGCTATGGGACCGTAGCTGCTCAAGAAGGCAACAAGCTCGAGATCGATTTCGAGGGCAGCGGTCGCAAGCGCGTGATCGACAGCTTCGTCAAGCTGGCGGAGTGATGGGCACGGCGAGCGTTGATGCCAGCGACCGGCCCTTTTCGATCCTCAAGCTGATCAGCAGCAACATCAGCGACAATAAGCTTACGCCGACAAAGACCTCAAACATCGTTTCATAGCCTCCGGTGCGATCATAAAGCTCGCCAGCTCCGCGCATAGCCAAGGCACCCGTAAACGCACCGATTAGCATCGCGATGCCGTTTGCCGATCCGAAGGATGCCGCGCCAACCGCATCGGCGAGGAGCGCGAGCAGCGCGGGCGTTATCGATCCCACCGCAAGACCAAGCAGGGCGGATGAAACCAACAGCATGGGATAGCTATCGGCAAAAATCAGCAACCCGCTCGATGCTGCCGTTGCTGCCGCCATGACCGCAAGCGAGATCGAGCGGCTTACCCGGTCACCGACCCAGACCAGCAGAAATTTGCCGGCGATCGACGTTGCCCCCAGCATCGACATTAGGGTAGCTGCCTGTGCCACGCCGATTCCCGCCTCCTGCGCCATCGGCACCATCGAAATGGTGATCCCTTGTGCCGCGCTGAGCGCCAGCGCAGCCGCAATCGATGGAAGCAGAAACAGTGGCATCCGCAATATCTGGAGCGTGCCAAGTGACTTTCCGATTTCCTCCTGAATCGTCGGCTGTGGCTGTGAAGCCAAATATTCTGCTGCGCCGGGCTCAATGTCGCCGGGTCCGGGATGCTCGCGCAGAAGGGCGATCGCGATCAGGAATACAGTCCCCATGCCGATACCCAGAGTGACCAGCGTTTGCCGCCATCCAAAGGAGGCAATCATGAGACCGACCATCGGTGTAAGCGCAATCGTGCCAAGCGACATTCCCATCATCGAGATCGCCATGGCCCGCCCGCGTTGCGCCTTGAACCACCGTGCGACGATCGCCATCGAACCGATCGTGCCGACGCCGCCCATGCCCACCGCAACCGGAACGGCCAGCATTGCGGCGCTCAACCATACGTTCTCCGACAAGCCGACAGTGATCATGCCACCGGCAAACATCAACGCGCAGACCAGCATGACCCTGCGTACCGGATAGGTGTCGATCAATCTGCCAAGGAACGGTGCCATTGCCGCACCGCCAAGCACCGTCAGGATATAGCCCGTGTTTACGTCAGCGCGGGAAAGTCCGAGGTCTTGGGAAACGGGAAGGACGAACAGCCCGAACGCGTTCGCCAGGCATCCCACCAGCAGCATGAAGATCACCATGGTGATCGCCACGATCACCCAGCCATAATAGGATCGCATTATTTGAACGCCCTTTGCGCTAGGTGACAACGGCTACCCCTTCCGTCCTCGTCATCCGCGCATAGACCAGCATGAGCAGCGAGCCGACCGCGATAGCGCCACCGAGCATCGCGAACACGGCGTGATAGGTGCCGGTGGCGTCGAAAATGTCGCCGCTCAAGCGGATGGTCACCGCGCCAAGCAGCGCGATCACCAGTGAGGCAAGGCCGTTTGCCGATGCGAAGGTGTAGGGACCCACAACTTCGGCGAGGATTGCAAGGCATAGCGGCATGATCGCTCCGCCGAGAAAGCCCATGACCGCAACGATCATCGCCACCATCAGATAGCCCGAAGGAATAGGCAGGAGCACGACCAGCCCCGCAAAGGCCGCGAGCGAAATGCTCAGCGCGATGGCCTTGTTCACCCGGTCGCCAACTGCCGCCAGCGCAAGTCTGCCGACAATCCCGGCCACGCCCATGATCGATATCAAGCCTGCCGCTGCGGCGGCAGTGCCAATACCCGTTTCCTGCACCATCGGAATCAGCGAAATGGTCATAGCCTGCACCGTGCCCATACCCAGCGCCATGGTCACGGCAATGATGTAGAACGCAGGCTTGCCGAGAATCTCGCGCGTGGAAAGCGGCTTCTGATCTGCAGCTGCAACAGGTGGAGAGGGCGGCAAATGTTCGGTTCCGGCCAGTCTCGGCTCGATGTCATCGGGGCCGGGACGATCGCGCAGGACGAAAATGAGCAGCAGGAAAATTGTGCCGATAACGATACCCTGGCCGACCAGCATCTCACGCCAGCCGACATTGCCGATCATCCAGCCGACGAACGGCGCCATCACAACCGAGCCCAGCGACATGCCAATCGCGGCTAGCGACAGCGCCCGGGCGCGCTGCGCCTCGAACCAGCGGGTGACCATCGCCATCACACCGAAAGACGTCATCCCGCCGATCGTGACCGGCAGGATCATGCCCAGGACCAGCGCGTTCAGCCACAGCTTGTCGGAAAGGCCGATGGTAATGCTGGCAAGCGCATAGCACAGCGCACCCGCAGCCATCACCCGGCGCACCGGAAACGTATCGGCAGCGCGCCCGACCAGCGGCGCAATCACTGCACCGCCCAGGTTCATCAGCGCGAACCCGCTGTTCACATCGGCACGCGACAAGCCGAACTCCGAGCTGACGGGAAGGACATAGAGGCCGAACACACTGACCGTCGTCCCCATTACCAGCATCATGATTATGGCGCCCACGAACACGACGATCCAGCCGAAATACATGTTTACAGATCTCCTCTATCCCGCCTGTGAGCCTAAGGCGCGGCATGAGGTTGGCAAGCCAAATCGCCTGAGGGGAGCAATTAACGCGGCGCCATCCTGATTGCGCCATCGAGCCGGATGACGTCGCCGTTCAGCATTGGATTGGCGATGATGCTGGCAACGAGCTGCGCATATTCGCTTGGCTTGCCAAGGCGGCTGGGATGCGGAACTTGCGCGCCCAGTGCCTGTTGCACGTTCTCGGGAAAGGCCTCGAGCATCGGCGTCAGGAAGATGCCTGGCGCGATCGTCATCACCCTGATCTTGTGCTGCGCAAGATCGCGAGCCACCGGCAGGGTCAGGCCGACCACGCCGCCCTTCGACGCGGCATAGGCGGCCTGCCCGATCTGGCCCTCGTATGCGGCGACCGAAGCGGTGTTGACGATCACTGCGCATTCGCCATCGATCTCGTCGAGCGCGGCGGCGCGCGCGGCGAATTTCGAGATCATGTTGAAGGTGCCGATGAGGTTGACCTCGATGGTCTTGCGGAAGGTGTCGAGCGGATGCGGCGCGTTGCCCTTGCCCACGGTTTTCACTGCCGGTGCAATCCCGGCGCAGTTGACGAGTATCCGCGCGCCGCCGTGCGCCGCCTGCGCTGCATCAAGGCCCGCCGAAACGCTGGCGTCGTCGGAGACATCGACACTGACGAAAATTCCGCCGATCGCTCGCGCCGCCGCTTCTCCCGACTCGGCGTTGAGGTCGAACACCGCGACTTTTGCGCCCGCAGCCGCGAGCATTTGCGCGCTCGCCTTGCCGAGGCCCGATGCGCCGCCGGTGACCACTGCGGCCAACCCCTTGATTTGCATTTAATATCTCCTGATCGTTCAGCCTGAGGCAGGCCCCCACAACGCGTCGGCTACTGACCGGGCATGACCCGAAACGCCGCCAAGCTCGCCCGCCAGCAATTTCAGCCGGTAGGTCCACAGGTGGAGCGGATGCTCCAATGTCATGCCCATAGCCCCGAGGAACTGATGGAAATCATAGGTGCAGATGCGCGCGGTTTCGGCGGCATGGAGCGCGGCCAGTGCCGCATTGCCCGAATCGCAGTCCGCCGCAGCCCTGATCGCCAGCCAGTAGGTGCCATTGATCCGCACCTGCGCCTCGGCAAGACGGTGGCGCAGCGCCTGAAAGGTCGCGAGTGGCCGACCGAACTGCTTGCGGTCCGATACATGCGAAACCACGCTGGCAAGCGCGCCTGCCAGCAGCCCGGCGCATTCCGATGCGAGGCCGACTTGCCAACGCGCTCGAAGCTGCATTGGATCGATGGTCAGCGGTTCGCGCACCTCGGGCAGTCCATGCAATGTGGCGACCGGATAGGCGAACAGCGCTTCCGGCTCCGCACGGAACTGTGTTGCACTGGCGGTAAATCCCGAAACGCCCCGATCTTCCAGTAACACGACCCGCGCGCCCTCGCGCAGGTATCGTACCGGGCGTCGCCATTGGCGGGCGTCGACGAGGCACATCGGCCCGGCGGTTTCTTCGCCAAGCACCGGACCAACGAGCGCGCTCGCCGCCGCCTCGGTCGCATAGGGCAGGCGCGCCAGCCGCTCGATCACCAGCGCGGCGGTGACAGTGCCAAGCTCGGGATCATTAGCCACTTCGAGAAACCCGGCATCTGCCAGCGCTCTATCGAGCGCGTGGTCGCTCGCAAACAGCGGCGCATCGTGGATGGGGGCGCTCTCCCATGGCCGCAACATGGCATCGAGCGCATCGAGGATAACGCGCTGATCCTGGGTGAGGGAAAGATCCATCAGCGCGGCTCCCTTGGAAGCTGGAGGACGTCGCTGGCGATGATGTTGAGCTGGATTTCAGCCGCTCCCGCCGCGATTCCGGCAACGATCCCGCGCTGGTGGTGCATCTTGAGATAAGGGTGCGCATCGGCGAGCGCCTCGGGCAAGTGCTCGGTGACGAATTCAGCAACGCGCCGCTCTGCCATGACCGTGGCGAAGCGCGCAGAAGATGCCTCGGCGCCGAGTGTCTCACCCTTGGCGCGCCGGTCGACGAGCGCATAGCTGGCCAAGCGGGCCGCCTCGCATAGCGATGCCACCGAGGCAGCTTCGATCCTCACGGCATCGTCCGCAAAGTCGCCGCGTTCGCTCAGGATCGAGACCGAGCGTTCGAGCGCGGCACGCGCCAGCGCATAGCGCGGAATGCCCAGCCGCTCGTTGGTGAGCGAATAGGCGATGATATCCCAGGCCTGCCCTTCCTCGCCAAGCCGGGCCGAAAGCGGCACCTCGACATCGTCGAAAAACACCTCGTGGATGTCGCCGCGCCCGATGATCGAGGGTATATCGCGTACGGTAATGCCGGGCGTGTCCATCGGCACCAGCAGGATCGA
Organism: Novosphingobium sp. Chol11; assembly: GCA_945906005.1. GTDB lineage: Bacteria > Pseudomonadota > Alphaproteobacteria > Sphingomonadales > Sphingomonadaceae > Novosphingobium. Next base: position 14,880 of record CAMDQY010000003.1, on the reverse strand, counting down.
GATGCCGCGCTTGCGGTCTTCCCCGGTGCGGCACAGCAGGAAGCAGGTTTCCGCAAGGCCCGCATAGCTGGTCCAGACCTTCTGCCCGTTGACGCGGTAAACCTCTCCGACCGGCTCGGCTTTGGTGCGCAACGAGGCAAGATCGGAGCCCGAGCCCGGCTCGGAAAAGCCCTGGCACCATAGCGACTGCCCCGAAGTGATACCCGGCAGGTAGCGGGCCTTGTGCTCCTCGCTGCCGAATTTCATCAGCGTCGGGCCAATCCAGTTGACGTTCATGTACTGGCCGCCGCGCGGCTCGCCCGTCGTCCACATTTCCTCGGCAAGGATGGTCTGGTGCCAGGGATCGAGGCCGAGGCCACCGATCTCGACCGGCCAGTGCGGGGTCAGCAGATCGTCCTGGGCGAGCTTGCCGCAAAATTCACGGGCAAACTCTGTCAGCGCCGCAGAACCCGGACCATGTTCGGCAAATCGCTCCCAGTCTTGCGGCACGTTCCGCGTGATGAATTCGCGCAGGTGCTGGCGGAAGGCTTGCTCCTCCTCGGTCCAATCGAAATTCATCGCAGTGTCTCGCCTCCTAGAGCGGGCTGTGTGGAATCTGAATCACTTCGCCCGCTCAATCTATTTGTGGTCGCATCGCTATTTGCGAAAAACCGGTTCCCACTTTTTCGCACTTTGCTCGAACTGCTCTTGCAGCACATTCTTGAGCACCTTGCCCGCGGCATTGCGCGGCAGTTCGCTGCGCAGTTCGACCTGCTCGGGCCATTTGAATTTGGCAATGCCCCGCTCGCCCAGAAAGTTGGCCAGAGCGGCACAATCCGGCGCGGCACCCTTCGATGGAACGATCACCGCGCAGGCCCGCTCGCCGGTTCGGGCATCGGGCAGGCCGACAATCGCAATGTCGGCGATTGCAGGATGATCGAGCAGAATATCCTCGATCTCCTTGGGCGCAATGTTCTCGCCGTTCCTGATGATGATGTCCTTGGCCCGGCCGGTGACGACGAGATAGCCGCCCGGCTCCTCGCGGGCGAGATCGGCCATGCGGAAGAAACCGTCCGGGGTGAATGCCTGCGTCTCGTCCTCGGCATGGAGATAACCGCGCAGCATCTGCGCACCGCGCGCGGTCACTTCGCCATCGACAAGCCGGACCTCGGCAATGCCGATCCGGCCATCGGTCTCAGCGGCCTTGTTCTCCTCGCCCGGTTCTAGCGCACCGACTGTCAGCACTGGCACCTCGGTCGAGCCGTAGACACGGCTAACTGCTGCCTTCGCAAAGCTGGCTTGTGCCCGCCGGACCAGCGCGGGCGGGACCGAAGCTCCGCCGCAAATGAATACCTTGAGGCTGGGCAGCCGCGTTCCGGACTCTTGCGCTGCACCCAGCAGGCCATCGAGAAACGGCGTCGCGCCCGCCATGTGGGTGCAATGCTCAGTGTCGATCAAGGCGACTGCGGCAGGGGCCTCCCAATGCTCTTGAAGCACCGCAGAGGTGTCGCACAGAAGCGGCATTTCAAAGGCATAGATCGAGCCGCCGATATGGCTGATCGGCGATGGGACGATGAAGCGGTCGCCGGGAGAGACGTGCCAGTTCCGCTCGATCTGCCGGATCAGCGCATGGAGCGAATTGTGGCTGTGCAGCACTCCCTTGGGTCGCCCGGTCGTGCCTGAAGTGTACATCAGCATCTTAATGCTGTCAGGATCGACGCGTGGCAGCGGCGCAGTCTGGGCGACGGGTTCAAGTAGCGCGGAAAACGGTGCATGTTCGCCCGGATCTCCGCGCAGCACCACGGTTTCGACAGACCGGGAAAGTCCGGCGTTCACTCGCACCATCATTGCGCGATAATCGAAGCCCCGGAATTCTGCAGGCACGAACAGCACGCGGCTGCCACTGTCGGCCAGCATGAAGGCGACCTCGCTGTCGCGAAGCTGCGGCACGATCGGATGGGCGACCGCACCTGCTAGCGTGGCCGCGAGATAGATCGCAGCCGCTTCGTGCCAGTTTGGCAGCATGAACGAGACCACCTTGCCCGGCCCGATCCCTCGCGCGAGCAACTGCTGCGCAATTGCATCGGCACTGCAAAGCAACTGCAACGCGGTTACACGCACATCGCCATCGACAATCAGAACCCGCTCCGGCTCGTCGCGCGCAAGGTTTCGTGCCACATCGCCTGCCGTCTCGTCACACCACCAACCCTGCTCGCGCCAAAGCCTTGCCGAGCCCTCGTCACTGCGTAGCGACCAGCCAAGCATATCCAGGCGCGGCAAGTTCACCGCAACACGGCTCAGGCTTGATCCGACCCGGCGAGCACGACCGATTCGGCAAGATACTTGGTCGTGGTCCAACCGCCGTCGATAGCCAGTATCTGCCCGGTGATGAAGCGCGCCTCGTCGGACAGCAGGAAACGGATCGCCGCAGCGGCGTCCTCTCCCGTTCCGGTGCGGTTCAACGGGGTCATGTCCATGTTCATTCGCCGGAAGACATGCGCGTTCCAGGCATAGGCGGTCATGTCGGTTTCGAGCACACCCGGCGCGATGGCGTTGGTGCGTATGCCGCGCTGCCCGTATTGTGCGGCCATGTGCTTGGTCAGGGCGACAATCCCGCCCTTGGCAGCCGAATAGGCGCCGCCGCGCATGCCGCCGATCATCGCGAAGCTGGAGGCCATATTCACGATTGCGCCGCCGTCCTGCATCACTCCCAATGCCTCGCGGCAGAACCGGAATGGCGCCCGCAGGTGTACGTTGAGGAACAAGTCGAGCACCTCGTCGGTGGTTTCGTCCACCGGGGCCGGTTTGCCCATGCCGGCATTGTTGACGAGATAGTCGAGCCTACCGAAGTCGGTGATGGCGGTCTGGGCCGCGCGCGAAGGCGCATCGTCGTCGGTCACGTCGGCAGCCACGACAGCCACCGGCACCGTGTCGGCAAGATCGTTGCGCAATTGTTCGAGAGGTTCGACCCTGCGGCCGACCGCAACAATCGCGACATTGTCGCGTGCGAGAGCGAACGCCGTTGCCCGACCGATGCCCGAACCCGCGCCGGTTATGATGGCAACCCTGCCCTGGTGCTTCATCGCCTTTGTCATCTCCCGTCCTGTTGCAAGGTCTAAGCTGCAAGGTCGAGTCCGGCAAGGCCAGCCATCGCTCCCATGATACTGCTGCGCCTTGTGCGGACGACAACGAGCGGCATTGCTATTACCGGTGACAGTCGTTGGGATCAGGAGAACAAGGTGCAGCTTGCAGGCAAGGTTGCGGTCGTAACCGGCGCGGGTTCGGGCATCGGGCGGGCCATTGCCGAGCGCTTCGCACGTGAAGGCGCAAGCGTCGGCGCATGGGACATCAACGGCGCGGGCGTTCGCGAGACGGTGGCGACGATCACCGCTGCGGGCAATACGGCGATCGCTATCGAAGCGGATTGCGCCGATGCGGCTGCCATTGCCGCTGCCGCCGGGCACACCCGCGAAGCGTTCGGCGAAATCCAGATCCTCGTCAACAATGCCGGGATCGCGCCCTTCGTCCCCTATTTCGAGATCACCGACGAGCAGTGGGAAATGATGATGCGGATCAACCTGAAAGGTCCGCACCTGTGCATCCGCGAGATGCTGCCCGCCATGCTGGAGGCCGGGTGGGGCCGCGTGGTCAACATCACCTCCTCCTCGGTGCAGAACGGATCGCCATCGCAGGCGCATTATGTCGCCTCAAAGGGCGGCGTGCTGGGCCTCACCAAGGCTCTGGCAAACGAATATGCGCCGAGCGGCGTTACCTTCAACATGGTGCCGCCCGGTATCGTCGATACGCCCGCGCTGCGCGCCGCGCCGATGGACATCGAGGCGATGAAAAACTTCCTGCCGATGAAGAGGATCGGCCGCCCAGAGGAAATCGCCGCTGCCTGCCTGTTCCTTGCGAGCGAGGATGCCAGCTATATCACCGGCCAGACCATCAGCGCCAATGGCGGGCGCTACATCTTCGATCTGCCCGATGTGTCGCGAATTGAGGTCCTGCGCGGGCCGCAGGGCACCCTTTTCGGGCGCAATGCCACGACCGGAGCGGTCAGCATCATGACCAGTGATCCGACCGGCGAAGCCAGTGTGAAGGCCAGCCTGACAATGGGCAACCAGGATCACTGGCGCTGGCGGCTTTCGGCCCATACGCCGCAAATCGGGCCGTTCAGCGCCTATTTCAGCTATGTCCATGAGCAGCGCGACGGCGACATCAACAACCTTGGCGCGCCCGTGGTATGGAACCGGCTGGCCTCAAACTACGCGCCGGTCGCCAGAAACGCGAAATCGGTAAAGACCCTCGGCGCGAAGGACGTCGATACGTACTTTGCCGCACTCAAGTTTGAATCGGGCGATTTCAGCGCTGTTTACAAATATGACCGCGGCGATGCGCTGAACACGCCGGAGGCGGTTTCGCTGGTCACGCTGAACCGCTCGGTGCCGCTGCTTGGCTCCTTCCTGGGCGCGCTGGCCGATTCGAACGGTGTCGTGGATGAAGACGACAATGGCAAGCGACCCAATGGCGAGCATAACGCCTGGTCGATTCCGACCGAACAGAAACACCAGGGGCACAGCTTTACGGCCAATTACGTCGCGTCTGACAACCTTTCGATCAAGTCGATACTCGGCTACCGCAAGTCCACCATCTTTGCGACCTCGCCGCTTGACGGCATGTCGAGCCTGCCGTTTACGCAGCAGGCGCTCGTTCCTTACGCTACCTTCATTGCGTTCTCGTCGATCGGTCGCGCGCCCGGCATCAACACGCCTGCCGATGCGCAGGCTGCCATCCCCTCGTTCGTGCAGCGTTTTGCTCCCCTCGTCGGCCAGCCCTTCGTCGGCATCGTTTCTGGCGCGCAGAGCCGTTCGGAACAGTGGAGCGCCGAACTTCAGGCAAACTACGAATCCGACCTGCTCACCGGAACATTTGGTGCCATGTGGTTCAAGTCGAAGGACCACGTCGCGGAACATTGGCTGAAGAACACGACAAGTTTCGCGTTCATTCCGAATGGCGTGATCGGCCAATCGGATATCGGTGAATATTACAATGCCGCTCGTTCGATAGCGGCATACGCACAGCTTGAGTTCCACCTCACGGACAAGCTCGACGTCGTAGTCGGCGGTCGTCTCACCAAAGACAAGAAGTTCGGTTCGTTCCTGTTCGGCAAGATTCCCACTGCGCTGACGCTCACCGAATCCAACTACAAGGACACGCGTTTCAATTATCTGTTTGGCGTGAACTTCAAGCTGAACCCTGATGTGCTGCTCTATGCCAAGTATTCCACTGCCTATGTGTCGGGCGGAACCTCAGCGAGCCTGCCATTCGACCCGGAAACCGTGAAATCGGCCGAAGCGGGCATCAAGGGGGAATTCTTCAACAACAAGCTTCGCAAGAACCTGACCGCATGGTGGGCCGACGTGAAGCATCTGCAATCACCGAGCAGCGTTCAGACCGCTCCCGAAACATTCAAGGAGATTTGCGCGCGAACCTCGAACCCAGCGTGCAACGGCGATTCCATCAGTGTGTTCGTGCTCGACGTCGGCGGCAAGGAGTCTTGGGGTCTCGAGTTCGAAACCTTGGCTGCTCCCTTTGAAGGGCTGACGATCGGCGGAAACGCCGCCTACACGCATGTCACGGTCAATAGCGTTCCCCCTGCAATCATTGCGGCATTCAATGGCAACTATAACGGCAGGCTGACCACGCCCAAGTGGACCGGCACCGTGTTCGCCCAGTATGACACGCAGCCGCTGTTCGGCGATGCCTATCTGTCGCTCCGCACCGATGCCATCTTCCGCGACAAGGTCCAGGCGGACACCAACCCGGATGCAGCGATATTCAAGATCGCTCCGGACGTGCTCTACACCGAATCATATTGGATTGTGAACGGTCGCGTCGCGCTGAAGGAGATGAACCTGGGCGGCATCAAGGCTGACCTTGCCGTCTGGGCACGCAACCTGTTCGACAAGCAGCGCTTCTCCTCCGCGCTCAATATCAGCAACATCTTCATTGGCGGCAATTACATTCCTGCCCGTTCTTACGGCATGGACCTGACCGTGTCGTTCTGACCTCTCTGGCCCGTGGCATGGAACGCCCGGTCCGCTCTGGCAGGCCGGGCATTCGTGCGTTAGGCTGGCGCAAAGGGAGAGCGTGAATGGCAAAAATCGTCCGATATGAGCGCGCCGGTTACATCGGTTACGGGGAGCTGCGCGGCGGCGAGGTTCACGGGCTGGACGGCGATTTTCCGAACTTCTCAGCCAGTAGCGCGCCGCCCGTGGCGCTTGCTTCGGTCTCGTTGCTCGCGCCCGTCATGCCAAGCAAGATCGTCGCCATCGGCCCCGGCTATAGGGTATACATGCAGGGCGGACCCGAGCCCGAGCGGCCCTATTACTGGATCAAGCCCGCCAGCACGGTGCAGGACCCGGAAGGCGAGATCGTCCTGCCGCCGGGTATCACCGTCAACCACGAGGCCGAGATCGCGATCGTTATCGGCAAGCGCGCGCGCAAGGTTTCGCCCGAGCAAGCGATGGATCATGTGTTCGGCTATACCTGCTGCATCGATGTTACCGCAGGCGACATGGCCGATATGCTCGCCTACCAACAGTCGCAACTGTTCCTCGACGGCAAGATCTTCGATACGTTCGCGCCGCTCGGCCCCTGCATCGTGACGGACCTCGACACGTCTGACTTGCGCATCCAGTTCCGCGCCAACGGCGAAACACGGCAGGATCACTCCACCTCGGACAAGCTGTTCGAATACGACCGGCTGGTCTCGATGATCTCGCATGTGCTGACGCTGGAGCCGGGCGACGTGATCACCACCGGCTCGGTTCCCGGCGTCGCACCGATGGCTCCGGGCGACGTGGTCGAACTCGAAATCGAGGGGATCGGCATTCTGCGAAATTTCGCGGTTCAGGGCTGAGGTTTGGCAGTAAAAGACTGTATATCAAGGAGATGGAACATGGCTGATGACGTGAAGGAAGCGAAGAAGCTCGACACCGATCTGGGCGCGCTGATGAAAGCGGAATCCAACGACGCGGCGCGTTACTGGCTGGCGGAAGGCTGGGCGCCTGGCGGCTTCGTCCGCGAAGTCGACTACGTGGCCAATTCGCGCGGGATCGATCCGCTGTTCGAGGGCATCAAGATCGTCGATTGCGACACCCATTATACCGAGCCACCAGACCTGTTCTCGGCCAATGCCCCGGCACACTTGAAGGACAAGCTGCCCCGCGTCGAACGGATCGGCGACATCGATTACTGGTTCATCGGCGATAAGAATTTCGGCACGTTGGGCGGCAACGTGATCGCGAAGGATCACAACAAGCTGCTCGGCCGCCTCGCTTACGGCACCTATGACGAGATCGATCCCGGCTCATATCAGGTCAAGCCGCGTCTGCAGGCGATGGACGACATGGGCGTGTGGGCGCAGATCTGCTTCCAGAACGGCGGCCTGACACAGGCCGGATCGCTGGTCGCGCTCGGCGATGAGGAACTCGCGATCACCATTGTGCGGATGTACAACGATGCTTGCGCCGCGCGGTTGCACGAATCCGGCGGCCGCATCAATTGCATGGCGACCCTGCCCTATTGGGACAAGGACTTGCTCAACGCCGAAATGCGCCGGATTGTCGATCTGGGCATCAAGGGCGTGGTCCTGCCCGATCGGCCCGAGCGCCTGTCGGAAGGCTATCTCGGCAAGGACGGCAAGGTTTCGCATTTCTGGGAAGAGGTGTTCGAAACCTGCAACGCCACCGGCATGCCGCTCAACTATCACCTCAATTCGTCGCTCAACGCCGAATCGGCAATCTGGGACAATCTCGGTTTCGACCAGAAGCTGCCGATGAGCGCGCTTATCCATCACATCGGCTGCGCAACGACCATGTCGAACTTCATGGTCTCGGGCCTGCTCGATACCTATCCCGAACTCAAGATCGGCCTGATCGAGAGCGGTGCGGGTTGGGTTCCGTTCTGGCTCGAAGGCATGGAGCACCAGAACGACGAATTCCGCACCGGCATCAACCGCGGGCTGAAAATGCGGCCCACCGAATATTTCCGGAAGCACTTCTGGGTCACATTCTGGTTCGAGACCCTAGCGCCGACCAAGCTGATCGAAGACATCGGCGCGGATCGGCTGCTGTTCGAAACCGACTATCCGCATCCTACTTCGCTCTATCCCGGAGTGCAGGACAAGCTGGTCGCGGTAATGGGGCAGCACGATTATTCGGTGCGCAAGCAGGTGCTCCAGGACAACGCCAACACGCTCTGGAACCTGGGCCTCTAGCTAACGCTCACCAGTTCCGCCCTGCGGCGCTGCTTGAGAACCACGCGCTGGATTTTGCCGCTCGGCGTCTTGGGCATGGCGTCGACGAAATGCACCACGCGCGGGTAGGCGTGCGCGGCATAGCGCGTTTTGACCAATTGCTGGATTTCGGCGGCCAGTGCCGGTGAGCCCTTCACACCGCTGCGCAGCACGACATAGCATTCCATTACCTCGCCCCGGATCGGATCGGGCACCGCGATCGCTGCGCTTTCAACCACATCGGGATGTGCGCAAACCACCGATTCCACCTCGAACGGGCCGATCCGGTAGCCCGCCATCATGATGATGTCGTCGTCGCGCGACGAAAAGAATACGTAGCCATCCTCATCCACATGACCCACGTCGCCAGTGAAGTACCAGCGCCCGTCGGGAGAAAACTTCTCGGCGCTCTTCTCAGCCTGGCCGTGATAGCCGGTAAAATACGAAAACGGGCTTTGCGACAGGTCGATCGCCACGCGGCCAACTTCTCCCGGCATGGCGGGTTCATCGCGATCCTCGGCCAGCACCACAGCGCACCAGCCCGGCATCGGATGCCCCATCGAACCGGTCCTGACCGGGCGACGAAGCTGCGGGTGATGATGATTGTTGATGAACATGCCCATTTCGGTCTGGCCGTAATGATCGTGCACGAGCAGCCCGAACTCCCTTTGCGCCCACTCATTGATGTCGGGCGTGAGCGGTTCGCCCGCGCTCGACAGGCAGCGCAAGGCAAGGCCCGCAGGCACTGGAACATCTGACGAGGCGAGCGAGCGATATACCGTTGGCGCCGCCGCGAAATTGGTGACGCCAAGGCGCTTGAGGACATCGTAGGTCCGGGCAGCATCGAACCCGCCTTCCAGCATCACGCTCGGCGTGTCACTCGTCAGCGAGGCAAGGATGCCGCAATAAAGCCCGTAGGCCCAGCCGGGGTCTGCTGCGTTCCAGAACACGTCGCCCGGCCTCAGATCGTAGCCGAATTCTCCGTAGGCGCGGAAGGTCGCGAGTGCCCGGATCGGCACCACCACTCCCTTGGGCTCGCCGGTAGTGCCCGAGGTGTAGATGTGGATCAGCGGATCGTCGCCGCCTCGCACAGTCCGCGCGACGGTTGGCAGGTCGCGCGAAAGCAGCGAGGAGAGGCTCAGGTTGCCGCGCTCACCCGAACCGGTGGTGATGACCCGCCATGGAGCATCGGCAGGAATGTCGTCGCTGGCGTCCAGCTTTGCCTCCTGCGACTCGTCGCAAACTACGACTTTCGCATCGCTGCCGGAAAGCCGCAGGGCGATGGCAGCCGGCGCAAAGGCCGTGAACAGCGGAACGTGGACCGCGCCCAGCCGCCATATCCCGACGAGGACCCAGAGCAGCTCGCGGCTCTTGCCCATCAGCGTCGCGACCCGATCTCCCGCGCCGACGCCCAGCGACGCGAGAACGGCTGCGCGAAGCTCCGATTGCCGCTTCAGCTCGCCATAGGTCAGCGTCTCGCACGATCCGTCGGCCGCGACGATTTGATAGGCAGTGTGCTCCGGATCGTGGTCGTCGCACAGCAGGTCCGCCGTGCAGACCTCGCCCGCAAACGGAGCGAGCAGCTGCGCGACCCGCTCTTCCATGTCCGGTGTTTCACTGGGCGCGCCCATGACCCTGTCTCCCTGCCCCGATTGCCGCTCAAAGCGTCAGTCCAGCCTTATCGGTAACGGGGCACTCGCGGGCAAGCGGGATTGCGCTATATCGCGCGGCCGAACACGCAGCGGCAATCAGGGGTTGAAAATCACCTTCGCCGTTCCGTTCGCAAGCCTGCGATCGTTATTGTCCTCGGTCCACAATTCGAGAGCTACTTCCTTGCCCGCCGGGGTATCCTCGACCGCCGTGATCCGGCCCCGCGCGGTGACCACGGTGTTCTTGAAATTCGGCTGTTGCCACTGGATCGTGAAGTTGCGCAGAGTGCCGCTTTTGCCCATCCAGTCGCGGATCAGGTTATGCATGTAGCTCGTCTGCAGATTTCCCATGCCAAAAGCGCCCGGCATTCCGGAAATCTTGCCGTCGTCGTCATCCATGTGGTGCGGCACGAATTCGTCCATCACCGCAGCGAAGCGGTTCCAGTTCTCCATGCGGGTTTCGCGCTCAAATGGTGGCAGTTCGGTTCCGACTGAAAGGTCCATGTTTCCTAATTCCCTGCTTCAGAGCCGAATGACGGTGCTGGTGGTGCGCTTGACCATTTCGCCGCGCTGGTTGGTCCATTCGTCCTTCATCGAGGAGAACAGCATCAAGCCGCGCTTGCCTTGCTTTTCGAAATAGTTGTCGAGCCGGTTGGTGGCGGTGATGACATCGCCTTCCATCATCGGCACGCCGTATTCCACTATGGTTCCGCCGTTGAGAACGGTTTTGAGCGGCGGCGGGGTGATGCCCATCTGGTTTTCGAGGAAACCTGCGGTGACGTCGGGCTTCTTGGGCTTCCGGCCCGGAGCAGCCCAGGCGAACGGATTGAACTCGTGAGGGGCGACGAGCAGCGCGTCCGGCCCGCCCGCTCCGACATAGCGATCGGGCGGCGTCTCGGGAAAATAGACCGCGATCGCCCACTTTCGGATATCCGAGGCCGAGATCGGGTAGGAGGTGCGCGTGCCCAGCTCCTTGCCGATGGCATTGCGCATCTCGTCAGAGATATTGGTGACTGTTTCGGTGGCTTCGCTCATCGCATTGGGTCCATCCACATCCGGTGATTATGCCTGAAACGGTAGATAGGATTAGCTCTTTGTCAACCTGACAGCAGTGCTTCCGCTCGCTTGCGATCGATCAAAGTTTTGTGAGCCACCGATTGTCATAAGCACTGCAACTCACTAAAAAGAGCGCATCGCGAGAGCCGGCCTCATCACAATCGCCGGTTGCCTGCCAGGGAACTGCACATGAACGTTCAAGTCGATGTCCTGAAGGACAACACCTACCGCCTCTCTCCCAATGCAGTGGATGCCATCGAGGAGTGGCAGGCCAAGAACCCCGACCGCGTTCCGGTCCACACGCAGAAGTGGGACGTTGCCGATCCGGCAATCTACGCCGAGGATCGCTGGCAACCGATCTTCGCGGAGATGCGCCGGACCGCGCCGATCAACAAGGTAACGGGAACCCCGAACGGCGATTTCTGGAACATCACTTCGCTGCGCGCGATCCAGCACATCGAGGCGCTGCCGAAGATCTTTTCATCGGACATGAAGAACGGCGGCTTCGTGATCGCCGATCCCGATGTCAACGCCATCGATCACAGCGCTGGGTCCAATTTCCTCGGCATGGACCCGCCCGAGCACACTTCGCGCCGCCGCACGGTTGCCCCCGCCTTCACTCCCGCAGAGATGGTGCGCCTGAGCGACCTGGTGCGTGAGCGCACGGCCTCCGTGCTCGACGAATTGCCGGTCGGCGAACAATTCGATTGGGTGGAGCGCGTCTCGATCGAGCTCACCACCTCAATGCTGGCGACGATCTTCGATTTTCCGTGGGCCTACCGCCACTGCCTTCCGTTCTGGTCCGACTGGATGAGCGACAGCCGCTTCAGCGAGGACCCGGAACTGAGCCAGATGCGGCTCGATGCCATGATGGAAATGGCCGATTGCTTCCTCAAGCTGTGGGATCAACGCCGCAACTCGCCCGAGGGCAAGGATCTGCTGTCGCGCATGATCCATTCAGAGGCGATGAGCGACCAGAACCCGATGGAATTCATGTCGAACATGGCGCTGCTGATCGTCGGCGGCAATGACACCACGCGCAACACCATGACCGGGATCATCGAGGCGTTCGACAAGTTCCCCGAGGAGCGCGCGAAGCTGGAAGCCAATCCCTCGCTGGTCCCCAACGCGGTGCAGGAATGCATCCGCTATGTGACGCCGGTTGCCTCGATGCGCCGCACGGCAATGGAGGATTATGAACTCGACGGGCAGATGATCCGCAAGGGCGACAAGGCGATCCTGTGGTATATCTCGGCCAATCGCGACGAGACCGTGTTCGACGAGCCTGACCGGCTGATTGTCGATCGCGACAATGCCCGCCGCCATGTCTCGTTCGGATATGGTGTGCATCGCTGCGTCGGCGCGCGGCTTGCCGAAATGCAGTTGCGCGTGCTCATCGAAGAGATGCTTAAGCGCAAGATGCGCGTCCATGTGACCGGCACGGTGCAGCGGCTTCGCCAGAACTTCATCCACGGGTTCAGCAAGGCGGAAGTAACGATCGCGAAAACCTGACCTCATCCTGCTTGGCAGCGCCGTCAGGTTTGGCCTATCAGGCGGGCTGGACGGAAGCGCAAAAAGGGACAAGCAATGAACGATCAGGCCGATGTGCTTTTCAGCGGTGACTATCGCCTGTCACCATCGACGGCAGAAGCGCTCGAAATGTGGCTTGGCACCGTGGCGGCGCCCATACACGACCAGCATTGGGACGTAAGCGACCCGAAACTTTTCGGCAACGAGAAGGTTCATGAGATCTTCCGCGAAATGCGCGCCGAGGCGCCGATCAACAAGGTGACGGGAACGCCGCAGGGCGATTACTGGAACGTGACCACGGTCAAGGCGATCCAGCACATCGAGGCCCTGCCCAAAATTTTCGCGTCCGGCTTCGAAGTCGGCGGCATGGTGATCCAGGATTCGACCGAACAGGCAAAGCTGGAAGGGCGCGGCAAGACCTTCATCGCCATGGACGCGCCCGAACATAGCAAGCGCCGCCGGGCCGTCGCGCCTGCCTTTACACCGGGCGAAATGGTTCGGCTCAGCGAACGAGTGCGAAACCGCACGGTTGAAGTGCTCGAAGGCCTGCCGCGTGGTGAGCAGTTCGACTGGGTGGAAAAAGTTTCGATTGAACTGACCACGGGCATGCTGGCGATCATTTTCGATTTCCCTTGGGAACACCGCCACGCGCTTACCTACTGGTCCGACTGGCAGAGCGATTTGCGGCTGGGCGCGACCAAGGAACTCGAAGAACTCCGCAAGGAGATCACGCTCGAAATGGGCACGTGCATGTACAAGCTGTGGCAGCAGCGGCTCAACGCTCCGCCCGCACCCGATCTGCTCTCACGCCTGATCCATTCAGAAGAAATGCCTGAGATGGACCCGATGGAATTCTCGGCGAACATGTCGCTTCTGATCGTCGGCGCGGTGGATACGACGCGCAACACCATGTCCGGCATTGCCGAAGGGTTCGACCGCTTCTCGCAAGAGCGCGCCAAGCTCGAAGCCGACCCTTCGCTGATCCCCAACGCGGTGCAGGAATGCATCCGTTTCGTCACGCCGGTGGCGCACATGCGCCGTACCGCGACGGAGGACTATACGCTCGACGATCAGACCATCCGCAAGGGTGAAAAGGTCATCCTGTGGTACAAGTCAGCCAACCGCGACGAGACCGTTTTCGACGAGCCCGACGTGCTCAAGGTCGACCGCGACAATGCCCGTCGCCACGTCGCTTTTGGCTATGGCGTGCATCGTTGCGTCGGAGCGCGGCTTGCCGAGTTGCAACTGCGCACACTGGTCGAAGAGATGATCCGCCTGGACATCCGTCCGCGCGTCACCGGCAAGGTGGAACGGCTCGATAACGTCTTCATCAACGGTTTCAGCAAGGTCGAAGTGACGCTCGACCCGGCCTGATCTGGCCTGATAAGGACAGGCGCGTGTACGATTGCGACACCTTCCGGCAGCTTGCTCTCGCGGATCGCGAAGTGCGGACCCGGCTTGGGCGGCTCAATGCGCGGGTGCGCTTCGGACCGGACGCCGCCGCGATGGATCTCGTCATTGCAGGTGGCGAAATCGTTTTGGTCGAGCCGGCGAGCGGCGGCACCCCTGATCTCGTCATCTGCGCGCCCGACAGCTTCTGGAAGGGCAGCCTCGTCGCCCGCCCCGGTTATGGCCATGCTTCGCTGACAGCAGGCGGTGTGCGCTTCGAGGGCGATTTCGCGCGGTTCGGTGCGCCCTATTTCCCCGCCTGGGAAAAGCTGCTGGTGCTGATGCGCAAGGCCGCCTGCGACAAGGTCGAACAGCATCCGGCGGTTCCTGATCGGCGCGACACTGACGATGCGATTGGCCGCTATGCCTACGTGCGCAATGGTATGCGCGAGGCGCGCATCTATTACGAAACGGCGGGTTCGGGCGCGGTTCCGCTGATCCTTTACCCCACCGCCGGAGCCGATACGCGGCAATGGCGGCACCTGCTCACCTATCCTGCACTACGCGAGCGTTTCACAATGATAGCTGTCGATCCGCCGGGCCACGGCAAGTCGCTGATGCCGCTTGGCGAACCATGGTGGGAGCAGACCTACTCGGCCACCCGTGACGAACTGATGGGCTGGGTCACCGGCCTGGTTGAAACGCTGGGGCTGAACCGGCCGGTGTTCATGGGCTGCTCGGTCGGCGGTCAACTTGCGCTCAGCCTTGCCGCGTTCCGCCCCGAACCGTTCCGCGCGTTTGTCTCGATGAACGGCTGGCTGCGCTCGCCGCCATCGATGCAGATATTCGACAACTGGCCCTATCGCGATCCGGCTACCCCACTCGATTACCTGATGGGCCGCGTGATGGGGACGACCTCGCCGATCGCGCCGGAGGACCGTCGGCAAGAGACTGCGTGGATCTATATGTCGAACG
>CAMDQY010000002.1 GCA_945906005.1 Novosphingobium sp. Chol11 | reverse complement strand
AAAAGCGGCACTTGATCGAAAACCTGTTCGCCAAAATCAAGGACTGGCGACGCATCCACACCCGCTATGACCGCTGCGCCCACACCTTCATGTCCACCATCGCAATCGCCGCTACCGTCATCTTCTGGCTGTGATCAATGAGTCCTGACGCTAGGATGGCGAACGCATCCTGGATCAGGGCCGAACCCTGGGGCATCCACCTGGTCCCGGTAGATTGCTGGATCGATCCGGCACGCCCGGTCGAGCGCGCGCTCATAACCCACGGCCACGCCGACCACGCACGCGGCGGGCATGGCGAGACGATCGCCACTCCTGAAACGCTGGCGATCATGGACCTGCGCTACAACACAAGGGCAGGCGTGCGACCTGTCGCCTATGGCGAGACCGTGCGGCTGGCCGGGGGAGTCGATGCGACCTGGCTTCCTGCCGGTCATGTTCTCGGTTCGGCGCAGGTCCTGCTCGAGCACGCAGGCGAACGCGTGATTGTCACCGGAGATTTCAAGCGCCGCCCGGACCCGACGTGCGCGCCCTTTGCGGTGACTCCATGCGACGTACTGATCACCGAAGCGACCTTCGGCCTGCCGGTGTTCATTCACCCTCCGGTCGAGGAAGAGATCGGCAAGCTGCTCAGCGCGCGCACGGCCAACCCCGATCGCTGCGTGCTGGTCGGCACCTATGCGCTGGGCAAGGCGCAGCGAGTGATCGCCGAACTCCGACGCGCGGGTTATCCCGAGCCAATCTGGCTGCACGGCGCGCTCGAACGCATGTGCCGCCTCTACGAGGAATTCGGTGTCGAGCTCGGCGACCTGCGGCTCGTTTCCGATGCGCAAAAGGACGAGCTGCGCGGCGCCGTGGTGCTGTGCCCGCCCTCGGCGCTATCCGACCGCTGGAGCCGCCGCCTGCCCGAACCGATCACTGCCATGGCCTCGGGCTGGATGCGTGTGCGCTAGCGCGCCCGGCAACGCGGTGTCGAACTGCCGCTCATCATCTCCGACCATGCCGACTGGCAGGAACTCACGCACACAGTCGAGCAGGTGGACCCTGCCGAGACCTGGGTGACCCACGGTCGTGAGGAAGCCTTGCTGCGCTGGTGCCAGCTTCATCAACGCAAGGTCCGCGCGCTCGCGCTGGTTGGCTACGAAGACGAGGACGACTGACGTGCGCGCTTTCTCGGTGCTGATCGACCGGCTGGTCTACACAAGCTCGCGCAATGCCAAGCTCAAGCTGATCGTCGATTACCTGCGCGCGACACCCGACACCGATCGCGGGTGGGCGCTCGCGGCGCTGGCCGGCGCGCTCGATTTTCCGGCGGTCAAATCGGCGACGATCCGCAATCTGATGATCGAGCGGGTCGGCCCAGTGCTCTATGCTTTGTCGCGCGACTATGTCGGCGATTCGGCCGAGACCGTAAGCCTGCTCTGGCCCGACCCCGACGCGGCTGGCGAGGCCTAACCAAGCCTCGACGAAGCGGTGCGTGCGTTGCAGGTGATGCCCCTCAGCACCGTGGCAGCAGACCTGACCCGCATGCTCGATCGGCTGGACGCCAACGGACGCTACGCGCTCATCAAGATGGCAACCGGCGCGATGCGGATCGGCGTATCAGCGCGGCTCGCCAAGGTCGCGTTCGCGCAGGCATTCGATGTCTCGGTCGAGGACGTGGAGGAACACTGGCACGGTCAGGAACCGCCCTATACCGCGCTATTCGAATGGGCGGCGCATGGCGGCGAGCCTCCATCCAGCGAGCACGTTCCGCTGTTCCGACCGTTCATGCTCGCCCACCCGCTCGAGGAAACGCAGGTCGATCTTGCCGACTATGTCGCTGAGTGGAAATGGGACGGCATTCGCGTCCAGCTTGTCCATGCGGGCGGCGAGACGCGGCTTTACTCGCGCTCGGGCGATAACATCTCGCACACTTTTCCCGAAGTCGCGGGCGCGCTCGATTTTCCGGCGGTGCTCGATGGCGAACTGCTGGTGCGCGGCGCGCACCAGGGCGGCGAGCAAGGCGGCGCGGCCAGCTTCAACGCCTTGCAGCAGCAGCTCGGGCGCAAGACGGTCAGCAAGACGATGCTGACTGACTATCCCGCCTTCGTACGGCTCTACGATGCGCTGATCATCGGAGGCGAGGACCTTCGGACCTTGTCCTGGACGGCTCGGCGCGAGCAGCTCGAAGGCCTGATGCAGCGGCTCGATCCGCAATGGTTCGACCTCTCGGCGGTCATCGAAGCAGAAGATTCCGCGGAGCTTACCGCGATCCGCGCAACCGCGCGCGACGATTCGATCGAGGGCGTGATGCTGAAACGCCGCGACAGTCCCTATGTCGCCGGGCGTCGAACCGGGCTGTGGTACAAATGGAAGCGCGAGGCGCTGCTGGTCGATTGCGTGCTGATGTATGCGCAGCGCGGATCGGGCAAGCGCAGCTCGTTCTATTCGGACTACACCTTCGGCTGCTGGGACGGCGATCCGGATGAGGGCGTCGAACTGCTGCCGGTGGGCAAGGCTTATTTCGGCTTCACCGATGAGGAGCTGAAATGGCTAGACCGCCATGTGCGCAACCACACCCTCAATCGCTTTGGCCCGGTGCGCGAAACCGACAAGAGTCTCGTGTTCGAGGTCGCCTTCGATTCGGTCCATGAAAGCAAGCGGCACAAGTCGGGGCTCGCCATGCGGTTTCCGAGGATCAACCGCATCCGTGACGACAAGCCCGCGCACGAGGCCGACCGGATCGAGACGCTGCGCGCCCTGATCAGGGATTGATCGCAATCAACGCGCGCCCGTCTCGCCTCGGGTAATCGCGCAACCAGCAATCGGGTATTAAGGACAGCAATGTTGGCCACCGCCACCGCACGGACAGCGCCGGAAACGCCCTTCGACCGGCTTGGCGGGCACGCCACGTTCGAGGCGATCTGCGAGCGTTTCTACGATCTGATGGACAGCGACCCAGCCTATTGGGAGCTTCGCGCCATGCACGCGGCAGACCTCGCACCGATGCGCAAGTCGCTGCCGCTGTTCCTCGCGGGCTGGGCGGGCGGGCCGCGCGACTGGTTCGAGCAGAACCTCGGAAAATGCATGATGAGCGCGCACAAGCCCTACGTTATCTCCAAGGCAGTCGCAGGCCAGTGGGCCGAAGCGATGCGCCGCGCCGTTGCCGACGTCGCGCCCGAACCGGCAGAACTCGCCGAAGCGATGGGCAAGGTTCTGGGCGAACTGGCGACGGGCATGGGCAAGGACTGAGCGACTCTTTCAGTCGGCGATCCGGAAATGCTTCTCGCGCGAATTGGCTCCGCGCAACAATTCCACGCGCGAAGGTGCCACCCCGAGTGCGCTGGCGAGCAAACGGGCAACCGCCTCATTCGCTTCGCCATCCTGCGGCTTGGCCCGGACCTTCGCCAAAAGCTTGCCTTGCGCCAGTTCCAGTGATTCGATCCGTGCTCCGGGTGTTACGCGCACCGCGATCCGGCCTTCGTCGTCAACCAGCCGCTTGATGTCAGCCGCATCGGGCAGAACCAGCCGAACCCGCGCCACGATCGCTCCTCCCGTCTGTGGTCGCATCGCCATTTGCAGAAAACCGGTTCCCAATTTTCTGCGCGATACTCCTAGCCCAGTCCGTTCGCCTGTTTATGCGCGCGGCCGTTCTCGACATACATGGTGACGCCCAGCTTGTTGCCGGCAACCGCCTTTTCGTCGAGATCGCGCAGATGCTTGGCTGGGCGGCCGACCCAGAGCTGGCGCGCGCCGATCCGCTTGCCCGCCGTGAGCATCGCGCCCGCCGCCAGCATGCCTTCGCTCTCGATCGTGCAGCCATCCATCACGATCGAGCCGAGCCCGACGAACGATCCAGGTTCAAGCGTGCAGCCATGAAGCATCGCCATGTGCCCGATCAGCACGTCTTCGCCGATGATAGTGGCAAAGCCCTGACCGCCACCTGCCTTTGCGCTGTCGCAATGGACCACTGTGCCGTCCTGGATGTTGCTGCGCGCGCCGATCACGATGCGGTTCACGTCCCCGCGTATCACGCAATTGTACCACACGCTTGCATCGGCCCCGATCTCGACGTCGCCGATGATCCTGCATCCCGGCGCAATGAAGGCGCTCGAATGGATGCGCGGCATCTTGCCGTGGATTCCGGCGATGGTGATGTAGGTTCGTGTCGCGGTCATAGGCTCCCCAGCAAACTGTTCCACCGAATGAAAGGCAGCATCGAAGCGCGGTCGTCGGTCCAGGGCCTCTCTGACGGCTTTTCCACTGGCACCCATGGCGCATCGGGAGATGCCAGTGCAAGCACATCGAGCTTGGTGCGGTCACGCGACAGCGCAATCCATGCCGATCCGGTGAGGTTGACGGTATCAGCTGGTTCATCGTTTCGCACAGCGGCAGCGAGGCGGAGATCGCGGGCAATCGCAGCCACAACCGGCTCAAGGTCAACGAAGCGGTTGGAAATGTGCAGCACGACCACGCCGTCCCATGCGATCGCGCGAAGATAGACTTCGACAGCTTCTTTCGTGATCAGGTGCAACGGAATCGCGTCAGAAGAAAAGGCGTCAATCGCCAGCACGTCGAAACTCGCCGCTTTCTGCTCGCCCAGAGTGATGCGCGCATCGCCAAGCACGATCCTTGCTTCTGGCGCGCAGGTCGGAAGGTAGGTGAAAGTGCCGTTGCGTGAAAACGCGACAACCTCGGGATCGATCTCGAATATGGTCCAGCGCTGTCCCGCACGCCGATAGCAAGAAAGCGTTCCGGCACCGAGGCCGACCACGCCGACCCGCGTATTCTGTCCATAGAGCGATGGTGCAGCCGCCAGCACCAGTCCCGCACCCGAAGTTGCGCCGTAATAGGTCGAAGGCTCGCGCGCTCTTGCCGGGTCGGTCAATTGCTGGCCGTGCAAGGTAGTGCCGTGGACGAGCTGGCGGATCTGCGCTTCAGGATGGTTGCGCACGGTATAGATGCCGAAATAGCTGCGGCTGCGAGCGCCTTCGATCGACGTTTCGATCGTGCCGACACCACCTTGCGCGAGCATTGTCGCCACCAGCACCGCGATGAACAGCGCGCGCCATGCCGTCAGCAGCAGCCCCAAGCCGCACAACATCATCGTCAGGAACGTGCGGTGCACGCCTGTTTCCTGTTCCGAAACAACCGTGTGCAGCATCCACGCAACCAGCCCGGCGACCAAAGCGAAGACGATCGCCGCAAGCCGCGCCATATGCGGATCGAGCCCGTCCATCCGGTGCCACCGCAGCAGCGATGGCAAGGGCATCAGCGTGGCGGCGGCCAGCACCAGCAAAGGGTGCTCCCACACCCAGTCGAACAATGCCGGCGCGACGAGCGCGGCGAAGGCGCCGCCCAGCGCACCGCCCAGCGACATGGCGAGATAGAACGCGGTGAGCTGCTCGGCGGTGGGGCGCAGTTCGTAAAGCCGAGAGTGCAGGCTGATCGAAACGCTCAGCAACAGCAAAAGGCTGGCGAAGGCGGCGAGGAAGCCGCCCGAACTGCCCCCCATCGCCGCGAGGCCTCCGCACAGTAGCACCACGCCGGGCGCGACCAGCCCGAACGCCCAGGCCAGATCGCGGTTGTCGGCAAAGGCGATCACGAAGCTCAGCAGATAGAGCCCGAGCGGGATCACCCAGAGCAGAGGCATCGCGAAAATGTCGGTAGTTAGGTGCGTCGTCGTCGAAAGCATCAGGCCCGAAGGCACAGCGGACAGAGCGATCCAGTGAGCGCTGCGCCGCCAGCCAACGCGCGCTTGTGGCTGCGTCCCTGTTGCAGCTGGCTGTGGCGGGATAGGAGCGATGCCACGCCGCGACCACGCGCAGGCCACGACCAGCAGTATGAGCAGCGCATAACCGAGGCTCCATGCAAGGCTTTGCCGCTCGATCGAAAGCAGCGGCTCAGCCAGCAGCGGATAGGCCATCAGCCCGGCAAAGCTGCCGAGGTTCGAAGCCGCATAAAGCGCCCAAGGCTCTCCCGAGGCCGGATGGAGCGAATACCAGCGCTGCATCAGCGGGGCTTGTGCCGCCACTGCGAAGAACACCGGGCCTACCGTGAGCAGCAGCAACAGCGGCACCCACAGCACTTCCCAGCCGGGCGCGAAGGTTTGCGGTTGAGCGAGCACGATCGGCAGGGTGAGCGCGCAACCAGCAAGCACGGCAATGTGGATCAAGGCCTGTCGTCCCGGCGTCAATCGCGCGAGGTGGTGCGCATAGGCATAGCCCGCCAGCAGCAGCGCCTGATAGACCAGCATTGCGCTGTTCCACACGTTGGGCGCGCCGCCGAGACGAGGCAGCGCCATGCGCGCGACCATGGGCTGCACGAGGAACAGCATGAAACTTCCGACAAGGATCGTCGCGACGAACAGCCCTCGCCCGACCGGCTGGCGCAGGGCGGATTTCACCCGTTCAGCAGCCGCGCCGCGAACTGGGCATGATAGGTAAGAATGCCCGAACACCCGGCTCGCTTGAACGCGAGCAACGTTTCCATCACCAGCGGCTCGCGCTCCCCGATACCGACGGCAACGGCGGCCTCGATCATCGCGTATTCGCCGCTGACGTGATAGGCGAACACCGGCACCTCGAAGCGTTCCTTCACCGCGCGCACGATGTCGAGATAGGGCAGGCCGGGCTTCACCATCACGCTGTCCGCGCCTTCGGCAAGGTCTATGGCCACTTCACGCAAGGCCTCCTCAGCATTGGCCGGGTCCATCTGGTATGTTTTCTTGTCGCCCTTCAGCAGCCCGCTCGAGCCGACCGCGTCACGGAACGGGCCGTAGAACGCCGAGGCATATTTGGCGGCATAGGACATGATCTGGACATTGACGTAGCCCTCGGCCTCCAGCCCCGCGCGGATCGCGGAGATGCGCCCGTCCATCATGTCGCTGGGTGCGATGATGTCCGCCCCGGCAGAGGCCTGGTTGAGCGCCTGCCCGACCAGCACCTCGACCGTCGCGTCGTTCAGGACATAACCTGCCGCATCGACGAGGCCATCCTGCCCGTGGCTGGTATAGGGATCGAGCGCGACATCGGTGAGCACGCCGACATCGTCGCCCACGGCATCGCGGATCGCGCGCACCGCGCGGCACATCAGGTTGTCGGGATTGAGCGCCTCGGCCCCGTCCTCGCTGCGCCGTTCCGGCTGGGTATTGGGAAACAGCGCCACGCAGGGAATTCCCAGCGAAGCCGCCTCTTTGGCGCGCGAGCCA
Organism: Novosphingobium sp. Chol11; assembly: GCA_945906005.1. GTDB lineage: Bacteria > Pseudomonadota > Alphaproteobacteria > Sphingomonadales > Sphingomonadaceae > Novosphingobium. The sequence goes on along the minus strand of CAMDQY010000002.1, from coordinate 32,629 downwards.
ATCAGATCGACCGACCAGCGCGAAACGCCAGGCAGGGTCGCAATCGGTTCCTCGATCTGGGTGCCTTGGGTGACGAACAGCGGCCAGATCAGGTCATCGGGCCGCAAGTGATTTTCGCGGTGAAGCGCGCGGCTCCAGGCGCTCGCACGCGTGCGCCGCAGCCGGGTCGAAGGAAATGTGCCAGTCATAGCAATGCCGATTGCCGCAATTGCGGCCCGGCTTCAATGGCCAGCAAGCCTATTGGCGGTCCTCGTCGTCGTTTTGGGACGCCGCGCCACCGGGCTCCGCCACCCGATCGATCTCGCGATCCGGCTCGACTTTGGCGGTGCGCACCGGCGCGAGGTTCTCCAGCGCCTTGCCCACGGCAACGGACTGGAGCATGTTGAGGCGGGCCTTGAACTGCGCCAGTTCCTCACCGGAAACCTGCGGGCGCGAAATAAACTGCACCGACAGCGGATCGATCTTGCGGCTTCCGCGATAGACCTCGAAATGCAGGTGCGGCCCCGTCGAAAGCCCGGTCGAACCGACATAGCCGATCACCTGGCCTGCCCTGACCCGGCTTCCGGGATCGACCGCAATGCTTCTCATGTGGCCATAGCCCGAGCCCAGCCCGCCGCCGTGCTCGATCCGGACATATTTGCCGTGGCCGCCGTGACGACCGGCATAGCTGACGACACCGTCGCTCACCGCAACGATTGCGCTGCCGTAGTGCGCGGCATAGTCAACGCCGGAATGCATCCGCATGTAGCCCAGGATCGGGTGGCGGCGCATTCCGAAACGCGAGCTGATCCGAGCTGCGACGGGCTGGAAATAGCTGCCGGTCTGCTTGCCGATCCCCGAGGCCTCGAAGAACTGGCCGTCCCTGCCCCAGCGAACCAACTGCAGGCGCGGCTTGCCGCCGTGTTCCAACCCGGCATATAGCAGTTCGCCGACCTGGCGTTCGCCCTTGGCCGACCGCTTGTAGCCGATCACGAGATCATAGTTATCCTTTGCCGTGATGTCGCCTTCGAGACTGACATGCTGGTCGATGGCTTGAAGATACTGGGCAATCGCCTTCAACGGCGCACCTGCAGCACGAGCCGAGCGATAGAGACCCGCGCTGCCAACCGGCCCGCGAATCCGCAGGGGAGTCGAATCGACCGCGATCGGGCGGCGTTCGAGCACCAGCGCGCCGTCTTTTCGCTCGATTGCGAGCTCGAGGTCGAAGCGGGCGCGGAAAGCCAGATTGTCGAGCGGCCTCGCCTGCTGCAACCCCGGTCGCTTGCCCAGCGTGATGTCGAATTGGGTGCCCGGTTCGATCTCGCCGAGCCTGACCGTGCCGGCCACCATCTGCGTCAGGCGCGAAACATCGCCAGCGCCGACACCGGCACGTTGCAGCATGCGACCGAAACTGTCGCCTTGTCCGAGCGTCGCGACCATCTGGATCATTGGCCGCTCCGGCGTCGATCCAAGCGGACGGACCAGCGAAGTTGCGCCCATCCGGTGGCCGCTGTCCGCGCCAAGTGCGAGCGGCATGATCATCTGGCTGCGGAACTCGTCGCGCACCGGCTGATCGACCGGCATGGCGGTCGCGGCTTCGACCGCGGTCAGGTCGGGCCAGAGCGAGACCGCGACAAGGCTGAGGCCGAGCATGGTGCCCAGCCCCCGGAACCATCGCCTGCTGCCGATGTCCTGTGCGAGATCAGGCGCAAGCTCGATGACGTGGCAGCGATGCTCGATATGCGATCTGATCGCGCTGGCACGCAGCTCGATCCCATGCCGCAAATGAATCAGCGCCGGTTTCTCAAGCTTTATAGAGCTTGAGCCGACCGCAAGATCGGCGGTTTCCGGCGCGCGGCGGACTATGTGTCGAAACGCTTGCAACGTGCCCTGTTCCCGGCCCAGTTCGCGCGAATGGACGCGCATCGCAAACGCCATGCCTGCTCAAGGTTAATCTCGAGCTAATTTATCTGATCCGAATTCCCGCCAAAGCGGTTTTCGGATCGTTCGGCTCCGGCCCGCTCCCCCACCCGGCCTCCCAAAGCATACCATTTCGTGGGGAGGCCGGGTGGGGGAGCGGGCCGGAGCGGCATTCGAAATTCGCAAACTCACGAATTTCGAGCATGATTCTAATTTTGTGGATATAGCTACGCCGTTGCGATGGCCTGACTCTTGTTCGCGGCGGCTGCCAATGCCACATTCCTCGTCACCATGGCCTCGCATTTCCAGTTCGGAGGTTCTGCGCGCATCGACCCGGCGCGGATCAAGGCCGTGCTCGGCCCGACCAACACCGGCAAGACCCACCTGGCGATCGAGCGACTTTGTGCGCATTCGAGCGGCATGATCGGCTTTCCGCTGCGGCTGCTGGCGCGCGAGGTCTACGACCGCGTCTGTGCGATGAAGGGTGCAAACCGCGTGGCGCTGATAACCGGCGAGGAGCGGATCGAGCCGAAGGACGCACGCTGGCTACTGTGCACGGCAGAGGCGATGCCGGTCACGGCAGATCTCGCATTCGTCGCGCTCGACGAGGCGCAATTGTCCGCCGACCGCGAGCGTGGCCACATTTTTACCGACCGGCTGCTGCACGCGCGTGGGCGCGAGGAGACGATGCTGCTCGGCTCGTCCGCGCTCGAACCGATGGTGAGGAAGCTGCTGCCGGAAGCCGACGTGGTCAGCCGCCCGCGCTTTTCGACGCTCAGCCATGCCGGCGCATGCAAGCTGTCGCGAATTCCACCGCGCAGTGCGATCGTCGCCTTCTCTGCCGAGCAGGTCTACGCGATTGCCGAGATGCTGCGCCGGTTCCGCGGCGGCGCTGCCGTGGTGATGGGCGCGCTCAGCCCGCAGACCCGCAACGCCCAGGTCGCGCTCTATCAGTCGGGCGAGGTCGACTATCTCGTTGCCACCGACGCCATCGGCATGGGACTCAACCTCGATATCGACCATGTCGCCTTTGCCGGACTTTCGAAGTTCGACGGTGTAAGGCAGCGTCGCCTGATGCCAGCCGAGATGGCGCAGATCGCGGGCCGCGCCGGGCGCCACCAGCGCGATGGTACTTTCGGAACGCTCTCGGGCACGCACGCCCACGATGCGGCATTCACCGACGAGGAAGTCTACGCCATCGAGGAGCATCGCTTCGCTCCGCTGACCAAACTCTATTGGCGCGAGGCCGAACCGCGCTTCGACAATCTGGCCACGCTGATCGCGGATCTCGAAGCGCCGCCGATGGAGGAGGGACTGGCATCGGCTCCCGAGGCTATCGACCTTGCCGTGCTCCAGCGCCTTGCCCAGGATGCCGAGGTGGCCCCGTCGGTCACCGCCCCCGGTCAGGTTGCCCGATTCTGGGAGGTCTGCTCGCTGCCCGATTTCCGCCAGCAGGGACCGGACATGCACGCGCGTTTCGTGTCGCGGCTGTGGCAGGATATGCGCGATGGCGTGCTCGGCGGCGACTATATTGCGGGCTCGATCGCGCAGCTCGACAACCCTTCGGGCGATATCGACACGCTGCAGGGCCGGATCGCGGCGATCCGTAGCTGGGCCTATATCGCCCAGCGCCCCGACTGGGTGCTAGCCAGAGACGAGATGGCGGCGCGTGCCCGAGCGGTCGAGGCGCGGCTTTCCGATGCCTTGCACGCACGACTGACCGAGCGCTTCGTCAATCGTCGCACCTCCGTGCTGATGAAGCGGCTTGGCGCTGACGCGGGACTGCTGGCGGTCGCGTTCGATGGCGACGACGTGATGGTCGAGGGAGAGCTTATCGGCAGCTTCGAGGGCCTGCGCTTCGCGGTCGATCCGCTGGCGCACCACGCCGACCGCAAGCTGTTGCTCGCCGCCGCCGAGCGGCATGTGCCGGCCTTGCAGGCGCAGCGAGCGATGGCACTGGCAAGCGAGATCGAGGCGGGCAGCGCAGAACTGGTGCTCGAAGGCGAGCGGTTGACGTGGCAAAGCGCGCCGCTGGCGCGGCTTGTGACGGGCAAGAGCGCGCTTCAACCGGGGATCACTCTGGAACCAGCGCTTGCCTCGCTACCCGAACCGGCACGTGGCACACTGACCGCAGCGCTCGAACTGTGGCTGGCCCACAAGCTCGCCCCGCTGGACGACCTGCTCAGGCTGGCCGAGGCAAGCGTCTCCAGCGAGGCGGGGCCGGAATTGCGCGCGCTGCTGATTCGGCTGGTTGATGAGGGCGGCATTCTTGCCAGAGCGGGATCGGGGCTCGACATGCTCGACGGGGGCCAGCGCAGCCTGTTGACCAAGCTTGGCGTGCGGGTCGGCGCGCTCGATCTCTATGTTCCCGCGATGGTGAAGGTCGCGGCGCAGCGCGCATGGTCGTTGCTCGGCGCGATCGACGGCAAGCGCTCTGGGTCGTCAGCCGAAACCATGCCGCCGGCCGTGACGGTTGTGGGCAAGGAGCCTGCGCCCGCCGGCTATCGCCTCGCCGGTAGCCAGGCAGTCCGCGTCGACATTGCCGACAGGCTGCTGCGCGAAGCCCATGCTGTGCGTGCCGCGCATGGAAGGCGCGCCTTCGCGATCGATCCGGCGAAAGCTGTTTCGACCGGACTCAAACCGGAGAACTTCGCGCGACTGCTTGGGCTTGCGGGTTTCCGCTCACTCGCGCCCAAGGCACTGGCGAAAGATGCGCACGGCCCGCCCGCTCCCGCGCGGTGGCAATGGCGACCGCCGCGCCCGCATCCCGCGCCCCAGGCGCCCCGCACCACCGCCATGGCCGCCTCCTCGCCCTTTGCTGCGCTGGCCGATCTTGCCCTATGAGAATCAGCGTACCGTGAGGATCGACAAGCTCCTGTGGTTCCTTCGTTTCGCGCGCAGCCGTTCCGTGGCGCACGACATGGCTCAGGAGGGTCATGTGCGCCTCAACGGCAAGCGATTGGACAAGGCCCATCAAAGCATCGCCGTAGGTGACATAGTGACGCTTCCGCTCGCTCGCCGGGTGGTTGTGATCGAGATCATTGCCCTGCCATTACGCCGCGGACCTGCATCAGAAGCGCAAAGCTGCTACCGGGTGCTTGACGAGACCGTCGCTAGCCCATAGCAGCGGCCTCTGACCGAGGCTGATTGAGAAGGGCTTTGCAGATATGACCTATGTCGTCACGGATGCCTGCATCCGCTGCAAATATATGGACTGCGTCGAAGTGTGCCCGGTGGACTGCTTCTACGAGGGCGAAAACATGCTGGTGATCAACCCCAGCGAATGTATCGATTGCGGCGTTTGCGAACCCGAATGCCCGGCCGAGGCGATCCTCCCCGACACCGAGGGTGACGTCGAGCAGTGGCTCGAGATCAACACCAAGTATTCCGCCGAATGGCCGAACATCACGGTGAAGAAGGATTCGCCTGCAGACGCCGACGAGTACAAAGGCGTCGAAGGCAAGTTCGACAAGTTTTTCTCCGCCGATCCCGGCGAAGGTGATTGATCTGGCAGAGCAATTTTGACCTGATTGCAAGACCTTGAGAGGCGGGAATCCGGCATGGATTCTCGCCTCTGGCAATTTTGTTACAAATGCGCTATATAATCGTCCGTCTGCCCGGCCCTCGCGGCCTCATGGCAGGAGTTTCTTGGAACAAGCGGGGTCGATAATCGGTGGGTGTGGGCATCTGACCGCGGTCGAACTCGCGACCACGTTACATCCCTCGCCGGCGAAATCGCCCCAGACGAAAGGACGATACATGACAGCCAAGGCTGATGCCTTCGATGTTGGAGACTACGTCGTATATCCCAAGCACGGTGTCGGGCGGGTGATCGAGCTTCAGAATGAAGAGATCGCCGGTATGCAGCTCGAACTTTACGTGCTGCGGTTCGAGAAAGAGCGCATGACCTTGCGCGTGCCGGTCAACAAGGTCGAATCGATCGGAATGCGCAAGCTGTCGTCGGACAAGACGCTCAAGGAAGCGCTTGATACGCTGACTCAGAAGCCGAGGGTCAAGCGCACCATGTGGTCGCGCCGCGCCCAGGAATACGAAGCGAAGATCAATTCGGGCGACCTCGTGTCGATCGCCGAAGTGACACGCGACCTGTTCCGTGCCGACGACCAGCCCGAGCAGTCCTATTCCGAGCGCCAGATCTTCGAGGCGGCAAGCTCGCGCCTCGCCCGCGAACTGGCAGCGATGGAAAAGACCGACGAAAAGGCCGCGCTCGGAAAGATCCTGGTGATCCTCAACGAGAATGCGCCGAGATATTACGAGAACGCCGAAACCGCGTAAAATCGCGGGTCGGGTCGCAAGAAAGGCCGTCCCTTCAGGGGGCGGCCTTTTTGCGTCCTTCTGCCGAATCGTTCATGGCCATGCCAGCACAAAGCTGGCATCATACCGATCATGACGCGCGTCGCTTTCCTGCTTCTCGTCTGCATGACCCTGCTTTCCGGCTGCGTCAGCACGGTCGCCAGCATTGTCACCGCGCCCATCAAGATCGCGGGCAAGGCGGTAGACCTTGCCACCACCAGCCAGTCCGAAGCCGACGAGAAGCGGGGTCGCGAAATGCGAAAGCAAGAGGAAGAGATCGGCAAGCTTGAGCGCTCCTACAGCCGAAACGCGCAGAAATGCCGTGAGGGCGATGACGATGCCTGTGACCGTGCCGAACGCGAATACGAACAGCTGGGCGAAATGGTGGACGTCAGACGCCGCGAATATTGAAGCATCGCGCGGAAAAGCCTGTCCTGAGCTTGTCGAAGGGTGGGGACCGGTTTTCCGCAAAAAGCGATGCGACAGCAAAGATGGCGACTAGGCCGCAGCGCGCCTGAGCCTGTCGCGAACCGCGAGGCCCAGCCCTTCCGCCGGGATCGGCGCCACGGCTATCGACGCCAAGGGAGATGCCGCCGCTTCATGGAGCGCGGCATAAAGCCGCGTTGCAGCCTCGGCGATATCACCTTTCGCCGACAGGCTGACATGACCGGCAACGGGGCCGAAGCCGATATGGAATTCGTCGGGACCTGCCACATCTGCATCGAGCCGCACCGGTTTTCCAGGCGAGTAGTGGCTTGCAAGCTGTCCCGGCGCCTCGATCCGCGACAGATCAGTAATTTCGGGCAATTCTCCCAGTAGCGCTGCAATCTCGGCCTCGCTGACCGGACCGGGCCGCAGCTGCGCCCATCCGTCGCCTGCACGAAGCGCGACAATTGTCGATTCGAGCCCGAGTTCACAGGCACCGCCATCGACGATAAGGTCAATAGCCTCGCCAAGCGATGCGCGAACGTGTTCGGGTCGGGTCGGGCTTACCGCCCCGCTGCGGTTGGCAGATGGCGCGGCCAGAGGCAGGTCGCTCGCTGCAAGCAAGGCTCGCATCACCGGATGGGCGGGACAACGCAGCGCTACGGTCGGCAACCCGGCTGTCACGGAAGCAGCGAGCCCGGCGTCGGCCCGCAACGGCAGGACCATGGTCAACGCGCCGGGCCAGAACCGCGCGGCCAGCAATCGCGCCCGCTCGTCCATGATCGCCAGCCGATCAGCGGCGGCCAGATCGGCCACATGGACGATCAATGGGTTGAAACTTGGCCGCCCCTTGGCTCGGAAGATCGCCGCGACCGCCACATCGCTGTCGGCCCTTGCGGCTAGTCCGTAGACGGTTTCGGTCGGCACCGCGACCAATCCGCCCGCCCGCAGCACTTGTGCCGCCATCGCAATGCCCGCACCGTCGGGTGCAACAAAATCTGGCTGGCTGGCGAAGGTCATCTCGCGGCGCTATAGAGCGTGGCGCGAAAAAGTGGGAACCGGTTTTTCGTCAACAGCGACGCGCCAAGACAACCGTTGGAGCGCCGAGGATTGCCAAGGGAAACGAAATCATGACATTCGCCGCCGCCGCCGACGAACAAGAATTTGCGCTTCGCGTCTGCGCGGGAATCGACGAACTGGCCGTGAGCAACAAGTTCGCGGCGGCTACTCCCGATCTTGCCAGGGCGATCGTCGATGGGATCGGCGATCTCGCCGCGGGCGAGTGGGCACCGCTCAACCGGATCGGCGATGCCGAGGGAGCGTGGATCGAGGACGGCAAGGTCAGGCTTCCCGACGGTTTCCGCGAGGCCTATCATGCCTATGTCGAAGGCGGCTGGAACAGCCTCTACGGCCCGATCGAATATGGCGGACAGGGCCTGCCGATGTCGCTGGCGGTCTGCGTGCTCGAAACGCTGGCCTCATCCAACATGGCGCTGTCGCTGAACCCGATGTTGAGCGTGGGCGCGATCGCGGCATTGCATCACCACGGCAGCGAGGCGCAGAAGCAGAAATATCTGCACAAGCTCGTCTCGGGCGAATGGTGCGGCACCATGAACCTGACCGAGCCGCAGGCCGGGACAGACGTCGGCGCGCTGCGCACTGTGGCAACCAAGATCGAGCACGGCTCGCACTCAGGTAAGTATTTAATTTCAGGTCAGAAAATTTACATAACTTGGGGTGAACACGAAGTCTCCGACAATATCATTCACTTGCTGCTCGCGCGCACGCCCGATGCCCCAGCCGGATCTCGCGGCATCTCGCTGTTCATCGTGCCCAAGTATCACGTCGAAGAGGATGGCACGCTTGGCGAGCGTAACGACCTGCGCGTCGTCAGTCTCGAACACAAGTTGGGGATCAAGGCCTCGCCGACCTGCGTGATGAGTTATGGCGACGACGGCACCTGCATTGGCGAGATCGTCGGCGAGGAGAACGCGGGACTGCGCGCCATGTTCACGATGATGAACGATGCCCGCGTCCATGTCGGCACGCAGGGGCTTGCCCTTGCCGAACGGGCAGCTCAGGCGGCGCGCGCCTATAGCGCCGAACGCGTGCAATCCGCTCGTGCCGGAGCGCTCGACAAGACCCCGGTGGCGATCATTGAGCATCCCGACGTGCGCCGCATGATCCTGCGAATCCGCGCGCTGGTCGAGGGCGCAAGGGCGCTTGTATACTATGCCTGCGGCCAGCTTGACCGTGGGGCGCTCGGACAGGCCGAAGCGCAGGCGCGGGGAGAAGTGCTCGTGCCCTTGGTCAAGTCATGGTGCACCGATGTGGGTGTCGAGGTCACCAGCATCGCCGTCCAGGTTCACGGCGGCATGGGCTTCATCGAGGAAACAGGGGTTGCCCAGCACTATCGCGATGTCAGGATTACGCCGATCTACGAGGGTACCAACGGAGTCCAGGCCGCCGACCTCGTCGGACGCAAGCTCGGGATGGAGAACGGCGGCGTGGTCAAGGCGCTGCTGGGGCAGATCGCGGCAGAATCAGGGGACGATCCCAAACTTGCCGGGCTGGCGGACGATTGCCTCGATGTCACGGACTGGATGCTAACCACAGCTTCGCTCGACGACAAGCTGGCCGCCAGCGTCGCCTTTCAGCGCATGTGTGCGGTCGCGGTCGCCGGATGGCAATTGATGCGACAAGCCCGCGCTGCGCAACGCGATGGCGCTCCGGGCACGATCGCCGCCACGAAGCCGCTGGTAGCGCGCTATTTCCACGATCATATTGTTCCCGAGGCATCGGGTCTCAAGGGCTCGGCGATGATGGGGGCGAGCCTGCTCTATGATCTCGACGCTGGCGCGCTGACAGGCGCGTGACTGAACAAAGCGATCCGCTTGCGCGCATTGCCATGGCGCTTGAACGGCTGGCGCCGGCAACTCCGCCTGAAATCGACTGGCGAACCGAGCCCGCGTTCGTCTTCGCACCCGGTCAGGTGCGCGCTGTCGAACACCTTGATGCGCCGCGCCTCGACCTGTTGCGGGGCATCGATGAGCAGCAAGAGCGCGTCGTCACCAACGTTCTGCGACTAGCACAGGGCCATGCCGCACACGACATGCTGCTGTGGGGAGCGCGCGGAATGGGCAAGTCGGCGCTGTTGCGGTCCGCCGTGGCTGCGGCGCAGGAGCAGCATGCCTGCACATTGGCGCTGGTACAGGTTTCGCAGGACGCACTTTCCGGGATCACCGGTCTATTCTCCATGCTCGGCGGGCAGCAACGCCGCTTTCTCGTATTTGTCGATGATCTCGGCTTTGAGGACGAGGACGGTAACGGACCGCGCCAGTTGCGCTCATGGCTCGAAGGCGGGGTCGAGGCGCGCCCGGGCAACGTGCGTCTTGCCGTCACCTCGAACCGTCGCGCGATCGTCGCCCGCCACCAATCTGAGCAGGACGATCCGGTAAACCCGCGCGATGCAGTTGACGACAAGCTGGCGCTGGCCGACCGGTTTGGCATGTCGGTCGGCTTCCACAATTGCTCGCAGGACGATTATCTCGAAATCATCGGAGCCTATGCCGATGCGCACGGCCTTGGCTGGGATCGCGGCGACGCGCTCGAATGGTCTCGGCGGCGCGGCGGACGCTCGGGCCGAGTGGCTTGGCAATATGTGGCCGAATTGGCTGGCCGGGTTGGCAGGGCGCTCTAGCTGGCTTTCCGCCGTTTCTATTCCTCGATCACCTCGTCGCGCTTGATCTTCATTTTGAATTGGCGGTCCAGCGAAGCATCGAGCTCGCGCTGAGGCGGCAGGCTCTTTTCGTTCACTTCCCTCGGCCCGCGCGAGAGCGCGGCACCGGGCGCTTCGACCCGCCAGATTATCCCGGCGGTATCATCGCTGACAAGAAGCGCGCCCGTAGCATCCCAGGCGAGCCAGGTAGGCCGCCCGTGGGTTGTGCCGCGATCGGCGGCAAGGAAACCAGCAAGCACTGTCAGCGCCTTGCCCTTGGGATTGCCGCGTTCGTCGAATGGGATAAAAATGACGTCATAGCCCGATGGTGGCCTGCGGTTCCACGATCCGTGGCGCGCCACGATGGCGCCATTGGCAAAACGCTCACCCATGCGGTTGCCGCCTGTCGAAAACAGCAAGCCAAGCGCCGAAACGTGCGCGCCGAGAGCATATTCGGGCTTGCGCACATATTCAGCGAGATATTCCGGCATCGGGTTGTCGACCCTGTCGTCGTAGACATCCTTCCAGTACAGCCACGGCCAGCCGTAATGCGCACCGACCGGCACGTTGGTCAGGTAATCCGGCACCAGGTCGGGACCGAGCATGTCGCGTTCCTGCACCGTGGCCCAAAGTTCGCCGGTGGACGGGTTCCAGGCCATGCCGTTGGGATTGCGCAAGCCTGCGGCGAACTGTCGCTTGTCACCGCTGGCGAGATCGATTTCCCAGATGGCGGCGCGCCCCTGTTCCTTCTCGTTGCCGTATTCGGCGATGTTCGAGGCAGAACCTACCGCGACGAACAGGTCTTTGCCGTCCTTGCTCAGGGCGAGATTGCGCATCCAGTGATTGCCGCCCGGTGGCAGGGCCATCAGCTTTTCGGGCTTGCCCCCCAGCCGGGTCGCGCCCGGCTCGAAATCGAACGCCAGCACGGCATTGTGATTGGCCACGAAGAGTTTGCCCGCGCCGAACGCCATGCCCGAGGGTGAGGCCATATCCGCCTCTCGCAGCACGAAGCGTTGCTCCGCCGTTCCGTTCGCATCGGCATCGCGCAGTAGCACGATCCGGTTAGGCGATGCTCCGCCTGCTCCGACCCGGCCCATCAGCTGCTTCATCACCCAGTTTTCGAAACCGCTCGCACGCGGCGGCGAATTGGTCTCGGTAACCAGCACGTCGCCATTGGGCAGGGTGAGCATGGTGCGCGGATGGTCGAGCCTTTCGGCAAAGCGGGTTACGACCAACCCATTGGCGGCAGAAGGTTTATGGCCTTCTGCCCAGCCGGACGGCTTGGGCAGGCTGACGCTCGGCAACCCTTGCTCGTCTGGTTCGGCGAGCACCGGCGCGGGCCCCATCGAGTCAGCGATTGGGCGATCCGACCCTTCGCCCAGCATCGACCAGGCAATAAAGGCCACGATAGCCAGCACTGCCAGGCTCAGGAATATGAGGAACTTGCGAAGGATAGACATGGTTTGCGCGAAATAGGTCTGCATGGCGCTTGCGGCAACCAAATCCGTGTATCAGGGTGTGGTGATGTTCGATTTTGCACCGCAGCCGGGCACATCGGGGCCGGATCTGTACGATGACCTCGTCGAGGCCGCGAGCGCGCTCGTTGCCGGGGAGAGCGACGGCGTTGCCAACATGGCCAATGTGGCCGCGCTGATCTGGCAGTTCGTGCCTGAGCTGAACTGGGCCGGGTTCTACCGTATGGTTGATGGCGAACTGGTGCTCGGACCATTCATCGGCAAGCCTGCGTGCCTGCGCATCGCGCTCGGCTCCGGCGTTTGCGGGACAGCGGCCCTCAGCGGTGAAACTCAGTGCGTTGCCGATGTTCATGCCTTCCCGGGACATATCGCTTGCGATGCGGCGAGCCGCTCCGAACTGGTCGTGCCGGTCAAGCGGCAAGGCGTGGTGATCGCGGTGATCGATCTCGACAGTCCACGGCAAGGCCGGTTCGGCCCGGCCGATGCGGCAGCAATAGAAGCTTTGGCCCACGCCATTGCAGCCTCGATCTAGCCCATCTTGCGATTGCTTCGAATTGGGACATTTGCACTGCAGCGCTTGGCATTATCGCGCCACGCCTCAGATGTAGTAGTGGATGACGTCATAAGGCCGGTGAATAGCGCCGGAATCTGCAAAGAGGATTGAATTATGGCCATGCGCCGCCTGCTGCATCATGCCGCCGCCGCATTGGCGCTCGCCCTCGCCGCCGCGGCCTGTCCCGCCCTTGCGAATGACGGACCGCAAATGCGCCATTCGGAGGCCTACGCGCCGGATCATGCCACACGCGAGCGCTGGGTTGAGGAATGCAGCGAGCGATTGACTGCGGGCTATGATCATGCGCGCCGGGAAGATCGCCTGCGCGACCATGACCGCGCGTGGGAAAGCTGCGAGAGTTACTACGATGACTACTACGCCTACTACCAGACCCATCAGGCGGCCTATGGTGGGCAGCGCGGCGCGACAATGATCAAACGCCCGCGCAGGTCGAGCGATTCGTGCGCCTGCACCGAAACCGTTGAGTACGAAGAAGAATATATCGACGAGCCGGTTCGCGCGGCACCGCCGCCCACGAAGCGCGTCAAGATCGCGCCCGGCAAGCGAACCCTCCTTAAGTAATTGAATTCAGTCCATAAATAGGGCGGTTAGATTGCCCCGCCGGTAAGGCGTTGGCATATCAGGTCAAGCTGGTCGAGAGTCGCATAGCGCACCGTAACTGCGCCCGAACGCGGATCGGCATCGGTGCTGATCTTGACCGGCAGGCCCAGGAATTCCTCCAAATGCCGCTGGACCGCGGCAATGTCTGCGTCCTTGGCGGGATCGCTCTGCCTGGCTGATCTTTCCCGGCCTTTCTCCGGCGCAGAACCTTGCCGCACCAGCTTTTCGATCTCCCGCACCGAAAGTTGCCGCGCGATCGCCATGGCGGCAAGCTCGCCTGCCTTGTCGCAGCCGATCAGTGCGCGGGCATGGCCCATCGAAAGCTCGCCGCGTTCGACCATCGCCACGACGTCGTCAGGCAATGCCAGCAACCGCATCAGATTGGCGACATGGCTGCGGCTCTTGTCGACCAGTTTCGCGATCTCGGCCTGGGTCAGGCTTTCGCTGTCGGCAAGGCGATGATAGGCGCGCGCCTCCTCGATGGGGTTGAGATCTTCGCGCTGAAGATTCTCGATCAGCGCGATCGCCATGACCTCGCGCTCGGGCAAATCGCGCACGATTGCCGGAATCTCGTGAATCCGCGCCTTTTGCGCCGCGCGCCAACGACGCTCGCCGGCAACGATTTGATAGCGGCCCGGTGCCAGTGGCCGCACGATAACCGGTTGAATGACGCCGCGCTGCTCGATTGAGGCGGCAAGTTCGGCAAGCGCGGCCTCGTCGAAATGGCGACGCGGCTGGTCCGGATGCGCCTCAATCGAGGCAATGGCCAGCATGGCAAGGCCGGAAGTGGGGCTCAGGCTGCCATGCGCGCCGCTCTGGCCGACTACGAGCGGCTCCTCGCGCCGCGCTTCGCCCATCAGCGCGCCCAAGCCCCGGCCCAGACCCCTTGGCCGCGCTTTGGCCGGGGTTGCCTCGTGTCCTTCCTCGCTCATGCCGCCTTTCGCCTTTCCGGCAAGCGCCCGATCAACTCGCGCGCGAGCGCAATATAAGAACGGCTCCCGGCGCAGTTATGATCATAGATCAGCGCCGGCAGGCCATGGCTCGGCGCTTCGGACAGGCGGACATTGCGCGGGATTACAGAATCGAACACGAGCGAGCCCAGGCACGAACGCACGTCCTCCGCGACCTGACCGGTCAGGCGATTCCTCCGGTCGAACATCGTCAGCACCACGCCGACAATTTCGAGCCGGGAATTGAATCCCTGCTGCACCCGTTCGACTGTCTGGAGCAGCTGGCTCAGACCCTCGAGAGCGAAGAATTCGCACTGCAGAGGAACGAGAAGCATATCCGCGGCAGCCAATGCGTTGAGCGTCAAGAGGCCCAGCGACGGCGGACAATCGATGAGGCAGACCTCGTAAGGCGAGTCAGGCGTCAGGACCTTGGATAGGCGATAGGCGCGCTGCTCCATTGTCACCAGTTCGACTTCGGCGCCCGAAAGATCGACTGTTGCGGGAACGATATCGAGCCCCGGGATCGCTGTCAGCTGCACGCATTGCGCGACTGACATCTCATCGATCAGCATATCGTAGGTGGAATGGTTGCGATCTGTCGTGGCGATGCCGAGTCCGGTCGACGCATTGCCCTGCGGGTCGAGATCGACCAGCAGCGTCCGCCAACCCATCGCGGCCAGCGCGGTCGCCATATTGATGGCCGTGGTCGTCTTGCCCACTCCGCCCTTCTGGTTGGCTACGGCAATGCGAATCACGATTTTCTGGCCTTCCTGCCGGTCACGGTCCCGACAATTATCCCTGCATTTGGGTCGGTAAGCGATGGTTTCACGTGAAACTTGTGAATCCATCCGCCAAGATTATCGAGTTCATGCTGTGCCGACGCGCCCTTGGGCAACAGCCACACTGTCGTAGTTGTGGAGAATCGGGCGGATAAGTCCAGTAGCTTGGCGAGGGGTGCGAAGGCTCGTGCCGAAATAACGTCGAATTTGGATTCGTGCAGGGTCTCGACGCGTTTGCCGATCACCACGGCTTGCTCGAGTCCCAGCTTAATGCAGGCGCGTTCCAGCCATTCCGCCCGACGGCTGCGCGATTCGACCATCTGCACGCTCATTTCAGGGCAAAGAATTGCAATAACGAGACCGGGAAACCCAGCGCCCGTACCCAGATCGAGCCAAGCACCAGATGTTTCACGTGGAACATGGCCGAGGAGTTGGGCGCTATCCACTAGATGGCGACACCAAACCGCATCCAACGTTGTTCGCGAAACGAGGTTCTGGCGCTGGTTCTCCTCGCGCAACAAGTCGATCAATTTCTCTAGACGCTCCAGAGCCAGAGCATCGCATTGCGGGAGCAATTCCAGCCAGGCCCGCGCCTGCGCTTCATCGGTTATCATGCAGCCAGCCGCCGTGCGTGGACCAGCAGCGTGGCGAGCGCAGCAGGCGTAATACCCGGCACGCGGCCGGCGGCAGCCAAAGTTGCAGGGCGCGCCGCAGATAACCGCTCCACCATCTCGCGCGACAGACCAGCGATCCGATCGTAAGGGAAATGATCGCCGAGCGCCAGGCCATCGCTCGCTCGCATATCTCGCAGTTCGGCCTCTTGCCGAGCAAGGTAGGGCGCATAGGCCGCGTCCTCCGCCATTTCGGCTAGCAGATCCGCGTTCGAGCTCTCGCCCCCTTCGATCCAATGCAGCGCGACATCGGCGCTCACGCCATCGAAGCGCATCCACTCGCGCAGTGTCAACTTGCCGCCATCCGCGCGCACATTGATACCAAGCTCACGCAATTGGCTTGCCCCAACCTCCCGGTCGAATGCGTGATCAAGACCAGCGCGCTGGCCCTCGCGTCGCTGCAGCCAGTCCCGCCGCTCGTCTCCAAGACACCCCGCCCTTTCTGCAAGGCCAGACAGGCGAGTCGCGGCGTTGTTGGCGCGCAACCGTAGCCGATACTCGGCACGCGCGGTCAGCATGCGATATGGCTCGGTAACGCCATGCAAGGTCAGGTCATCCACCATCACCGCCAGATAGGAGTTTGCCCGATCGATCGCAGCCGGCTCACGCCCCAGCACTACGGCCGCCGCGTGCATCCCGGCGACAAGCCCTTGCGCAGCCGCCTCTTCGTAACCTGTAGTGCCGTTGATCTGCCCCGCGCAATAGAGACCGGATATCTGGCGCATTTCGAGGCTGGGGCGAAGCGCGCGCGGATCGACATGGTAATATTCCACCGCATAACCAGGCACGTCCATGGTCACGTTCTCAAGCCCATGCATGGTGCGCAGCATCTCCTGCTGCACCTCGGCCGGCAGCGAAGTACTGATCCCGTTGGGATAGACGAGATGGCTGGAAAGTCCTTCGGGTTCGAGGAACACTTGGTGCCCCTCGCGGTCGGCAAAGCGATGGATCTTGTCCTCGATGGAAGGGCAATAGCGCGGCCCGGTCGCGCCTATCGCCCCGCTAAAAAGTGGCGAGCGATGGAGGTTCTCGCGAATGATCTCGTGGCTGCGTGGATTGGTGCGCGTGATCGCGCAGAAGAGCTGCGGATTAGTCCGCCCCTTTGACAGCGCCGACATCGTCCATGCCTCACTGTCCGAAGGCTGCTCTTCCAGACGCGCCCAATCGATCGTGCGACCATCGAGCCGGGGTGGTGTCCCGGTCTTGAGCCGGGCCATCGGCAGGTCGGCCTCGCGCAACTGGGCAGCGAGCCGTTGTGCAGACGCCTCACCGATCCGCCCGCCCTCGAACCGATCCTCGCCACGAAAGAGCGTACCGCCAAGGAAAGTGCCAGTGCAAAGCACTACCGCCTTGGCTTCGAAACCAGCGCCGTCCGCCAATTCTACACCGGTGATCCTGCCGCCAGATTCGCGCAAAGCGCTCACCTCCCCGGCAATCAGCGTCAGGTCGCCCTGCTGCTTGAGCAATTGCTGGATCGCCGCTTTGAACAATGTGCGGTCGGCCTGAACCCGCGGCCCCCAGACCGCGCTGCCCTTCGAGCGATTGAGCATGCGGTAATGGATTGCAGCAGCATCGGCGGCGCGCGCGATCAGGCCGTCGAATGCATCGACCTCGCGCACCAGATGGCCCTTGCCGAGCCCGCCGATCGCCGGGTTGCAGCTCATCGCGCCGATCGCATCAAGGTCGAAGCTCACCAGTGCGACGCGCGCACCCATCCGCGCAGCAACGCCTGCCGCCTCGCAGCCCGCATGGCCACCGCCGATGACAATGATGTCGAAGCTCTGCATGGCCGACGCGCCTACCCGAATTAGCCGCAATGTTCCAAGTGGAACGTCACTTACCGACGCAAAAGCGTCCGAACAGCGCGTCGAGCATGTCTTCGGTCGTAGTGCGGCCGAGCAGAGCATCGCAAGCGACCCTAGCGCTGCGCAGGTCTTCGGCCACGAGTAACGGATCGCTCTGGATCCCAGCATCCGAAAGCGCGCCTGCCGCGGCCTCAAGCAGAGCAGCCTGCCGCGCGTTGAGCGCCGCTTCACCAGGCTTGGGCATAGCCTGGCGTGCCGAGTTCGCCAGATCGGCGAACAAGCCTCGCAGACCCTCGCCAGTCATCGCCGATACAACATGGCGCGGATCCGCCTTGCGCTCGCGAGCTTCCAGGTCACTGCGTGTCTCCAGTTCCCAAACCCCAAACGGACCCTCACCCTCCGGTCCGAGCCACAAGACAAGATCCGCGTTACCAGCAGCGTCACGTGCGCGGGCTATCCCGATGCGTTCGATCGGATCTTCGGCCTGTTCATGGACGCCGGCAGTGTCGAGAAACTGGAACGGCACGCCATCGATCGCCACGCTGCGAATCAATACATCGCGAGTAGTTCCCGCGATGGCAGAAACGATGGCTGCATTGCTGCTCACCAATGCATTGAAAAGACTACTTTTTCCAGCGTTGGGCGGGCCGGCTAGCACAATCCTGAACCCCTCACGAAGAGCCTTGCTGCGTGGCCTGTCGAGCCAAACTCGGATTTCCGTCCCCAGAAGCGACAAACCCTCTCCAAAGGCCGGCGATAACGGCGACACATCATCCTCGTCCGAGAAATCGAGCGCAGATTCCACCTCGGCTGAAAGTGACAGCAACGTCGTGCGCCAATCCTCGACCTGCCGTGACAGCGCCCCGCCCGCAAGAACCAACGCGCTTCGCCGTTGCAGTTCGGTTTCCGCAGCGAGCAGATCGGCCAGCCCTTCAGCCTCGGCCAGATCGATCCGCCCATTCGCAAAAGCGCGACGGGTAAACTCGCCAGGAGTTGCGCGGCGCAACTTTTCCATTGCCGCAAGCGCCCGTTCCACCGCCGTCACGACAGCGCGCCCGCCATGAAGGTGCAATTCTGCGAGATCCTCGCCCGTGCTGCTCGCCGGACCCGGAAACCAGAGCACCAGAGCGCGATCGAGAACTTCGCCGGTCGGCTCACGCAAGGTCCTGAGGCTAGCGCAACGAGGCGCGGGACGGCCTGCCGCGATGACGTCGAGAACATGGCCTGCGCAAGGCCCACTGATCCGCAACACCGCAATGGCCGCTGGCGGGGCGCCACTCGATAAGGCAAAGATCGTATCAGGCATGGCAGCAACCTGCCACTGGATCAGGCCGCAAGTCCAGCAGGCGTCAGTCCTTTTTCGAGCCGCCGCCCATGCCGCTCATCGCCGCGCCGCTTTCCATCATCTGCTGGAATAGCTTCAGCCCGAATTGGCCCATCGGCGCGATCGACTTCGTCATTTCCTGAAGCTGCTCAATGCTGCCGACACCCTTCATCGCCTTGGTCAGGGCTTCGACATAGACTTCGTCCGCCTTGGTGACGTCGGGCAGCCCCAGAAACCGGCAGGCCTCCTCAGGCGTACAATCGACCGAAACGTTGATGTTCACGCCATTCTCCACTTGGGTAACAAGGCAACGAAGCTGACACATGCCTGCCGCAAAGTCTATCGCAGACACCCCGGCCCACATCGGTGATCTTACTAAGATTGCAGGCGGGCAAACCAGCAACTAAGCTAGGATATATAACTGCGAGACCGGAGAGAGCCATGTCCACAAACACCGCGATACCCAGCCTGGACGGCCAGGCCACTATCCCAGCCTATGTTTCCCGCCCCGCCGGCACGCCGCGCGCCGCGATCATCGTCTACCAGGAGATCTTCGGGGTGAATCCTGGCATCTGCAAGAAGGCGGACGACTGGTCGAGCATTGGATACCTTGCGGTCGCGCCCGACGTGTTCTGGAGGCAGGAACCGGGAATCGAGCTCGATCCCGATGTGCCTGAGCAGCTGCAAAGCGCCTTCGGCTATATGCAGGGTCACGATTTCTTCAAGGGCCTTCATGACGTCGAGGCGGTGATTCACTGGATCCGGCGCGAACAGCATGTAGAAAAGTCGGCTTCGCCGGCTTCTGCATGGGCGGCAAGGTCGCCTACGAAGTTGCGGCACGCACCGACATCGATGCTTCCGTTGGCTATTATGGCGTCATGATCGACCAAATTCTGGGCGAGAAGCACGCCATCGCCAATCCGCTGATGCTGCACATCCCGACTGCGGACCACTTTGTCAGTCCAGAAGCGCAACAGGCAATCCACGAAGGGCTCGACGATCATCCCAAGGTCACGCTCCACGATTACGAGGGACTCGACCACGGCTTCGCCGCAGATTCAGGATCGCGCCGCAACGAACAGGGCGCGCAATTGGCCGATCAGCGCACGCGTGACTTCTTCGCAGCGAACCTCGGCTGAGGCCAGGTAATGCTCAACATTCCACGATATCTGCTGCCGAGCCTGCTGGTCGCGGCCGCGCTCGTATGCGCACTGTATCGGCCGATGATCTGGGGCTTGGTGGCCGTGTTTCCCCTTGCGGCGGTCGCGGTCTACGATCTGGTGCAGAAACGCCATGCACTACGCCGCAATTACCCGCTGATCGCCCGGATCCGGTGGCTGTTCGAGGATATGCGCCCGTTCCTGCGCGCCTATATCGTCGAAAGCGACAGCGAGGGTCGGCCGTTCAGCATCGACGAGCGCGGCCTCGTCTATGCCCGCGCGAAGGGCGATATCGACACGCACCCGATGGGTACCTAGCTCGATGTCTATTCCCCCGAATACGAATGGCTCAGCCATTCAATCATCCCCGTAGAGGACGCACCGCAAACCTGGCGCGTGCCGATCGGCGGGCCAAATTGCAAGCAGCCATACGAGAGCTCGCTGCTCAACATTTCGGCGATGAGCTTCGGTTCACTGTCAGCGCGCGATCGAGACACTCAACAAGGGCGCGAAGCTCGGCGGATTTGCACACGATACCGGTGAAGGCGGCATCAGCCGCTATCACAGGAAGCATGGCGGAGATCTGATCTGGGAAATCGGATCGGGCTATTTCGACTGCCGAGCGCCGGATGGTTCTTTCGATGCCGGTCGGTTCGCCAAGACCGCCGCATCCGAACAGGTAAAGATGATCGAGGTCAAGCTGAGCCAAGGAGCCAAGCCGGGCCATGGCGGCATGCTGCCTGGCCCCAAGGTCACGCAAGAGGTGGCAGAGGCGCGCGGGATAGAGCCGTGGCAGGACTGCAATTCGCCTGCCGCGCATTCCGCTTTCTCGACGCCAACCGGCTTCCTGGAATGGCTGGCGCTGCTGCGCGAGCAATCCGGCGGCAAGCCGGTGGGCTTCAAGCTGTGCGTCGGCCTGCCACACGAGATCATGGCGCTGGTAAAGGCCATGCTGGATACGGGGATCACGCCCGATTTCATCGTCGTCGATGGCGCTGAGGGCGGCACCGGTGCCGCGCCGCAGGAATTGACCGACAATGTCGGCATGCCGATGCGCGAAGGCGCCATCCTGCTGCGCAATGCGCTGGTCGGCACCAATCTCAGGGAACGCATTAAGATTAGGTGTTGCCGGCAAGATCCACTCGGGTGCGGGCATGGCGCGGGCCTTCACGCTCGGCGCGGACTGGTGCAACGCCGCGCGGGCCTTCATGTTCTCGCTTGGCTGCGTGCAGTCGATGAAATGCTACACCGGCGATTGTCCAACCGGTGTCGCCACGCAGGTTCAATGGCGTCAGGAAGGCTTGGTGGTCGATGGCAAGGCCGAGCGTGTCGCGCGTTTTCAAGCCAATACGCTGCATTCGCTGCGCGAGATCGTGGTTGCCATGGGCCTCACCCGCCCCTGGGACATTTCGTTTCGCGATTTCTGGGTGCGCACCGATTCGAACAAGGCGGGGCCGATGAACGAACTGTATGACTTCCTGCAACCCGGAGAGCTGCTTGCCGATCCGGATTCCACGCAATATACGCGGGCTTGGATGCAAGCTCGAAGCGACACCTTCCGCAAAGCGACCCGGCTGTGAGTGGGACAGAAATCAGCGGCTGGCGCATGGTGGTGCGCGAACTTGGCGGCCCCGAAGTGATCGAGCGCGAGGACTTCATCGTGCCAGAACCCGGCCCCGGCGAAGTGCTGTTCGAAACTGAGGCAGTGGGTCTCAACTTCATCGACACCTATTTTCGCAAGGGTCTCTACAAGGCTCCCCTGCCCATCGCGCTCGGATCAGAGAGCGCGGGCACGGTAATCGCAGTCGGGCAAGGCGTGGATACCGTGTCGCCCGGCGACCGGGTCGGCGCCCTCACCGGCGCGGGCGGCTATGCCACCCACCGGCTTTGCAGTGCCGCACAGGTTGTGAAGCTGCCCGACTATATCGACGCCAGGACCGCAGCGGCAACCATGGTGAAGGGCTTCACCGCCTGCTACCTCGCCGCGGACATCGAACCGCTCGAGCCCGGACAATGGGCGCTGGTCCATTCCGCTGCCGGCGGCACGGGATCGCTTTTGACCTCCTGGTTGCGCGACAAGGGCGTGCGGGTGATCGCGCATGTCGGTTCACCCGAAAAGGCACGGCTGGTCGAAGCCGAAACGGTACTTGATTGCAGCTTTGACGAACTCGCCGGCAAGGTCCGCGAATTGACCGCTGGAGAAGGCGTCAGCGTAGTTTTCGACGGGGTCGGCAAGGATAGCTGGAGCGCCTCACTCGTCTGCCTGGCGCGGCGCGGAATGATGGTGAGCTTCGGCAATGCCTCAGGCGCGGTGCCGCCGGTATCTCTGCTCGACCTCATGGCGGCAGGATCGCTGCGAGTGACCCGCCCAACGCTCGCCGATTTCATTGCCACGCCCGGAATGCTCAGCTCAACCGCCGAGCGCACCTTCGACAGGCTGCGCCGCGGTGTGATCGATGCCAACATCCGGCAGCACTTTGCCTTGGCCGATGCCGCTCAGGCACACCGCGCGCTCGAGGCCCGCCAGACCGTGGGAGCAACGGTGCTGGTACCCTGAAGTCTGATCCAAGAATTCGCTGCAAGCGGACTTCGGATCACAATTCAGCCGAACAGTGTGCCCAACCCGACCGCGGGATCGACCCAGCCGTCATGGATCATCTTTCCGGCAACGTATATGATCACAGCCAGACCGACGTAGGCAATCCAGCGATAACGCTCGATGTACCGGGCGATGAAATTCGCCGCGATGCCCATCAGCGCGACCGCAACGACCAGGCCAACGATGAGGATACCGGGATGTTCCCGCGCTGCACCTGCGACGGCAAGCACGTTGTCGAGGCTCATGCTGACGTCCGCGATCGCGACTGCCCAGGCAGCGCCCGCGAAGCTCTTGGCAGGCCTGAGACCCGAATGCTCGTCGCCGACGATCTCGTCCGAGCCGGGAGATTCGCCTGCATGGCGCAAATCGCGCCACATTCGCCAGGCGACCCAGATCAGAAGCAGTCCGCCGACAAAGATCAGGCCGGCGATCTGCATTAGTTGCGTCACGACCAGAGCAAAGGCGATGCGCAGCACCAGCGCGGCGATCACGCCGAGGAAGATGACCTTGCGGCGCTGTTCGGCGGGCAATCCGGCCGCCAATGCACCAACGACGATGGCATTGTCACCCGCCAGCACGATGTCAATCATCAGCACCTGCAGGAAGGCGGCCATCGCCGCAGGAGTGCCTATGCTGGAAAAATCGTGGACGATTGACGCCCAGATTTCCGCGGGGCCCCCCAGCGACGGAGCTGCGGCGGCGAGAACGGCGAGGATGTCGGACAAAGCTTGCGCCTCTTACTGGTTCATCGTTGCGAAGAAGTCTTCGTTTGTCTTCGATTCCTTCATCTTGTCGAGAAGGAATTCCATCGCGTCAATCGTACCCATCTGCATGAGGATACGGCGCAGCACCCACATCTTGGATAGCTGGTCCTTCTCGACCAGCAGCTCTTCCTTGCGGGTACCGGACTTGCCGACATCGAGTGCGGGGAAGATGCGCTTGTCGGCAACCTTCCGGTCGAGCACGATCTCGGAGTTGCCGGTGCCCTTGAATTCCTCGAAGATCACCTCGTCCATGCGGCTGCCGGTGTCGATCAGCGCGGTGGCAATGATCGACAGCGAGCCGCCTTCCTCGATGTTGCGCGCCGCGCCGAAGAAACGCTTGGGCCGCTGCAAGGCATTGGCATCGACGCCACCGGTGAGCACCTTGCCCGAGCTGGGAACGACCGTGTTGTAGGCACGGCCAAGACGTGTGATCGAATCAAGCAGGATCACCACATCGCGCTTGTGCTCAACCAGACGTTTTGCTTTTTCTATAACCATTTCAGCTACTTGCACGTGCCGGGTGGCTGGCTCGTCGAACGTCGAGGAGATCACCTCGCCCTTGACCGAACGCTGCATGTCGGTGACTTCTTCAGGCCGCTCGTCGACCAGCAGGACGATCAGGAACACCTCGGGATGGTTGTCGGTGATGGCCTTGGCCATGTTCTGGAGCAGCACGGTCTTGCCGGTGCGCGGCGGCGCGACGATCAGCGCGCGCTGGCCCTTGCCCTGCGGGCTGATGAGATCGATAACCCGGGCCGACTTGTCCTTGACGGTCGGGTCGAGCGTATCCAGCCGCAGCCGCTCGTCAGGGTAAAGCGGTGTCAGATTATCGAAATTGACCCGGTGGCGGACCACGTCGGGATCGTCGAAGTTGACCGTGGTGAGCTTCGTGATCGCAAAATAACGCTCACCGTCGCGCGGCGCGCGGATCTCGCCTTCCACGGTATCGCCCGTGCGCAGGCCCCATTGGCGGACCTGGTTGGGCGAGACGTAGATGTCGTCGGGCCCGGCAAGATAGTTCGCTTCCGGGCTGCGCAGGAAGCCGAAGCCATCGGTCAGCACTTCGATCGTGCCGAGCCCCATGATTTCCTCGCCATCCTCGGCGACTTCCTTGAGGATGCCGAACATGATGTCTTGTCGGCGCATCGTCGACGCGCCCTCGACCCCCAGCTCTTCAGCCATTTCAACCAGCTCGGCCGGGGTCTTTTCCTTGAGTTCTTTAAGATGCATTGGGTGTGTATTCCGAAATTGGAAATTGGATAAAGACCGGCAAGCCGAGGGGCTTGGAGAAAGCAGACCGGGATGCGCTGATGAAGCACTTCCCCATGGGCCGGTCTGGGTCAGATAGGTCACGGTCACGCAATCGTCAACGCGGCACAAGCCGGCAGCGGTGGAAGGGTGTTGCTACTTGCCAGAAGGTTGCGGCGAATCGACCGAGATCGCGCTGCCGATACGCTCGACTTCCTCTCCCTTGACCGCCATCTCGTTGCCACAGCGCTTCGCTTCGGTCGTTATCATCTCGCTCGACGCAACGAGCTCATCGATCACACGATTAAGCTCGGCTTGAAAACCAAGACCAGCGCCTCGGCCTTCGATACGGCCGATATAGGACATGATGGCCCCCGTCATACCCGCCTTCTCTTCGGGCATTTCACTCGCCATCATCGAAAATATGGCAATGCAGCGCAGGTCCGCCTTGTCGGTAGCAGCGACCGGGGCAATCGCGAGCGACGCAGCCATCAATGCCAACAAGGTCATAAACGGATATCCCAGCTCAGAACGGTTTTACAATCACCAACACGACAATCAGTGCCACAGCGAGTCCAGGCACCTCGTTGAGAAGACGCAGACGCTTCCCGCTCATCGGCTGCTCGCCGCGCGCCAGCTTACGTCCGTATCCCGCCATGTAGCCGTGATAGCCG
Organism: Novosphingobium sp. Chol11; assembly: GCA_945906005.1. GTDB lineage: Bacteria > Pseudomonadota > Alphaproteobacteria > Sphingomonadales > Sphingomonadaceae > Novosphingobium. The sequence goes on along the minus strand of CAMDQY010000002.1, from coordinate 7,652 downwards.
GTCAGCAGGACGACCAAAAGGAACTTGGCGATGAACCAGCCTTGCAAAAACGCGCCGGTCGAGAACGCCAGCAATAGCCCCAGCGCCCAAACGACCACCAGCGAAGGCGTGAGAATGATCTTGCGTAGCTTCGCTTCGCGATCAATCCAGCGGTTTGCCTCGGCCGAGTCCGGTTCGGCTTCCTGGTGGTAAATGTAATAGCGCGGCAGCATGAACAGGCCAGCCATCCAGAAGATCACGAAAATGACGTGCCCGGCCTTGAGCCAATAAAAGGTCAGGGTGAGAATCTCGTTCATGTCTGCTGCTCTAGCCGATTTACCTTCCCGGCGTCATCCCCGCCATGAACGGGCCAACGTGATCAGCCGCTCGACGTGGGCAATGGGTGTTTCCTTGTCGATGCCGTGGCCCAGGTTGAAGACGTGGGGTCGGTCGGCAAAGGCTTCGAGGACCGCGCGCGCCCTCACCTCAAGTTCATCGCCTCCTGCAAGCAGGGCAAGCGGATCGAGGTTGCCCTGAACCGGCATTCCTGCCGGCAGCGTCCTGGCCGTCCACAGCGGATCGATGGTCTCGTCGAGCCCTACCGCATCGATCCCGGTTTCTCGCGCATAGGCGGGCAGCTTTTCACCCGCGCCCTTGGGAAAGCCGATCACCGGCACATCGGGAAAGCGAGCCTTGAGCGCAGAAACAATCGCGGCGTTGGGAGCGATCACCCAGCGCTCGAATTCAGCCGGGGCGAGGCTGCCCGCCCAGCTGTCGAACAGCTGTACCGCTTCGGCACCCGCCACGATCTGTCCGGCAAGATAGCCTATCGTAGTTTGGGTAATCGCATCGATAATCGCCTGGAAACCTGCCGGGTCGCGATAGGCCATGGCGCGGGTGTGGTGCTGATCACGGCTACCCTCGCCAGCCACCATGTAGGTCGCCACGGTCCAGGGACTGCCAGCAAATCCAAGCAAGGTACGCTCGCTGCCCAACGTTGCCCTGACCTTGGCGACGGTCTCGTAAATCGGCGTGAGACGCTCAGGCACGGAATGGAGGGCATCGAGCCGCTCATCGATCAAAGCAGGCGAGAGATGCGGCCCTTCGCCAGCCAGGAACTGGAGATCCTGCCCCATCGCATGCGGCACGATCAGAATGTCGGAAAACAGAATAGCGCCATCGAAACCGAAACGCCGGATCGGCTGGAGCGTGATTTCGGCGGCTGCATCGGTATCATACACCAGCGCGAGAAATCCGCCCTTCTGCTCACGCAGGACGCGGTACTCGGGCAGATACCGTCCCGCCTGGCGCATCAGCCATATCGGGCGTGCTGGAAGGTTCTCGCCACGCAGCGTGCGGAGCAGGAGACCGGGCATTTTCGAGCGTCCTAACTATAATATAATAGATTTATATAGGGATTGTAGGAGTCTGTTGGTCTTGTGGAAATCGGGGATTGGCAATCCTTGCCCGATTTCTACCAAGTTGAACAGGCGGCTTGGCTATCCGACTCGCCATCTATCCGCGTCAAGCGAACATTGTCCCCGCTGTTCCCAGCCTGTGGGCAGAACTTTAGACATGTGGGCCAACCCGGCTCTGGCAGGCCGGAAACGGGGATGTGAATCGTCGCTACAGTTGTCAGTCGATTTATCCCATGGTTTATGGGGGCTGCTTTCCACAAGCCGCGGCCGCATCCGGCTTCGGAGCGACTACGGGCTAAGATGACGCGAATCAACCTGCACCTGCTGTCAGATTCGACTGGCGAAACGCTCGAAATGATCGCCAAGGCGGCGCTGGCGCAGTTCGACGATACCGAGGTCGATCGGCACTTCTGGCCGATGGTGCGTTCACAGCAGCATCTTGACCGGATCCTCGGAGAAATCACCTCCAAGCCCGGTCTCGTGCTCTATACGCTGGTCAACGAAAAGACCCGCTCTGCGCTCGAGGATCAATGTACCGCGCGTGGCATGCCCGCCGTACCCGTGCTCGATGTCGTAACCGACGCGCTCGAGAACCTGCTCGGCCAGGAAGCGAAAGGGCGTCCCGGTCGCCAGCACAAGCTCGATGATGCCTATTTCGCGCGTGTCTATGCCATCCAGTTCACCATTGCCCACGATGATGGAGTGGCCTGGGAGGACTGGGAAGAGGCCGACATCGTGCTTGCGGGCGTGTCGCGCTCGTCCAAGACGCCGACGAGTATTTATCTCGCCAATCGCGGCTACAAGGTCGCGAACATTCCGATCGTGGTCGAAAGCCCTCCGCCGCCCGCACTATACGGCCTGCGCCGCCCGCTGGTGGTCGGCCTGACCACCGCGCCTGACCGACTGGTGCAGGTACGTCGAAATCGCCTGATCTCGCTGAGCCAGTCACCCGATACCGACTATGTTGACAGCGACCGAGTGGCTGCGGAAGTGAAATATGCCCGGCGCATGTTCGCCGACAACGGTTGGCCGGTTATTGACGTCACGCGCCGGTCGATCGAGGAAACGGCGGCAGCGGTGATCAACCTGTTTAATGAGCGTCGCGCCAATGCCGGGGCGGTAGACGACGCCTTGCCCGAATGACGCTGGTCCTTGCATCGCAGAGCGCTTCGCGGCAGGCCATGCTGCGCCAGGCTGGCGTTGAGTTCAGGGCGCAGCCGGCGCATATCGACGAGCGGGCGATTGAAGCGGGAATGGCGGGCGCGGCGCCGCAGGACGTGGTTCTGGCGCTGGCCAAGGCCAAGGCGCTTGCACTCGAAGTAAGTGGCGATCTGGCACTCGGCAGCGATTCGCTGGTTTCGGTTGAAGGCAGGCGGTTCGATAAGCCGGGTAGCCGTGCCGAAGCGCAAGCTCACTTGAGGTTGTTTTCCGGCAAGCAAATGGAGCTTCATTCGGCGGCGGCTCTGGCGCGTACTGGCGAGCTGGTCTGGAGCCACGCCGAAATGGCGCGCTTGCGGGTACGCAAGCTGTCCGACAGCTTTATTGGCGATTATCTCGATGCCGAATGGCCTGCAGTTTCGGGTTGCGTTGGCGTGTTCCGCATCGAGGCGCTTGGCGTCCAGTTGTTCGAACGGATCGAGGGCAGCCATTTCACCGTGCTCGGCATGCCGTTGCTTGCCGTGCTCGCGGCACTGCGCGATTTGGGCGAGATGACGTCATGACGAAACCCTATGCTGAAGTGATCGGCGACCCGATTGCCCATTCGAAGTCTCCACTGATCCACAATTTCTGGCTTGGAAAACTCGGCATTGATGCCGAGTATCGTGCCTGCCACGTGCGGCCTGAGGAGCTGGCGGATTACTTCGCCGTGCGCCGCAAGGATCCCGATTGGCGGGGATGCAACGTGACGATCCCGCATAAGGAGAGTGTGCTCGAATTTGCCGATGAACAGGATTCGAGTGTTGAGGAAGTGGGAGCAGCGAACTGCATTGCGCCGCGTGATGGAAAGCTCTTGGCTTTCAATACCGACATTGATGGCATTCGTGAGGCATTATTCTCGGTTCCTGCGGTGCCGTTGCCCGAGAACTACGTCGCTACCGAAGTTGAGATCATCGGTTCTGGTGGTGCGGCGCGGGCTGCGGGTGCCGCCTGTCGCATCTTTGGCGATATGACTTTCTATAATCGTACCATTGAAAAGGCTCGCAAGCTCGCTGACGAGTTCATGTTTCCGGGGGCTGCGGATGGATCTGCAGGAACATTGAACGACTTGCAGAAAAAACGCTTCGAATATGACCCGCATTTCCCCGCCGTGAAGGAAAACCGGGGGAACGATCAGCACTACTGTTATATTCTGATCAACAGTTCGAGCATGGGCATGAAGGGATTGCCAGACGTTCCCGTGAACCTCGATTGGTATCCCGAGGATACAATCGTGTTCGACATGGTCTATGCGCCGCTCGAAACGCGACTTCTCAAAGAGGCTAGAGATCGGGGGATGCGAACCATCGATGGCCTGGTGATGCTGATCGGACAGGCAGCCGCGGCCTCCGAGAGATTTTTCGCCCAGCCAGCACCTCGCGAATGCGACGCCGAATTGAGGGAGCTGCTGACCCGGTGACCAAACCCTTTATTCTCGGCCTCACCGGCTCGATCGGCATGGGCAAGTCGGCGGTGGCCGCAATGTTTCACGGCCTCGACGTGCCGGTTTTCGATGCCGATGCTGCGGTACACGAGCTGCAGGGGCCGGGCGGTGCCTTGATCGAGGCGATCGAGGCGGAATTTCCCGGCACGACTGGTCCCAACGGAGTTGAGCGCCAGAAACTCGGTGCCGCCGTGTTCGGCGATCCCGCCAGGCTCAAGCATCTTGAGGGCATCGTCCATCCTGCCGTTGGCGCGATGCGCCAGCAATTCCTCAAGGACAATGCACGCGAGCCGCTGATCGTATTCGACATCCCGCTGCTGTTCGAAAGGGGAGGTGGAAAGCAAGCAGGCGTCGATGCCGTCGTGGTGGTTTCCGCACCGGCCTCGGCGCAGCGCGAGCGGGTGCTCGCCCGGCCCGGCATGACGCCCGAGAAATTCGAGCAGATCCTCGCGCTTCAGGTTCCCGATGCCGACAAACGCGCCCGCGCCGATTACGTGATCGATACCGGTACCTCACTCGCCGAAACGCGTCATGCGGTCCAGGCATTGGCACATCGTTTGCGCGGCGAGATTTAGGCTCGTGAAACCCTTGCTTCGCGCCCGAGACAGGACGATATACGGTCAACGATGCGCGAAATAATTTTCGATACCGAAACGACCGGCCTCGACCCAAGGGCTGGTGACCGGTTGGTCGAGATCGGCTGCATCGAAATGGTCAATCGGGTCGCGACCGGCCGGACCTGGCACGGTTACTTCAATCCCGAGCGTGTGATGCCGCCGGAAGCCGAGAGGATCCACGGCCTCTCCGACGCGTTTCTTGCCGACAAGCCGCTGTTCGCCTCGCGCGCACAGGAGTTCCTTGACTTCATCGCCGATAGCCCGCTGGTCGCTCACAATGCCGGGTTCGACTTCGGCTTCGTCAATGCCGAACTGGCGATGTGCAATCTTGCGGGCCTTGGGATGGAACGGATGGTCGATACCGTTGCGCTCGCCCGCGCCCGTCATCCCGGCGCCAAGAATTCGCTCGATGCGCTGTGCACGCGTTACGGAATAGACCGCAGCCACCGGACCCTGCACGGTGCGTTGCTCGATGCCGAACTGCTCGCGCAGGTCTATGTCGAACTATTGGGCGGTCGCCAGATCGGCCTCGAACTGGTCGCCGAGATCGATATCGTCACCACAGAATTCAGCATGACTGTTCGCACCGAACGCACATTCCGCCCCGCTCGTCCGCATCGGGCTAGCGCCGAGGAACTTGCGGCGCACAGAGAGTTTCTCAAGACGGTAAAGGCCCCGCTGTGGGGCGGGCCGTATTCAGCAGATTGAGATCAATGGACATCCGCGTTTCCGGACATCAGTTGGACACCGGTGAGGCTCTTCAGAGCCATGCAACCGAACGCCTGACCGCGATCGCAGACAAGTATTTCAATCGCGCACTGTCCTCGCACATTACTTTCGGCCGCGCGCCAGCGGGCGGTTTCCGATGCGACATCATCATGCATGTCATGCACAACCTGGTACTCAAGGCGACGGGTTCGGCACACGACGCCCATCTCACGCTCGATCAGGCCGCGGAGAAGGTCGACAAGCAGCTCAGGCGTTACAAGCGGCGGCTCAAGGACCGGCACGAGCAGACCGCTCACGCTCAGGCGCAGGAAGATGCCGCCTACACGATTTTCGAAGAGCCGCCCGCCGAAGACGAGGAAGTGCTTGCGGACGCCCCGGCGGTCATTGCCGAGACTCGGGTAGACATTCCCGAAGCAACCGTTTCCGATGCGGTGATGATGCTCGATCTGCGCAACACTGCGGCACTGTTCTTTAAAAATGCTGGAGCCGGGCGTCATAATATGGTCTACCGCCGCGGCGATGGTTCGATCGGCTGGGTTGAGCCAGCCTGAACCCGGCTAGGTCGCCGGTTCGCCAAATGGAGGAGAGACAGTTCCGTGCGCCAGTCGCGCGGCGCTGGAAACCAGCCGATGCTTTCGGGCATCAGGGCAATGTTCGAGCTGCCATGATTTCACATTTCCAATTTGCGCCCGAGGCAGTCGGCTTTGCCGATGCCGCAACGAAATCGGCAGCCATCGATGCGATGGCGACCCTTTTCTCGCGCGTCTACGGTATCGATCTCGCCTTGCTGGCAGAGCGTATGAACGAACGCGAGGCAATGGGTAGCACCGGCTTCGGCCGTGGTGTGGCAATTCCCCACGCGCGAGTACCTGGGCTAAAGCGCCCGGTCGCGGGCTTCCTGAAACTTGCCCAGCCGATCGATTTCGCCGCTGTCGACGGCGCACCGGTCAATCTGGTGTTCGGCCTGATTTCACCCGAGCAGTCGGGTGTGGCCCATCTTCATGCGCTGGCTGCAATTTCGCGGCTGATGCGGGATGAATCGGTCCAGGCATCGCTGATCGCTGCCAAGCGGGAGGACGAACTGTTCGGGCTGCTGTCAAACGTGATCGATCGCAATGCAGCCTGATTCCTCCGGCGCGCAACTGCATTGGCGCGCGCTCGAGCGACTTTACCGGGCGGCACCGATCAATGCGCTGTTCGCATCCGGCCTGGAAATAACCGAGGCGGGTGCTGCGACGATCCGCTTTACGATCGACGCAACCTGTCATCACGCCGCAGGCGCTGCCCATGGCACGATCTATTTCAAGATGCTCGACGATGCAGCATTCTACGCGGCCAATACGCTCGTTTCCGACCGGTTCCTGCTGACGACATCGTTCAATCTGCACTTTTCCAAACCGGTCCGCAGCGGCGAAATCATCGCCGAGGGAAAATGGGTGAGCGGTCGTCGTCGCGTGCTCGTGGCCGAATCGCGGTTGGTCGATGCCGAGGGCGACGAGATTGGCCGGGGAACTGGCACCTTCATGCGCTCGCGTATCCCGCTTTCAAGCCTGCCTGGTTATGCCGATGGCATGCGTGGCGAGGCTTGAATGGATGTCAGGCTGCCAGCGCACCTCGAGGTGTCTTCGCTGATCCGGCGCGTCCAGGCCGAAGGCGGCTTTGCAGCAGTCCTCCATAAAGGTGAACGCGACGCCGGTACGATCCTTGTCGTTCTCGCAGAAAGCGGCGCGAATATGCGGCTGTTCGAACGTATGCCGCAGCTCGATGGAACTCGTGCGTGGTCGCAATCGGAGGCACAAGATACTGATAATAAATTAGAATTTCAAGAATACCTCGACCGACGGGCGACGCAGGACCCCGATCTGTGGATCGTGGAACTGGATATCGCATGTGGTGAACGGTTCATCGCACAATAAGTCGGTTTGAGTTGACTTTGTTGCAACGGACAATATTTGCACCCTCGCTTTCGCGGAGGCGGCAGGTGTGGCCAATCAGTCATGTTGCTAGCACGCAGACGGGGGACGACCGGCGAATCCGCCAATCGAAGTTTGCCATCAGGCAACCGATTGCATGAATTCGTGACAGGCGCGTTCACCGCACTTTGAACGGACAACATGAGTATCCGATTGAACGTGGCCAGCGGCGTTGCCGTGGCCGCGACATTGTTGACTGCACTGGTCAGCGCCGGTGGATCGGGCGCCAGTGCACAAGAAGCACTCCCCGTGATTGTACCTGAAACAGTTTCGACACTGCCCCTGGCCGCGGCAG
>CAMDQY010000001.1 GCA_945906005.1 Novosphingobium sp. Chol11 | reverse complement strand
ATTTCGCCGCTTCGACCTTGGCGGCTCGCTGGGCATCGATTTTCCGACGCTGGAAGCTAAGGGCGACCGTCGCGCGGTCGACGAGGCGCTTGAAAGCGCGCTGGCCGACTGGCCGCATGAACGCACGGCGATGAACGGCTTCGGCTTCGTGCAGATCGTAGCGCGGCTAGAACGCCCTAGCCTGCTGTACCGGATCGGCCAGCATCGCGTGGGCGCGGCGACACGCCTGCTGCTGCGCCGGGCGGAGCACGTCGAGCAACCCGGCGCGTTGCTCCTTACTTGTCACCCTGCGCTCAAGGCCCGGCTTCGACCCGAATGGCTCGATCAGCTGGCGCGCCGCACCGGGCGCGAAATCCGAACAGCCAGAGATCCGGGACTTGCGATCGAGGCAGGCTTCGCGCAAGCCCTGCCGCTATGATTGCAAAGCAACGCAAATGCCCCGTTTGTGGCAAGCCGCGCGCGGCCGAACATGCGCCGTTCTGTTCGACGCGTTGCCGGGACCGCGATCTGGTGAAATGGCTGGACGACGGATATGCCGTGCCCGGTCCGCCCGTACCGCCGGATGATTCCGATGAGGATTGAAGGGCTTGCAAAGCCCGCGCCGCGAGGCCATAGGCGCGGCTTCAATCGCTCGCCGGTCCTAGAAACGACCGCCGCTGCGGCGATGCCCGGGTAGCTCAGTTGGTAGAGCATACGACTGAAAATCGTAGTGTCGGTGGTTCGATCCCGCCCCCGGGCACCATTTCCTTTGGAAATTGTGCCCTCAATTTGACAATCAGGTTCGAGCTTTGGTCGAACCGGTGCACCATTTCGGTAGGCTAGCCCCCTTCATCTGCCTTCCCGATTGACGAGGCTTGCTCCGCACGGCCATGGTGAGCCAAACCCGCGTCGAACAACGCTGGAGGCAGGGGAGATGCGCATGAAGCTTGAAGGCAAGGTCGTGATCGTCACTGGCGCAAGCTACGGGATTGGGCGTGCCTATGCCCATGCGCTGGCTGGCGAGGGAGCGACTGTCGTCGTGTCAGCCCGCACTCTTGGCCGCGCTGGCGCGGATGGCACGCCGCAGCCAGGAACGCTTGCCGAGACGGTCGCCTCAGGCAATCACTTGCCGGGCCGGATCTTTGCCAAGGCCTGCGACATGCTGGTCGAGGCTGACGTGGTGCGCATGATCGATGAAACGGTCGCAAATTTCGGGCGCGTCGACATGCTCATCAACAACGCAGCGATCTACACCCATCACGATACCTTCGAGATCGACCAACCGACCTGGGACCAGCATCTCGACCTCAACTTGCGCGGTCCCTATTTCGCCATGCGGGAAGTTGCCCGCCACATGAAGCGCCAGCGATCGGGCAGCGTGGTCAACATCACCTCGGCTGTCGCCGGGCACACCGAGCACGGCCATGGCGGCCATGACGACATGATGCTCTATTGCGTTTCCAAGGCAGCGCTTAACCGGATGACGGACTTCTTTGCCGAGGAACTGCGCGAATACGGTGTTGCAGTGAACGCGCTCAGCCCCGGCGCGGTCGATACCGACACATGGAACGCGGTCGATCCGGCGACTGTCGCCAACTTCAAGGAACAGGGCCTTGTGCGGCCCTGCACGCCCGAGGCGCTCGGCGGACCGGTGATCGCCCTTGCGCTCCATACGGCGGCGACCATGACAGGACAGATATTGCACACTGGCGAATACGCAAAGAGCTGGAACTAGTGCATCGCTCGAGAGGAGAACGCCATGTTTCATGACAGAGTGCAGCTTCCGTGGGTTGCCAGGATCTCCGAAGCCTTCGTTCGTCACAATTTCGCGCTCTTTCACACCGTCGCGTTGCCCGATCTTGTGCGGGCAAACGGCCCTCTGGTGCGAGAATATGCCTCCACGCTCCAACCGATCGCCTTTGCCCGGCCTTCCGGCGAAAGCTTCTCCTGGCATGCGAGCGATGAGGGCGTGCGCGTTACCAAAGGCACCGTCGGGGCGCAGACCGTGATCGAATTATCTGAGGATACCTTCTCCGATCACCTCAACCAGCTGATTTCGGCGACCGGCGCGGTCCAGACCCGAAGGGCCTGCGTGATCGAAGGCACGCTCGAGCACTGGCGCGAATGGGAGCCGGTCATTCGCAGCCTTGTCGACGGCAAGCCGATCTGCGGCCCCGGCGTCCGCGCTACCCTGATCGACCGCGACGGCGCGCCGCTAAAGCCTGACCGCAGGTTTTCGCCCGGCGATCCGGTCGAAGACATGCGCCATTTCATGCAAACGATGGGCTATCTGCACATCAAGTCGGTATTTTCGGCCGACGAGATCGCGATGTTGCGCAGCGAAGTACAGAACTGCTGCGACCAGTCCGTTCCAGGCGATCCACGCTCGTGGTGGTCGTTGAACAGCAAGGGCGAGGAGCTCGTCACCCGCATCAACCACTGCGAGCGTTTTCCGAAGCAAACGGCGCATTTTCCCACGATGCGCGGCTTGCGGCCTATGCCGGGCTTGCTGCCCCGTTCCTGCGCGTGTGCGACGATCGGCTCGATGGACCGATGGTGTTCATCAAGCACCCCGACGTCATCGAGGGCAAAGGCGATCTGTGGTGGCACATCGACGACGGGATTGGCGGCTCGCCGGTCATGAACCCGCTGATTCAGGTGGGTATCCAGCTCGATGTTGCCAATGCCGCTAACGGCCAGGTGTTGTTCCTGGCCGGCTCGCACCGCTACCACAAACGTCCCTATGCGTGGGGTGAGGAAGGCGACCTGCCAATTGTTGCGCTCGAAACTGAGCCGGGAGACCTTACCCTGCATTTTGGCGACACCATGCACTCGACACCTCCGCCAACATCGCCGACTGCGGGTCGCAGGGTGCTCTATTACAAGTTCGCACAGCCCAAGACTTTCGCCTGGGTGCCGCCCGGTTGCCATTATAACGATGCCCTTTTTGCGGTGGACGAACTGGGCCATGCCGCGACGCGGGCGACGGCATATTAAGATAGTCCGCGAGAACGCAATTCATTCAGGGAGAGAAAACGCATGACCTATGAGATCAAGAACTGGGCAGGCCCGATTGCGGCTTTCAATCCCGCCGAACTGGGCGACCGCATGGCGGTGCTGCAACTGGTCAAGGTCTATGCGCTCGGCGTCGATATGCACGACTATGATCTTTCCCGCAGTGTCTTTGCCGATGATGCCATATCGAAGGGCGCAATGGGCGAGGCAGCTATCGACGAATACCTGCCCAAGGTGTGGGGCGGAGCGCAGGCCTATGCCGCCACCCAGCACAACATCACCAACCAGCATCTTGAGCTGAACGGCGATGAGGCGCGTGTGATCTCCTATGCCATCGCCGTTCACAAGGCCAAGCCAGGTTCGGACATGACCAACCTGACGATGGGTGTTCAGTACCGCGACTGGTGCCGCAAGTCCGACAAGGGATGGCTGATCTACCGCCGCGAGGCCGTGGCGCAGTGGACCGAAACGAGCCCGGCACCGCCTGCGGTGTGATTCTAATTCCGTTTGTGCTGAGCTTGTCGAAGCACCGTCCCTCTCTTCGATGCTGAAAGAAAGAACAGCCCTTCGACAAGCTTAGGGCGAACGGGTCTGGTTGGAATTCCTATTCCGCCGGCATGTTCCTGACGTGCTCGGTCAGCGCATCGATCTCCCTGTCTTCGAACAGGCTGGACCACGGCGGCATTGCTTCTGAAAGGCCGACCGCCGCGCCGCCTTCGGCTATGGCCTTGCGGATTTCCGCTCGATCCTTGGCCTTGAAGGCCGGGGTGTGGAAGTTGGTGGGCGCTGCGCCCAACTGCTCCTTGAGCATGGCCGCGTCGGGACCGTCGCCGTGGCCGGTCTCGCCGTGGCAGCGTGCGCAATTGGTGACATAGCTCTGGTTGACGTCCGCCGCGCTCATCGTCGCCGCCTCGGTCACCGCAGCAGCGACCGCGCCTGCACCGGCTATGCTGGCCGACGCGGCATGCGCCTTTGGCACGAGTTCGACGATTTCGCCATTGGGCGCGCTTGATGAGCCCATGATCGTAACGAGAATGCGATCGTCGGGCGTCTGCACGATCGAGGTGAAGCCGCGTTGCGCGTATTTGTCCGCCTGGCCGAGCACAAGTGGCGTGCTGGCCCTACGGTTCACCGCAGGGATTGCCCAGAAGGTGCCCGAATAGTTGTCGCCGAAGATGTATTTGCCATCGAGCTGCGGCCAGCGCTTGCCGCGATAGACGGTGCCGCCGATCACCGAACGGTCATAGGCGGTATGCTGGTAAGTCCAGATCGGACCGTGTTCGGCGCCGACAACCGATGCTGGCTTGTCCCACGTGGTCTTGCGGCCGCCCTCGTCATAGGGGAACTGATAGTTCCCGCCCTTTTCGATGGCGTTGACTTCCTCCCAGGTGGTCGAGCCGACATCGCCCGTCCACAACAGGCCGCTGGGCTTGTCGAAGTGGAAGCGGAACGGATTGCGCAGGCCGATCGCGTAGAATTCGCCAAGCGCGCCCGATACCTTGAGGAACGGGTTGTCCGCCGGAATGGTGTAGCCCTGCGTCCTGCCACCAACGGGCTGGCGCGGGGTGCCCGGCCGCTCTTGCCGGTAACGTCGATGCGCAGGATTCCGCCCGACAGGGTCTTGTCGATGCGCTGGTAGTAATCTTCCAGCCCCATCTCGCTCACCGACAGATAGAGGAACCCGTCCGGTCCCAGCTCAACATGCCCGGCATTGTGATACTGCGAGGGCGGGCGTTCCTGGGCGATCAGGTCGAAGCGCGAAGCGAGCCGCGCCTTGGCATCGGCCAGCGACAGGTCTAAACGAGAGAGGTAATTAGTCTACTTTTCGGGCGTGTAGCTGGTGTAATAGACATAAACGAAGCCCGCGGCTGCGCCCTGCTGGCCGTAGCGCGGATCGAAATCGAAGCCGAGCGCGCCTTTCTCGAGGTTTACCTCGCCGACCACCTTGGCGAAATCGATCAGCAGTTCCTTGGTGCCGTTGTCGGGATAGTCCATGCGATAGAGCCGCCCTGCCCGCTCAAGCACCAGCATCGAAACCTCGCGGCCCGGCTCCATTCGGATGGCGATGGGTTGCAGAAGCTGCGTCTTGGTGTTGATTGGCACGGTCATCCAGTCTCCCTCGACCGAGACGTTCTGACGCACACGGAACTCGGCGACGGCGTCGCGGAAATCCTGATCGACGACATAGAGCACGGCGGCGACCAGCGGGGCCAGGGTCACCACGACCGCAAGCCACGACAGCGGCTTGAGCAGAAGCCTGAGGGTCGCGCCGATGACGGCGAGCAGACGTCCGCCCAGCCCGGTCCTGCCGGCCACGTCACGGTCATCGCCCAAAAGCGCGTAGCCAAGCCAGAATAGCACGATCCCAATCAGAAATGCCCCGACCAGCAACTGGTGCGGGAACACGTCGCTGGTCATGAGGAACAGGTAAAGCGATCCAGCGCCCCATGCGGTGCCCCAAGTATAGACCTGTTTGGCGACGCGTTCTGCCGAGGAGAACAAGCCTTGCGGAAACAGCCAGGCGGCAGCGACAAATGCGATCAGGGCTGCTGGCAGCAGATGGCTGAGTGCGGCAGTGATCTCGTCGCGGCCAGCGGGCCCGTCGGGCAGCGGCAGCGCGAGGCGGATCAACTGATGGGTCACGCCCGAGGCTGCCGCGCCAAGCAGGATCGCGAAGGCGACTATGCCCAGACTTGTAAGGACCGATGCGAGTCGCTGCATTGCCAGTGCTCCACTTCGCAATTATCCGCCTCGGCACGAACCGCGACCGGGCGTTCATAGGTGCCCGCAGCGGGCACAGGCCATCGACCCGCAGCGATTTAGAGGCCGGAATGTGAAGAAATCCCCGACAATTTCTGTTTCTGCCGCGTTCGTGGGCGCAATCGCCTTGTTGCCGGTTCAGGCGCGCGGCGAAGAGGCGACCGATCCCGCAATCGTGGTCACTGCCCGGCTCGATGATCCGGCTTCCGCTGCAACTTCTTCGGCAATGACGCTTTCGCAGCTCGACATATCGGCGCAGGCTCCCATCTCTCTGCTCGAGAGCCTAGTCCTGTTGCCGGGAATCGATGCTTTCGAGAAGGGCGGACTTGGCGGCGGCAGTTATCTCGCGCTGCGCGGCGGCGAGCCGAATTTCACGCTGGTTGCGAGCAACGGTGTGAGGGTCAACGATCCGATGGTCTCCTCGGGCGGCGGCTTCGATTTCTCGCTGCTTGGGCCGGAAGACGTGGCGCGGGTCGACGTGCTCTCGGGGTCGTGGTCGACCGCCTATGGCGCCGATGCGCTTTCGGGCGTGGTCAGTGTGCGGCTCGACGATCCGGGTGAGGAACCGGGCGCGAAAGCGCGAATAGGGCTAGGCAGTGGCGGGCGCTACGAGCTTGGCGGACGGGCGCATGTCACCGGCAAGGCAGGCTCGCTGACCTTCGCCGCCAGCACGCGCGATACTGCGGACTTGCTCCGTGGTTCGACCAGCGAGGGCCAGTCGGCGATGGTGTCTGCCGCGCCCGATGTCGGCGAAGTCGTCTCGCTCGACCTCTTCGGCCTCTATGCACGCAGCCAGGGCAGCGGCTTTCCCGAGGACAGCGGCGGCACGCACCCTGCCGTCATCCGCGATCCCGAAACCCGCAAACGCGACCAGCTTGCGCTCGGGGCCAGCCTGCAAGTCGCAATCACGCCGCAGCTTTCGGGGCAGCTTCGCCTGGGGTTCAGTCGCAGCACATTGGAGAGCCAGTCGCCCGGCGTGGCCCCCGGCGCGCTCGATGGGGTTCCACCGATTTCCAGCGACAGCCGGTTCAAGCGCTTCGAGGCAGTCACCAGCCTCGACTGGACCCCGAGCCAGTCGCTCGCCTTCACAATCGGCGCATCGCTGGTCCATGAAAGCGGCACAAGCGACGGCACGGTCGATTTCGGCGAGCCGATCCCGACTGCCTATGCGCTGAGCCGCTCGCTGCCCGGCCTGTTCGCCACCGTCGTCCTGGTGCTGCCCCAGGTCGAACTACGCGCCGGACCGCGCGCCGATTTTCCCGAGAGCGGCACCGAGAACGGCAAGGCGCGGATTACGACGCGTGCAGGCGTGGTCGCGCCCTTGGGCACGTCCGGCCTGCGACTGACCGCGAACTATGCTCAGGGATTCAAGCAGCCGAGTCTGTTCGCGCTGGGTTTTCCGCTGATCGCCAATCCCGATCTGCTTCCGGAACGCAGCCGCACTATGGACGCGGGGATTGAGTGGTCTTCCGCCGACAGTTTGTGGACTGCCAGCGCCACTGCCTGCAAGTCGGTCTATCGCGACCTTATCGATTTCGATCCCGAATTGTTCACCAACATCAATCGCGACCGAGTGACCGCGCAAGGATTTGAATTCGCCGCATCGGGGCAGACAGGCCCGATCCGGTTCATCGCCAGCCTGACCTAGCTCGATACGAAGAGTGCCGACGGTGCACCGCTGCGGTTTCGGCCCGAGTGGAAAGGCGCGGCGGCGCTGGAATGGCAGGCGATCGAAGCGCTTTCCCTGCGGCTCGACGGCCGCTTTTCCGATGGCTTTATCGATTCGTCGGTGCCCACCGGTTTCACGCAGCTCGGTGGATATGCAACAATCGATGCCTCGGTGACTTACCGGCTGACCCCGGCCATCGAGCTCACTGCCAGTCTTCGCAACCTCGCCAACGAGCGATACGTTCGGACAGTCGGCACACCCGAGCCGGGCCGCAATGTGTTGCTGAGCCTGCGCGGCTCGCTTTGACGCAAGCGATTGCCGCGCGCTCCCGGCGTGCTAGACTGGACGCCAAGCGGGAGTAGGAGGGCTGATTGGACCGTCGTTTATCATATGCCATGGGCGACCTTGTCGCCAACGTGGCGCTGGGCGCATTTGTCGGCCTGCTGTGCTGGCTGATTGTCGGACCTTCGTGGAACATGTGGATCGCCATGCTGCTGATGATGGCGATCGGCAGCTTTCTTGGCCTCGTCAGCTTCTTTCTCACCGCGCGTTGGCTTGGTGCGATGGAGGCGATGGTGCCGATGATGCTGACCGGCGAACTGACCGGAATGGTCGTCGGCATGGCAGTCCCGATGATGCCCTTCGCGGCTTGGCAGGGGCTGGTCTGGGGCGCGGCCTGCGGAGCAGGTTCCATGGTCATTATCTGGATCGCCAATGCTTTGCTGAAGGGCGTCACTCGCGAAGGAAAAGAGGTGCGCCATGGTTGATGCCGTAACCCAGGCGAAGTGGGACAAGCTCGCCCCGCGGTTCGATACTATGGCGAGCGCGGGTGCGGAGAAACGATGGGCGCCCGACAAGAGCGCGCTGTTCGCCGGGATAGAGGGCAAGGTTCTGTTCCTCGCGCTCGGCACCGGGCTCGATATTCCGTTCTTTCCCAAGGGCCTTTCGATCACCGCGCTCGACATCAGCCCGAAGATGATCGAGCACGCGCAGGAACGTATTGCCGCCTACGACGGCTCAATCGAGACGCACGTCATGGATGTGCACGACATGCAATTCGAGGCCGAAAGCTTCGACATGGTGGTGACTTCGTGCACGTTCTGCTCGGTCCCCCGCCCGATCGAGGGCCTCAAGGCGCTTCACCGGGTGCTCAAGCCCGGTGGCAGGTTGCTGATGTTCGAGCACACCGGAAGCAGGTGGTATCCGTTTCGCTACATGATGAACCTGATGACGCTGATCACTCGCAAGATCGGACCGGACATGAACCGCCCGACGGTTGCGAATGTACGCGCAGCCGGATTCAAGGTCACCGAAGTGTGCAACGTGTTCCTCGACGTGGTCAAGACGATCAAGGCGGTCAAGCAAGCTGCCTGACCAGGCACCTCACGGCCCGATATACTGGATCGTATCGTGCTTGGGATCGGGCGAATCGGCCTTCCAGCGCACCGAGCCGTAGGGCCGCTCGAGCCTGCGCCGCACGATCATGCCGCCGGGAGCCTCGTCGAACGCCTGCGCCTCGGCCTGAACATCGGAGTCCATCTGGGTATAGCGATCACGCATCCGCAGGTAATCACCCCATGTCGGGCAGTGGTAGCGCTCGGTCCAAAGCCAGGGATCTTCGATATCGCGAGCGATCGACCACTCGAAGCCGCCGATGCGCTTGCGCATGCGCTGCATCCGCATCATCACCGCGTAGAACTCGCGCGCCCGGTCCGGATCGACCCGGTACTCGACTTCGACCACGATCGGGCCGGACCGCAGGGATAGTCCCAGCGCCAGGTTAGGCTCGAAGCCGATATCGACCGTGTCCTTTTCGCCTTCCTCATCGCGTGAGAGCGGTAACCAGTAGCCGAGCAGGAAAGTCAGGAGGCTGGCAGCTCCAGACACGAAATAGGCGTTGGCGAGGCCGATCTCGCCAGCGAAGGAACCCCACGCCCATGCGCCAATCGCAACGCCGGATGTCAGCGATGAGCCATAGAGCGAGAGCGCGCGGGCTGCGACCCAGCGCGGCGCCGAAAGCTGCACATTGATATTGAGAAGAGCGACCGAGAGAATGTTTGCCAGACCAAGGGTGAAATAGGCCGCGCAGGTGAGCAGTACCGAATGGCTCAGGGCAATGACGATCAGCGGCAGCCCGGTTGCAATCGAACATAGCCGCACGGTCGGCTCGATGGCGAATTTGTCGCGCACCTTGCTGACGTTGAGAGCTCCCAGAAGGGCGCCGACACCGGTCACGCCAAGCAGCAGTCCATAGGTCGCGGCATCACCGCCAAGCTGGTCCTTGGCGACCAGCGGTGCAAGCGCCGTGGCGCTCGCGCTGGTAAGGCAAAACATGAATGCCCGAAAGAACGAGGTGCGGATCGGCGGCGAATGGATCGCATAGCGCGCACCGCCGATGATCGCCCGGTCCATGCGTTCGGGCGGCAGGCGGGAGGGTACATGCTCGCGTTTCCATAAGGCAAAGGCGGCGAGCAACGGCCAATAGAGCACCGAGGTCAGCGCGAAGACTGCCTTGGCGCCTGCGGCCAGGACTATCAGGCCACCAATCGCGGGTCCGAAACTGCGCGCGACATTGAAGCTGACAGTGCCCAGTCCGATCGCCGCCGGCAGGTTTTTCAGCGAGACCTGTTCGGGGATCGAACTCTGCCACGATGGGCCATAGAGCGCGACACCCGCGCCAACGAGGCTGCATGACGCCAGCAGCACCCATGGCGATAGCAGGTCGAGAAAGCCGAGCAGGGCTAGCAGGGCGGCAAACACCGATGAAAGGGCAAGGCCCGCCATTGCAACGATGCGCTTGTCATACATGTCGGCAATGGCACCCGCCGGCAGCGACACGAAAACCATCGGCAGCATCATCGCGGTCGTCACCAGGGCGATCATGCCCGGATCATTGGTAAGCTGGGTCATTTCCCATGCCGCACCGACCCCGAGGAACAGTTGGGCGAAATTGGAAAAGACGCTCGCCAGCCAGATTCGCCGGAAAGATCCCTCGCGCAACGGCGCAAAGGTTCCCGTGGGACCGTCGTTATCCGATGCTGTGGAGGTCGTAGTCATTGTGGCGACAGGATGCTCGCTGTTGAAGTGACGCTGTTGTCCGCTCCCGGCTCCGCGTCAATGGTAGTCACAGTGGGTAACCGGCAGCAGAAACTGGTTGCAAAATACTCACAGTTGAAAGTATCACCGTGTCTTTGAGGGCTAGAGGAGCGGACCTAAAAGTCCGGAATGACTGATGAAACGCACCATAAGCCTGCGGATCAGCATCCTGGCCAGGAACCTGCGAAACTATTTTGACCGGCAGGTAGCGGTGCTTGGCGTAACCCGTTCGCAATGGGCGATGATCGCGGTCGTGGCGACCAATCCCGGTGCGACCCAGCGGATGATCGCCGATGCGCTCGAAATGTCCGAGGCATCCGCCGGTCGCCTGGTCGATCGCCTTTGCGGCGAAGGTTTGCTGACGAGGCGTTCTCGGGAAGACGACCGCCGGGCCAAGGCAATCTACATTTCGGAGGCCGCCGAACCATTGCTCGAAAAGCTCACGATCATCGCACAGCAGAGCGAGGATTGCATGTTCAAGGGTTTCAGCGATGGGGAAATCGAGACGCTCAGCATCCTGCTCGACAAGGTCTACACCAACCTCAGTAATGTCTGAAATCTGACACAGAACGCAGAAGGGCGCCGCCCAGACCATGATCGCCTCAGGCTGAACCAGCTTGAGGCGATCATGGTCTCGAAATATGTTTAGAGCCTGATTGATGTCTTAACTCGGAGCAAGTCGTGCTCCGAGTTAAGACGATCAGGCTCTATGCGCCGCCCTTTCACGGGTCACGCTTGCTGAGCGTAAGAAACCGGTTCAGGCGAGCTTGCGAACTTCGTCGAGCGTCAGCGAGGTGATGAGCTTGCCTTCGGCAGCGGTGAGTGTGCTGGCCGCAACGGTGATCATCTTGCTGCGGTAGATCACCTGTGCATCGCCAGCTTCAGAAACGCGGTAGATATTGCCGACGCGCTTGCCGTCGGCAGTGTAGAGCATGTCGCCGCGCTTGATTTCGACGGCCGAGGTGGCGGTTATTTCGTCCGCAAGGGCAACGACAGGAGCGAGGCCGGCCGACAGAATTGCGGCACCAAGGACGATCGCGAACTTTTTCATTTCGAATTACTCTTTCATTTTAACCGACCGATAACCGGTCGATATTCCTAAATAAGGTAAGTAACTATCGGCCCTCAGTCAAGTGAAAATGCTGCAACACAGCACGACGTTTTCTCATCGTTCATAACAATTTGGCTGCGCCAATTGTAATATTTTGTCGCAATTGCGAATGATCTAACTGATTCTGTGTGACTCATTTGAAGCCAGGATTGAACGATCCGGGCTCATCGGCGATCTGATGATTCGCTCATCATGGTGCGGGTCGCATCGGTTCATTTGATCGTGCCCGCGATCCGCTCACTCCTTGATCGTGCGTCAGAATGCGGCCAGAGACGGGCGGTGTTTCGCTCACCTCGGGCCAGCGTATCAGGCCATCCGGCAGGGACAGGAAAACTAATGACGACAAAGGTAATGCAAGGCGTGCGCGTGCTTGAAGTCGCGCAGTTCACATTTACTCCCGCAGCAGGCGCGATCCTGGCCGACTGGGGCGCGGACGTCATCAAGGTCGAGCATCCGGTGCGCGGCGACACCCAGCGCGGCTTCCTCAATCTCGGAGGCTTCCAGGTCGATCCGTTGCGCCATACGCTGATTGAGCATCCCAATCGCGGCAAGCGTTCGGTCGGCATCGACCTTTCCACGCCCGAGGGACAGGAAGTGCTGCACGAACTCGCAAAGACGGCTGACGTGTTCCTGACCAACTATCTTCCGCACCACCGCCAGAAAAACCGCTTCGACGTCGAACATATCAAGGCGGTCAAGCCCGACATCATCTACGCGCGCGGCAGCGCCTTCGGCGCCAAAGGCCCTGACTACGCGCGCGGCGGTTTCGATGGCACCGTGTTCTGGGCGGGCAGCGGCATTGCCTATGCACACAGCCCGGAGGAACTGGGCGGGCCGCTCACCCAAGCCATACCGGCGTTCGGCGATTCGATCGGCGGCATGTTCATCGCCGGCGGCATTTCCGCCGCGTTGTTCCACCGCGAGAAGACCGGCGAAGGCGCTGTCATGGACGTCTCGCTTCAGTCCACCGCATGGTGGGCAGCTGGCGCATCACTCAGCCAACAGATGGAGCATGGCGTCGCCCAGCGGGCCGGAATGCCGACTTCGGGCGGCATGGCGGTCAACCCGTTCCTCGGCAATTTCTGGACGTCGGACGGACGCACCATCAACCTGTGTATTCTAAGCCCGACCGGCCTGATCGAGGATACCTTTGCGCATGTCGGCAGGCCCGAGGCCGCAAAGGATCCGCGCTTTGCCGATCCCCTGTCGCTGTTCAAGAATGCGCAGGCGGCGAGCGAAATCCTCGTCGAGGCGTTCGCGCAGAAGCCTTTCGACTACTGGCGCGAACGTCTCAAGACCCTCAAGGGCCAGTGGGCCGCCGTGATCAATTTCGAGGAAATGTCGCACGACGAGCAGGCGCTCGCCAACGACATGGTGATCGAGGTGGAATCGCTCGATGGTGGCGCGCCGATAAAGCTGGTGCGCGGTCCGGTTCAATGGAACGGCGAGGCGCTGGAAACAACGCGCGCGCCGCAGGCCTCCGAACACACCGAGATCGTGCTGATGGAATCGGGCTTCGAGTGGGACCGGATCGAGGAACTGAAAGCCAAGGGTGCAATTGCCTGAAGCTCCTTGCGCTAGTCTGGGCTTGAACGTGGCGGCAATCCGCGCTTAAGGGCGTCCTTCCCGCTGCCTGGCGGCGCGCAACACATAAAGGATCACCTGACCATGAAACCCGGAACCCGTTTGAAGAGCGCCGCCTGCGACACCGAAGTGATGGTGATCCGCACTGCTGGCGGCACGATCGAATGCGGCGGCGCGCCCATGGCCGAAGACAAGCCTGCCGAAGCGGCCGCGCTTTCGCCCGACCACTCGAATGGCTCGCTGATGGGCAAGCGCTATGTCGATGCGGAAAACACCTATGAGCTGCTGTGCGTCAAGCCGGGCAAGGGTTCGCTGTCGGTCGATGGCGTCGCGCTCGTCACCAAGGATGCCAAGCCTCTCCCCGCTTCGGACTGACGCGGGACTGCGCGGACAATACCATGAACATCGCCCTGCTCCTTGAAATGGCGGCCGAGGCTGCCCCGAACCGCATCGCCCTTGTCTGCGATGGCAAGCGCTGGACCTATGGCGACCTGCTTGCTGCCGCGCGCGGCGCCTTCGAGATCATCCAGGAAAGCGAGGTCGAATATGTCGCCTTGCTCGACGAAAGCAGCGAAGCCTCGATGATCGCGTTGTTCGGCGCGGCGCTAGCTGGCGTACCCTATTGCCCGCTCAATTACCGCCTGCCTGACGCAGATCTGGCCGCGCTTCTTGAGCGGATCGCGCCGGCGCTGGTGATCGGCGACGAGGAGCGGGTCGAGCGCATCGCTGGCGATCAGGGCCACACCGTCTACGCGCGCGAGTTGTTCACGCTGAAGGCGCAGGAAAGCTGGCCTGAAGGCGAAGACCGCGAATACGATCCGGGCGAAGGCGTGGCGGTGCAACTGTTTACCAGTGGCACCACAGCCGAGCCCAAGGCGGCGATCCTGCGCCACTCCAATCTGCTGGGCTATATCCTCGGCACCGTGGAATTTGCATCGGCGGACGAAGCGGACGCCGCGCTTGTGGTCGTCCCGCCCTATCACATCGCCGGAATATCGGCGCTGCTGTCGTCGACCTATGCCGGCCGCCGTATCGTCATGCTGCCCTCGTTCGAGCCGGAGGCGTGGCTGAAGCTGGCCCAAGGCGAGAAGGTCACCAATGTCTTTGTCGTGCCGACGATGATGGCGCGGATCATCGACAAGCTGGCTGACAGCGCGGATGCGAATCTCTCTTCCTTACGGTCAATTGCATATGGCGGCGGCAAGATGCCGCGCGAGATCATCGAAAAGGCGCTGGCGCTGCTTCCCGCGACCGGCTTCACCAACAGCTATGGCCTGACCGAGACCAGTTCGACGATCGCTCTGCTCGGCCCCGACGAGCACCGCGAAGCACTAACTTCCGACGATCCCAAGGTGCGCGCGCGCCTTACGTCGCTTGGTATTCCGCTGCCGACCGTCGAAATCGAGATCCGCGACGAGGATGGTAAGGTTCTCGGCCCCAACGAGCCAGGTGAGATCTACGTGCGCGGCGAACAGGTCTCGGGCGAATACAAGGGGCGCAGCGCGCTCGATGCACAGGGCTGGTTTCCCACGCGCGACGCAGGCTACATGGACGAGGACGGCTATCTGTTCCTCTCGGGTCGCGCAGACGACGTGATCGTGCGCGGCGGCGAGAATATGTCGCCCGGCGAGATCGAGGACGTGGTGCTCACACACCCGGCGGTGGGCGATGCCTGCGCGGTGGCGATCCCTTCGGTCGAATGGGGCGAAGCGGTCGGCATGGCGATCGTGCCACGCGAAGGACACGAAGCTCCCGGCGAAGACGAGATCAAGGAATTGGTGCGCTCGCGGCTGCGGAGTTCGCGCGTGCCCGAGAAGGTCGTCTATATCGACGAACTTCCCTATAACGAGATGGACAAGCTGCTGCGCCGAAAGGTGAAGGACATCCTTGCCGATTGATCTTCCCGACGCCGAACACGGGCCACCGATCCCGCTGTGGCGCTGGGCCGACCGACAGTTGCGCGACCTCGCGACAGTCACAGGCTCGGAACGGATCGCGGCGCTCGATGGGCTGACCGTGGTCGGTGAGCGCGGGTCGGCGCGGGACTTCGAGATTCGCGGTCGCCGTTCGGCAGGCGTTGGCGGCAGCCACCTCAATCCTACCCGCGACGGCTCATGGTTCGCGCTCACCATCATGCGCGAGGAGGACCGCGCATACCTGCCCGCCCTGTTCGGGAAGGAGGGCATGGAGATTGCCACCGAGGTCGAAATCGCAGCGGAGATTGCCCTGCACGACAGCAATGATTTGCTGGCCAAGGGTCGCGCGCTTGGCCTGCCGGTCGCCTGTGCCGACGAAGTACCTGCCTCGCCGCCGGTCGAGGTGCTGGCGCGAGGAACGCAGCGCAGGCGTGATCCCGGCCACCGCCCGCTAGTCGTCGACTTGTCGGCGATCTGGGCTGGCCCGCTGTGCGGTCACTTGCTGTGGCTCGCTGGCGCGGATGTCATCAAAGTAGAGAACCCGAAGCGTCCTGACATGATCCGTTCAAGCGACCCGCTGACATTCGAAATGGTGAATCAGGGCAAGCAATCAGTTGCAGCCGATCTCACTGACCCTGCGACCCGAGACCGGCTCGTGGCGTTGATCCGCGGCGCTGACATGGTGATCGAGGCTTCGCGCCCGCGCGCCTTGCGCCATCTTGGCATCGACGCGGATGCGCTGGTTCGCGAAGTACCAGGTTTGGTCTGGCTCTCGATAACCGGCCACGGCGCGACCGGAGATGCAGCGAACTGGGTGGGCGTGGGCAACGATTGCGCGGTTGCGGGCGGGCTTGCGCGCGCGCTCGCCGATGCGACCGGAGAGATCGGCTATGTCGGCGATGCGCTCGCCGATCCGCTGACCGGGATCACCGCCGCCCTTGAAGGCTGGCGGGCCTATGCGAATGGCGAAGCGGTTCGTATTGGTTTTTCAATGAGCGCTATCGCAGCGAAGGCATTGTCGGAGGAGCGCGCGTTCGACCGCCCTGCCCTCGATGCCGAACTGCGCGCATGGGGCGCGAACGTGGGCAAGCTGTTCCCCAAGGTGCCTCGCCGCTCTGGCCTTGGGCCATTTCGCGATCTGGGTGCGGACACGGAAAAATGGCTGGGCACGGCCCCGGCTTGCTGATCCGCGATACGGAGCTGTGGACCGGAGATGGGGCCGGTCCAAAGGTTGACGTGCTGGTCGAAGGTGGATCGATCGCCCGGATCAGTAACCACCTACCAAGCGACGGTGCGGATCGAGTAATTGATGCAAAAGGCGGCCTGCTCCTGCCCGGCCTGCACGATCATCACGTGCACCTCGCAGGCCTTGCAGTGCGAACGCAATCAGTTCGGTGCGGTCCGCCAGCGGTTACCAATAGGGCAGAGCTGAGCAAAGCACTCACCGGCGCACCCGGATCTGGCTGGATTCGCGGCGTGGGCTATCACGAAAGCGTGCTGGATGCCCTGCCCGATGCTCGCGCTCTCGACGCGCTGGTGCCCGACCGACCGCTTCGGATGCAGCACCGCTCAGGCCGGATGTGGCTGCTCAATTCGGCGGCGCTGGATGAATTGTTGTCGAGCGCGGAACCGCCAGATGGGCTGGAGCGCGAAGCCGGGCGATTCACGGGTCGCCTATTCGACGAGGACGCGTGGCTGCGCACGGCCATGGACAGCACGCCGCCAGACTTCGCCGTCGTATCCGCTGAACTTGCCCGCCTTGGCGTGACCGGCCTGACTGACATGACCCCGCAGAACGGCCCCGACATGGCCGAGCACTTTGCGGCGCAGCGCGCGGCTAGTGCCCTTGTGCAAAGTTTGACGCTGGCCGGGACGCTGGATCTTGCGCATGCCCCGCAGCGCGGATGGACACTTGGCCCGGTCAAGCTGCACCTGCACGAGGCGGATCTTCCGGCGTTCGACGATGCTGTTGCGATAGCCCGTGCCGCCCACGAACAGGGGCGCGCACTCGCGATCCATTGTGTCAGCGAGGTTGAGATCGTCTTCGCGCTAGCCTTGCTTGAACAAGCCGGAGCCACTCCGGGCGACCGGATCGAACATGCCTCGATCGCTTCGTCCGACCACATCGCTCGCATGGCAGACCTCGGCCTTGCTGTCTGCGTGCAGCCGCATTTCGTTGCCGAGCGGGGCGACCGCTACCTGCTCGATGTCGAGCCGCGTCTCCACGGCGATCTTTACCGACTGCAAAGCCTCCGTGCTGCTGGAATTCCGACGGCTGGCGGCAGCGATGCACCTTTCGCCATGCCCGATCCTTGGGCGGCGATGCGCGCCGCCATCTCGCGACGGACGGCGGCGGGCGCGGTTATCGGCGCCGACGAAGCGCTTCCTCCCGAGCACGCGTTGGCCCTGTGGCTGGCCGATCCCGCCGGTCTTTCTCGTCAGCGAGAGGTCGCTGTCGGGGCGCCGGCCGATCTATGCCTGCTCGACCGAAAGTGGGCCGACGCCCGCGAGCGACTTGCGAAAGAGCAAGTCGTGCTGACTATCGCGTCAGGCAAAGTCGTCCATGATCTCGTCGACCAGACCCCAGTCGAGCGCCATGCGCGCTGAAAGGCGTTTTCCCGAAAGGATCATCAGCGCGGTGCGTTGTCGCCCGATCCGACGCGTCAACGAAACACAGCCGCCCGCCCCCGGCAGTATGCCCATCGCCAGTTCGGGAAGTTGAAACCAGGCGTGCGGCCCGGCGACAATTCGCCGCGCAAAGGCCGTAAGTTCGAGCGCGGAGCCGACACAGGGCCCCTTCACGCGCGCCTCGAGCCTGTCGGCGATGCGAACGGCCATCTGCGCAGGCAAGGTCATTGCGCGGATGGAATGGGCGGTGGCAGGATCAGTGGTGGTGCCGAATTCCGCAAGGTCGGCACCGAGGCTGAATGCCTTGCCCTCACCGCGCAGCACGACTTGCTTTATCGAGGCATCGAGCAAGGCAATCTGAAAGGCCTCATAGATCGCATCGCGCATCGAACGATCGATTGCGTTGTCCGCATCGGGGCGGTCGAGCACAATCTCAAGCACTTCATCCGAGCGCCGTAAATGCACCGTTCCGGGCGCTGCTCCAGTCTCGGCCAGATTGCTTTTCATCCACGCGCGATGTTCCTCGCTGCCCTGGAGAGTCGCGTAGGCCAGCGATTCGATAGTGAGCGCCTCTTGCAACCCAAGTGCAGGCAGCACGCGCAGCAGTTGCACCACGACTGCAGCAGCGCGGGGATTGGCCACAATCTGAGCCATGACGCCATCGAGGCTCGCTGGCACCTCGATCACCGTGTCTACCAAATTGGCTCTTGGCGCATCGCGTGCGCCGATGCCGATCACCGGACAAGGCGGAAGCTGGATCTGGTCCGGCCAGGTCTCATCTGCATCGAGATCGATCACAGCGACCGGGTGTTCCCAGCGCTCCTCGCCGATCCAAAACCGGGCGGGCTTCAACGTTACGCCATCGTGACCCATCGCCTGTCCAAACTCCTCGCTGAATTAGGCCAAGCCCCGAGTCGAATTGCCGATTCTCGGGAAAAGGGCAACTCCCATACTGTATCCGATGCTTGCTTCCGCGAGCGCACAGCTTCCGTAACTACGGGTAATACTAAACAAAGTGAGGTAAAAATGATACCTCCTCGTTTCTGGTTGACAAGAGCGATGCAAGCGCAGACCAAGCGATCAAAGCAGACCACGGAGAGGCAAATGGCGGTAACACGCAGCACGGCCAACAAGGCCAAGATCGCGCGCAGGGTTGTCGAGGTTCTCGAATTCTTTGACGAGGATCATCCCGAAGCGACGGTCATGGATATCGTGCGCCGCTATGATCGTCCGCAGTCAAGCACCTCCGAATTGCTGTCGAGTCTTGTCGAACTTGGGCTGCTGCAGAAGGATCCTTTCGCCCGCTCCTATCGCCCGACAGTGCGAGCTGCCTTGCTCGGCGCGACCTCCCAGCAAGGCGCTGTCCGCGATGGCAGGCTGATCCAGCTGCTCGATCGTCTTCTATCCCAGACCGGCCTGCCGGTGCTGCTGGTCTCGAAAATCGGGCTCGATGCGCAGATCGTCACCGCCCGGCAGGGCAGTAACCCCCGGTTGCGTCGCGCAGCCGCATGGCGCGGCGGAATGCGTGAACCCTTGACTCATGGCGCGGCAGGATTGCTGCTGCTGTCTACCCTGGCCGAAGGCAAGCGCGAGGCAGCGCTGCGCCGACTAAACGCCGAAGCGGACGCCGCCGACAAGTTCGTCACCGCCGAAGTGATGCGACAAATTGCGGAATGCGGGCGGACCGGCCTTGCGCTCGGTCTGGCGGGATTCGGCACGCGCGAACTCATGGTGGCCATGCTGCTGCCCGGTCAGGATGAAGATGCCGCGCTCGCAGCCTGCATCGTCATGGACAAGCCCGATCAATACGAAGCATTGGCACGATGCCTGCGTGAAGCTGTGGACAATTCGCTTGTCAATCCGGGCACAGACAACGTCAAGTCATTGGCTACTGCTGCTTAATCAGATCCGGCTCTAGTCAGCCGCAGTGCAGCGCCAGTCCCTCACCGCGACCGCGAGCAACCTCGCTCCAGCTGGGCTTAGAGCGCTCGATGCGCGCCCAAGCGTGGCGGCAGTATATTTGACATAGTTGGGCTGGCTCTGGACGGTGACCGTGCGCTCCATCATTGTCGCAAGAACGCTTGCCATGGCACGTTCCTCGTCGCTTGGCCCGTGCACCTCGCCAGACCCGAGTTGCCGGGCGATGCCATCCATCAGCGGTTGACCGGCATCGACCCGGCAGGCCAGCATCCGCTCATCACCGGCATCGGACATGCGGTTGCGCTGGTGGAGTACGGCTGAATGCCTCCTCCAGAATTCGGCGTAGCTTTGCCAAAATCGATCGCATCGCTCGGTCACCTCCTGATCGGGCCAGTGATCAGCCAGTTCCGCCAACCAGGTCTCGGTGGCTGAAGTCATGACCGGTTCGAGCACAGACGCCATCAATTCGCTGAGATCGGTAAAATAATTATAGAGCGAGCTCATGCCGAGCGTTGCCTGACGGGCAACTGCGCTCAACGTGAAGGGCTCCTCGTTGCCCTCGCTCAACACCTCGATTGCGGCGCGCACGATCCGCTCGCGGGTTTCTCGCCCCTTGCGGCCCAGCCTTTGCCCGTTGAGGTTGTGGCTGACGTTCTGCGAAGCCTGCGCCGAGGCGGGGTCGAGCGGCTGCGAATTGGCAGCCACCTCCCCGCCTATGGCACGCGCCTGGTTCACTCTGCCGCTTCGGCCTGTGCGACTGGCCAGGCGATCGTCTTGATTTCGGTATATTCCTCAATGCCTTCAAGGCCCCATTCGCGGCCGATGCCGGAATGCTTGTAGCCACCGAATGGAAGGTCTCCGGCAATCGCCATGCCGCCATTGATGCCCATTGATCCGGTGCGCACAGCCCGCGCGATCTTCATCGCCCGGTCGAAATCGCCCGAAGCGACGCCGCCAGCAAGGCCGTATTCGCTGTCGTTGGCAATGCGGATCGCGTCCGCATCGTCCTCGAACGGGATAACCACCAGCACCGGGCCGAAAATTTCCTCCTGAGCGATGCGCATGTTGTTGGTGACATCGACGAAGCAGGTCGGCTCGATGAAGAAGCCACCGCCGCCCCCGTTTGGAGTTTTGTCGGGACGGGACTTGCCGCCGGCGAGCAGGGTTGCGCCCTCGTCCTGGCCGATCTGGATGTAGTTCATGATCCGGTCGTGCTGCTTCTTCGAGACCACCGGGCCCATGATCTGGTCCTGCGCATCGATATCGCCCCAGTTATCGCCGAGGTAGGCATAGGCGCCCTTGAGCACTTCCTTGGCTTCCTCGTAGCGGCTCTTCGGGACGAGTAGCCGCGATTGCACCGCGCAGCCCTGACCGGCGTGGACGATCAGCATGGTGCTCGCCACGTCCATCGCGAAGTTGGGCGCATCTTCGAGCACGATCTTTGCCGATTTTCCGCCCAGTTCGAGGAACACGCGCTTCATCGTCTTGGCGCCCTGTTCCATGATGTGGCGGCCAACTGCGGTCGACCCGGTGAACGACACCAGATCGACCCGCTTGTCCTGCACCAGCATTTCGCCCGCAAGCGCAGGATCGGAACCAAATACGACCTGGATCACGCCCTTGGGAAAGCCGACCTTTTGCGCCAGTTCACCAAAGATCGCACCTTCGCCCGGCGTATCGGGCGCGGGCTTGAGGATCACGCAGCAGCCTGCCAGCAGGCCCGCGACAACCTTGCCGATGTTGACATATAGCGGCACGTTCCACGGCGTGATCGCGGCGACGACGCCGGTCGGCTCACGGACGGCAATACGCTTGCTGGTCGACTGGGCCAGCGCGCTGTAGCGCTCGCCGTGATCCTTTTCCCATTCGATTTCGGCGAACTTGTTGATGTAATCGTTCCAGCCATCCATCGCCATGGCATAGTGAGCGAGGTTGCAGTTGAGCCGCGTGGCACCCGCCTCGTGGACGGCGATGTCGTGGATGAGCTCTTTGTTCTCGAGGAAGGCGTCGCGCAGCTTGGTCACCAGTTCGAGACGCTTGTCGCGGTTTTCCGCCGAGCCCCAGTTGGTTTCATCAAATGCGCGGCGCGCCGCGGCAATCGCGGCATTGACGTCATCGGCGGTGGCATCGGCTGCCTTGCCGGTCGGCTGACCGGTCCACGGGCTGATGAGGTTGTAGGTACCGCCATCGCTGGCCCCGCGCAGTTCACCGTCGATGAAGAGTTTGGCTTCGGGAAGAGTGGTCATTGCTGATAGTCCTTAGGGGGGTTGGTATTCCGTAGATTCAGGGGTGGCGCGCACCGACATTGACGTGGGTGACGCGGAAATCGGGTTTGAGATCGAGCAGCATGCGGAAGACGTCGGTAACGCTTGCCGCTTCGGAAATCGGGTCTTCGGCAAGATTGCGCCCGATCTTGAGGTTCTCCTCGAAGAACGCCATGGCTGCTGTCATATCCCAGCCTGAGCTGCTCGAGGTTGCGTCTCCGCCATCGATCATCGGCCCGGCGCGAACGACGCACACGCGGATGCCGTCAGGTTTCACTTCTTCGAGCAGGGCTTCGCTGAAACGCTCCATGCCCATCTTGGTCGACTGGTAAAGCGAGAGCATCACGAACGGCTCCTTCACAGATTCGCTGCTCACATTGATGATCAGCGCACCTCGATCCATCATCGCGAGGGCTTCGCGGCAGGTGTACATCGGGCCGATGAAGTTCGAACGCACGATCCGTTCGATGACATCGTCGGTGGCGTCCCTGACCTTCATCGGCTCGTAGTAGGCAGCGTTGTTGATCAGAACGTCGATCTTTTCGTGGCGCTCGCGAATCTTGGCAAAGGCGGCGCGAACGCTGTCGGGATCGCCGACTTCACATTCGACCGCGAAATGCGGCTCGCCCAGTTCCTCGGCGACGGCCTGCACCTTCGACAGGGTGCGTCCCAGAAGGATGCAGGTTTCGCCCTCGCTGGCGAAGCGGCGTGCAATGGCGCGGCCCAGGCCTACTCCTGCTCCGGTGATGACAACGGTCTTACCCACAAATTCTCCCGTAAAGGTCCAGCCTGCGCAGCAATCCGCGAGGCTCTTCAGTTAGCGATCAATGCACGGTGTCGCCACCGCCGGAGCGATGTTGCACGGTGGCTCCTCAGCTCTCGAGGATCAGCCGGCTCAGTCTCAGATTGGCGATCTTCCAGCCCCCGTCGGTGCGGCGATATTCCTCGTGGTAATGTCCGAAGCCGGTCATCGTGTTGCCGTCTGGCCAGAGCAGCCGATCCTGCATCGCCCAGATGACCTTGGCAGTGTCGCCTTCGATGGTGATCTGCGGCGAATGGATCTGATGCGCTGTCTTCACTTCGGCCAGCAACTTGCTGAGCGGCCAGACGAAATCGTCGCGCGAGGTGGTTGGCGGCGTACCAGCTTCGGGAACATCGACGACGACATCCTCGGTAAATACCTGCGACCAGGCTTCCCACTGCTTGGTGTCGAGCAGGCGGCAGTAATCCGCCTTGGTGTTGCAGATTCCCAGCCAGTCGGCAAAATCGGGCTGTGATGCCATGTTCGGTCCTTTCCCCACGCCTCTCAGCCTGCTGGCCGGAACGCGGGGCGACCTTATCGCAGATGTCGCAGGGCACAAGGGTTCTGCGTCATGCGTAGATTAGGCATCAGGGCAGGCTCGCAACCTCGTCGAGCACGCGCTGGGCATGTTCCTTCCGGCAGATCAGTAGATCGGGCATGTAGGTGTCGCGCTGGTTGTACACCAACGGCCTGCCATCGATGCGCGAGCAGTGCAGACCATGAGCCAGCGCCACCGCGACCGGCGCGCAGCTGTCCCATTCGTACTGACCGCCCGAATGGAGGTAGATATCGGCAAGACCCAGCACGATCGCCATCGCCTTGGCACCGGCAGAGCCCATCGGCAGCAATTCGGCGTTGAGCTTGTCTGCGACGGCGGTTGCTTCCTTGGCCGGGCGGGTGCGGCTGACGACCATGCGCAGAAGTTCGGGAGCGCGCGGTACCGTGCCGGGGTGCTCGGTGCTCAACACCTTGCCCGCGCCGGGCATTGCCACCGCTCCAATCACCGGAACGCCATCGATCGCGAGGCCGACATGAACTGCCCAGTCGGCCCGCTCCTCGCCGTATTCGCGCGTACCATCGACCGGATCGACGATCCAAACCCGGCTCTTGCCGAGGCGCTCATCGGTGTCCTTGCTTTCCTCGGACAACAGGCCGTCATCGGGCCGCTGATGGCGCAGGGCATGGACGAGAAACTGGTTGGCGGTCTGGTCGCCCGCAACGCCGAGCGACTTGCCTTCGAACATGCCTGAAGAGCGCACGTCGAGCAGGATCTTGCCTGCAACATCGGCCAGGTGAATGGCCAGTTCGCCGTCGGTCATGCTCATCAGAGGTCACCCAGCAGCTTGTTGACAATGAACTCTGCGGCTTCTTCCGGGCTCATCCTCGTCGTGTCGATGCGGATTTCCGGGTCCGCGGGCGCTTCATAGGGGCTGTCGATCCCGGTGAAGTTCTTGAGCTCGCCCGCACGCGCCTTTTTGTAGAGGCCCTTGACGTCGCGCGCCTCGGCCACGTCCAGCGGCGTATCGATGAACACTTCGACGAATTCGCCTTCGGGCAGCATCGCGCGCACCATTTCACGCTCGGCGCGGAAAGGCGAGATGAACGCTGTCACCACGATCAGCCCGGCATCGGCCATCAGCTTGGCCACTTCGCCGACCCGGCGGATATTCTCGATGCGGTCGGCCTCGGTGAAGCCCAGATCCTTGTTGAGACCGTGGCGCACGTTGTCGCCGTCGAGCAGGAAGGTGTGCCGGTTCATCCGGTAGAGTTTCTTCTCGACCAGATTGGCGATGGTCGACTTGCCCGAGCCCGAAAGCCCGGTGAACCACAGCACTGCAGGCTTCTGGTTCTTGAGGTCGGCGTGCTGCCTGCGGCCGATGTCGAGCGCCTGCCAATGCACGTTCTGCGCGCGGCGCAGGCTGAAATGCAGCATCCCGGCAGCGACCGTGGAGTTCGACATCTTGTCTATCAGGATGAACCCGCCGAGTGCCTGGTCCTGTTCGTAGCTCTCAAACACGATCGGCTTGTCGGTGGCGATCTCGGCAACGCCGATCTCGTTGAGTTCGAGCGTCTGCGCGGCATTGCGCGCCATCGTGTTGACGTCGACCTTGAATTTCGGCTCCTGCACCGTGACCGAGACCATCTGTTCGCCGAGCTTGAGCCAATAGCCGCGCCCAACGTGGAGCGGCTCGTCGCTCATCCACACGATGGTCGCCTCGAACTGGTCCGAGACTTCGGGCGGCGCATCGGCGACAGCGATCACGTCGCCGCGCGAACAGTCGATCTCGTCGGCAAGGCAAATCGTGACCGACTGGCCAGCGACCGCGTTATCCAGCTCGCCATCGAAGGTGACGATTTTCGAAACGGTGCTGGTCTTGCCCGAGGGCAGTACTCGCACCGCAACGCCAGGTGCGACCGACCCGGTTGCGATCAAACCTGAAAAGCCCCGGAAATCGAGGTTCGGGCGATTGACCCACTGCACCGGCATGCGGAACGGCTTGGCCTGATCGAGCGTGGAATCGACTTCCACCGTCTCGAGGTGATCGACCAGCGTCGGGCCGGAATACCACGGCGTATTATCCGAAGGCGTGGTGATGTTGTCGCCCTTGAACCCCGAAATCGGCATGGCCACGAAATCGGTGATCCCGATCTCGTTGGCGAAGGTTCGATAGTCGGCGACGATATGCTCGTAGGTGGACTGGTCGTAGCCGACGAGGTCCATCTTGTTTACCGCGAGCACGATGTTCCTGATGCCGATCAGGTGCGCGAGGTAACTGTGGCGGCGCGTCTGCGTCAGCACGCCCTTGCGCGCATCGATCAGGATCACGGCAAGGTCGGCGGTCGAGGCGCCGGTGACCATGTTGCGGGTGTATTGTTCGTGGCCGGGCGTGTCGGCGACGATGAACTTGCGCTTCTCGGTCGAGAAAAAGCGATAGGCGACGTCGATGGTGATGCCTTGTTCGCGCTCGGCGGCGAGGCCGTCGACCAGCAGCGCGAAGTCGATTTCCTGACCTTGCGTGCCGACCCGCTTGGAATCGTCCTCCAGCGCGGCAAGCTGATCCTCAAAGATCATCTTGGAATCATAGAGCAACCGGCCGATCAACGTGGACTTGCCGTCGTCGACACTGCCGCAGGTGATGAAGCGCAGCATCGTCTTGTGCTGGTGCTGATCGAGATAGGCATCGATGTCCTGCGCGATCAGCTCGTCGACGACATAGATCGGATCTTGCGTGGTGCTGTTGTCGGCCATCAGAAGTAGCCCTCCTGCTTCTTCTTTTCCATGCCCGCGCCGCCGGCGTCCTTGTCGATGGCGCGGCCCTGGCGTTCCGACGTGGTGGTCAGCAGCGTTTCCTGGATGATCTCCGGCAATGTCGAAGCCGTGCTCTCCACCGCACCGGTCAGCGGATAGCAGCCCAGCGTGCGGAACCGGATCGAGCGTTCGACCGGAACTTCGCCCGGTTCGAGCGGAAAGCGGTCGTCATCGACCATCAGCAGCATGCCATCGCGTTCGACCGTCGGGCGCTTGCCGGCAAAGTAGAGCGGGACGATCGGAATGTCGTTGAGGTGGATATATTGCCACACGTCGAGCTCGGTCCAGTTCGAGATCGGGAACACCCGGATCGATTCGCCCTTGTTCTTGCGGGCATTGTAGAGGTTCCACAGTTCGGGGCGCTGGTTCTTTGGGTCCCAACCGTGGCTGGCGGTGCGGAACGAAAAGATGCGCTCCTTGGCGCGGCTCTTCTCCTCGTCGCGGCGTGCTCCACCGAAGGCCGCGTCGAACCCATGAAGATCGAGCGCCTGCTTCAGCCCCTCGGTCTTCCACATATCGGTATGGAGCGGGCCGTGGTCGAACGGATTAATCCCCTTCTCCGCAGCCTCGGGGTTTTGATAGACCAGCAGTTCCATGCCGCTTTCGCGCGCCATCTTGTCGCGCAGTTCGTACATCGCCTTGAACTTCCAGGTCGTATCAACATGGAGCAGCGGGAACGGCGGCGGCGATGGATAGAACGCCTTGCGCGCAAGATGCAGCATGACCGCGCTGTCCTTGCCTACCGAATAGAGCATGACCGGCTTGTCCGCCTCGGTCACGACCTCGCGGATGATATGGATGCTTTCGGCCTCGAGCCGTTCGAGATGGGTCAACGTCTTGTGCATGGTTCGCCTTCTTGTCGGACTTCGCCTCTGTCAGAGCGAGAGGTCCGCTTCAACCAAGACTATTTTGCGGGGCGTAAAGTTTGGCAAGCCCCCAAGCGCACGCCTAGCTGCTTGCCAGAGCAGCCTCGCACTCGGCGATCTCGGATCGAAGCCACATCGTCTCCGACAGATTCTGCCCGCCCGAGCGCTCGAGCAGAAGCGCGCTGGCATCGCGCTTGACCTCGAGAGCAACACGTTCGCCCGGAGCGGCACCCAGTGCGATCTCGACCAGGTGCAGCGCCTCAAGCGGCTCACCGGCTTCGAGCCGTTGCCGTGCTCTTGCCGCCAGCTTGCCCGCGCCGCCGGCCAACGTGGCGATGTCGACGTGTACCGAGCTGCGCGGCACGCCATAAAGCTCGGTGGTTCCATCCTCGTAGTGAAACCAGCCCGAATATTCACGCCAGATCGATTTGACCGCCCAGCGCGCGTTGCCATGAAATTCGCCGATGGCGAGGTTTTCGGGTAGCTTGATCTCGCGCATCAGGGTGTGGACGGTCTTGCCCGCCTTCATCCCTTCGAGCGTGTAAGTGCGGACCCAATCCACCGCATCGATCATTTTGGTTAGATCAGCGCGGATTTTCGCGGCTCCGACGATTGGCGGACCATGCCCGGTGATCAAGGTTTCCGCGCCCAGATCGCGAATGCGGCGCATTGCCTTGAGGTAGTTCTGGACGAGGCGTGGCTTATCGCCGCGCAGGGTGTTGAGGAACGGGAACGAGAGCCAGACCGGCCCGTGGACGTTGCCGATGAAAGCAACCTTCTCTCTCGGCATCCATACGACGAGACTGTCGACCGTCTCGCCTTCGGGCGTGCTGATGAGCTGGAATGAACGTTGGCCCACGGTGATCGTCATCTCGCGGTCGATCAGTACGTCTGGCTCGATCGGAACGGGATCGGGTGGCCTCGCATTGTTGCCCAGCACCGCGCCCCACAGCTTTTTGGTGCGCGGCCCGAAGTAAGGCTGAAGATCGGTCATGTCGAACAGCGCCCGCGCAAAGCCCGGACCGCCGACGACTTTCGTTTCGGCTTCGCGAAACGCCTTGAGGCCGCCGAAATGGTCGGCGTGGCTTTGCGTCAGCACAATGTAGCGAAGCGGCCCGGTACGGCGCGGCGCCAGCAGAGTGACGTTCTTCTCGGCATTAGGAGAAAAGCCGGTGTTGACCATCACGTCGCCATCGCTCGTGGTGACGAGATAGGCGTTGGACGAATCGTGCACCATCCAGATGAAGTCGGTTACTTTCTCCGCCTCGGTCTGGTTCCTGTTCGCCATTACCAGATCGGCGAGCGCCGGCTGTTTCGGTTCGGCCATGGTCAGCTATCCTCGAACTGGATCATCACCTTGGCCGATTGAGGCGTTCCGGCGATCTTGAGACCGTCGAGCACACTCTCGAACGGCAGGCGGTGGCTGATCATCGAGGCGATCTTGTCCTTCAGGCGCGTCATCGCCGCGACCACATCGGGCATTTCGGTAGGATAGCCGATCGCGCTGGTGATCTCGACCTCGCTGGTCAGCATCTCGCCGAGCGGAACCGCGACGTCGCCGTGATAAACTGCCGTCATGACGATGCGGGCATGCGCCTTGGACATCGAAATCGCCTCAGGAATGACTTGCGGCGCTCCGGCAGCATCGAGCCAGGCATCGGTATCGGCCTTGGGCCTGCCGATCATGTCCGCACCCTGCCCGTGATATTCCATGACCTTGGCGCGCAGATCCTCGCGAGCGGGGTTGATCGTGTATTTCGCACCGAGCGCACGGGCGCGGTCGAGCCGTTCATCGGACAGATCGACCGCGATCAGTTCCTCGACCCCCCGGTCGGCCAGCCACAACACCATGCCAAGCCCGATCGGCCCACAACCGAACACCACGATCTTCTGCCCGGCCTTGGCCTGCGCGCGGTTGACACCGTGGAGCGCCACCGCCAACGGCTCGCACATCGCGGCGACATCGTAGGGCACGCCTTCGGGGATCGGCAGGAGATTGGTGCCCTTTTCAGCTTCGCGGATCAGCAACTGGTCAACGAACGCGCCTTCGGGTCCGCCGCTACCGACGTTGCTCGGGGTCGCCATCGGATTGACGATCACGGCATCGCCAACGCTGAGACCGGTGACTTCGCGGCCGACGCTGAGCACTTCGCCCGCGCCTTCGTGGCCGAGCGCCGTGGTGCCGCCCGGCTCCACCGGCATTCCGCCCCACTTGATGTAACTGAGGTCGCTGCCGCAGATGCCGCAGGCCTTCATCTTTAGCACCACGTCCTTCGGCCCGGCCTCGGGCAGGACATAATCGTCGAGCCGAACATCACCGACGCCATGAATTGTGAGCAGTTTCATCGTCTCTCTCCCGAAACGCGGCCTACATGCCGTAGATAGGGTTGATGACCGATCCACCATCAACCGTGATCGTGTCGCCGGTGTGGTATCGCGAGGCATCGCTGCAAAGATAGGCGGCCATACCCTCGATGTCTTCAATCTGGCCGGCGCGTGGTATAGGCGTTCTCGAGCCGAAGAAATCTTCCATGAAGGCGACGGCTTCCTCGCCATTGGCCCTGATCATCTCGGTGATGGTGAAACCGACCGCAAGCGTGTTGCAGCGGATCAGGTGCGGCCCAAGCTCGACCGCCATGCCGCGGATCACCGCCGCCATTCCGGCCTTTGCAGCGGCATAGTTGCCCATTCCCTTGAGACCCTGGAACATCGACAGGCTGCCGCACTGGACCAGTGAGCCGCCCGGATCGCCCGCCACGGCGCGCTCGACCATCATCCGTGCACCTTCACGCAGCGTATAAAACGCGCCGTGCAGACTGACCGACAACAGATCATGCCATTCGGCGCTATCGAGTTCGAGCACCGAGTTGCGACCAGGCGCGCGACCGGAATTGGCAAATACACAATCGACACGTCCGAAATCGGCCTTGAGCTGCTTGTAGCCCTCGACGACCTGCTCTTCGGAAGCGACATCGACAGAATATACTTCGACCCGCCCCGCGCCTGCCGCGAGCAGTTTTTCCTTCGCGGCCGCGCTCTTTTCGGCATTGCGCGCCCAGATCGCGATGTCGCTGCCCATCTTGGCGCAACCGGTCGCAAAGCCCAGGCCCAGACCGCCGTTGCCGCCGGTGACCATTGTCACCTTACCAGTACAGTCGAACAACCCCTTAGCCATCTACATATCTCCCTGCGCAAGCGCTTGCCGCTGCCGCCTGCAGCAACTTCACCGTCTGCCCGTTGTATCGCAAGCACGCCTGATATAGATAACGGGCCTTATCGTAGAGACGCAGCCATATAGCGGGTTTGTCTCGCGCAGGATTGGATCAAAGCACCCCATGCCCGAGGCATTCGAGGAATACCCCGTCTCGATCGAGGTCGATGCGGAACTGCACGGCTCGCAGATGAAAGCGCAGATCGTGCGCCTCGACCTTTCGGCACCGACGACTTCGGTGCTAGCGAACGACAACGCCTATATCATCGACATGTGTCTGACGCCCCGTCCCCTCAAGGCCAGGGGCAATTACCGTGATCAATGGGGCCCGCACCGGTTCGAGAAGCTGGGCGACATCTACTTCGTGCCGCCGGGAGAGGCGCTCCATGTGCGCGGCGACGTGGTCCGCCAGTCTGCGTTGATGTGCGAGCTTTCCGCCGATGCGGTCCACGAACAGATCGGTACCACGCTGTCGTGGAGCCAGCAGAAGCTCGCCGCCACGCTCGACATCGGCAGTGCGCGAATCCGGGCGCTGCTGTTGCGTCTTACCGACGAGGTGCGCCATCCCGGCGTTGCATCACGCCGGATGATCGATTTGCTGTCGCGCGAACTGGCCATCGAGATCGGGCGTTTCTGCCTCGACCAATCGGAAAACCCGCTGACTGGTGGGCTTTCGGGCTGGCGATTGCGGCTGATCGACGAACGGCTGAGCGAAAGCTTCGACCCGCCGCCACTTCAGCAACTGGCGCAAATCTGCGGGCTTTCGGTGCGGCAATTGACTCGAGGTTTTCGCGTGAGCCGCGGTTGTTCGATCGGCGACTATCTAGAGCAACGGCGCATGGAGCATGCAAAGCGACTGCTGATGCAGGGAGAGGCGGTAAAGGGCGTCGCGTTTACTTTGGGCTTCCGCTCACCCTCCTCTTTCACATTCGCGTTCCGCAGGGCCGTGGGAATGAGTCCCACGCAGTTCCGGCAAAGGCAGGCGCGCGGAATTGAAGTGGTGCGATAAGAGGCTGGAATGAGATAGAATGGCTTGATCGGAATAGCTCGGCATATTGCCAACCTGCTCGCCGCACCCTTTACCGGAGGGCAACGAAAGAGCCGCGCGATGACGCGGCCTGCCACGCACAGAGGATGTCCACGATGATCGAACCGCTGAATGCCGACGCTATGATCGAAACGGCGACCAAGGAGGTTGGGCTCGAAGATTTCGGCAGCGAATCCTACCGCGAAGGGCTCGATGTCCTGGTGAAGGGTTACAACGCGGGCTTGTCCAAGGGCTGGATGAACCAGCAAGGTCGCGACATGACCGCGCGCGACAGCGTTCATTATCTCACACGCCGCCTGCTGGTGACTGACTATCTCAAGCAGAAGCCCGAACTGACCCAGGCCAAGGTCGAGCGCCCTGTAGTCGTGACAGGAGTGGTGCGCACCGGCACGACGCTGCTATCGAACCTGCTGTCCTGCGACCCGGCGCGGCGCTCGCCGCTGTCGTGGGAGATCGACGAGCCGGTTCCTCCTGCCGAATCCGGCATGCTCAAGACCGATCCGCGCGCACTGGCGCGGCTCCAGCAGGAGGAGGAAATCCGCAAGGTCATGCCCGGTGTCGCCAAATACTATCGCGGCTCGGCCATTTATCCCAACGAGTGCGTGTTCTTCCTTGCGCATGACTTCAAGACGCTCATGATCGAATCGAAGGGTCGCTTGCCCGAGTATCGCGAGTTCATCTTCAATTGCGACATGACCAGCGCCTATGACTATCACCGCAAATTCCTGCAGCTCCTGCAATCGCGCAACGGTGGCGTCTGGAACCTCAAGATGCCGAGCCACACGATCCATCTCGAATACTTGATGAGCGAATACCCTGACGCGAGGCTGGTCTGGACCCACCGCGATCCGCTATCGGTGACCGGCTCGTTCTGCTCGCTGATCCGGTTTGCGCTTTCGATGTCGACCGACACTCCGCCGCTTGAATGGATCGCCGAAAACTGCCTGTGGCAGGCGCAGGAACATGCCGCGCGTGCTATGGACTATCGAGACAAGCATGGCGAGGAGAGCATGATCGACGTTCACTATGCCGATCTGGTCGACCGCCCGATGGAGACCATGGAGAACCTCTACGCGAAGCTGGGCGATCCGTTCACCGATGAAGCGCGCTCGGGGATGCAGTCCTGGCTTGACGACAACCCGCAGCACAAGTTCGGCAGGCACGAATACAAGCTCGACGAATTCGGCTTGAGCGAGAAGCTGGTCCGCGACACATTTGAACGCTATCTGTCGCGCTACGACGTGGCACCTGAAGGCTGAGGGAGAGATTCGCGATGTTTGCAGGAAAGCACTTCCAGAACGCCTATGTCTGCGATGACATCGAAACGGCTATCGAGGCTTTCAAGGCTGCCGGGCTCGCCAAGGAGCCGCGGATCATGCATTCGAATGGTCCCACGAATACGCCGGACGGGATCAAGAATGTCGAGATGAAGGTGGCGATCTTCCGCATGAATGGCCTCACCTACGAACTGATCCAGCCGATCAACGATGAGACCGGGGTCTATGCCAATGCCGCCGACAATGGCGGCGCGGTGCGTTTCCATCACACATGCTGCCGGGTGGACGACTGGGCTGCGCTGCGTGCCGAAGTGGACGCTTCGCAATTTCCCGTGGCGATGGAATACGATCTGGGCGAAGGCCAGGTGAAAGCCATCTATGTCGATGCGCGCGAGAAGCTCGGCCACTACATCGAGTTCACCTGGATGCCCGAATCAATGTGGCGCGGGTAACGCCCTCTTAGGCCAACGCATCCATCGGAACATCGACCCGCTTGTAGAGCGTGCTGCGCTGCGCAAGCGGACGTCCCGCCATTTGCGAGGCGCGGATCAGATCATCGACGCTGAGGTCTTGCCCGTGCGCCGCGCCAGCAGCGCGACTGATCGATTCGTTCATCAGCACGCCGCCCAGATCGTTGCAGCCCGCAGCCAGCGCCGCCGCTGCACCATCGACGCCTAGTTTTACCCATGAACACTGGATCGAGTTGATCTCGCCGAACAGGGCAATGCGCGAAACCGCGTGCATCATCATCGATTCGCGCCAGGTCGGGCCCTTGCGGCTCTGCCCGCGCCGGTACATCGGCGCTTCCATGTGCACGAGCGGGAGCGGCACGAATTCGGTGATGCCACCGGTATCGCCCTGCAGATGGCGCAGTTCGAGCAGGTGGCGCGCCCAGTGCACCGGCCGCTCAAGATGGCCGAACATGATCGTCGAGGTGGTCGGCAGGCCAACGAGATGCGCATCGCGCACCACATCGAGCCATTCCTGGGTGGTCTGCTTGTCGGAGCAGATCTGCGCGCGAATATCGTCGCAGAGGATTTCCGCCGATGTTCCCGGCAGCGAGCCCAGCCCGTCATCCTTGAGTCGCATCAGATAATCGCGCGGGCTTACGCCCAGCGTGGCCGCGCCTTGGGCAATTTCCAGTGGCGAGAAGGCATGGATATGAAGGTCTGGGCAGGCCGCTTTCACTGCGCGGACGATGCTCGAATAGGTATCGCCCGTATAGCTCGGGTGAATACCGCCTTGCAGGCAGACCTCGGTTGCACCCTTGGCCACGGCTTCGCGGGCGCGCTCGGCCACTTCTTCGAGGTCGAGGTTATAGGGCTTGTCGCGGAATCCCGCCTTGATCGAGGTCTTGGAAAAGGCGCAGAACGTGCAGGCGTAGGTGCAGATGTTGGTATAGTTGATGTTGCGGTTTACCACATAGGTCACGGTTTCGCCCATCGCATCGGCGCGCAGGCCGTCGGCGGCGTCGA
The DNA here is from genome assembly GCA_945906005.1 of Novosphingobium sp. Chol11. Lineage (GTDB taxonomy): Bacteria > Pseudomonadota > Alphaproteobacteria > Sphingomonadales > Sphingomonadaceae > Novosphingobium. Next base: position 7,835 of record CAMDQY010000001.1, on the reverse strand, counting down.
TCACCGCCTGCGCATCGGCACCGCGCGCCTCGAACAGGGTGACGATGTCATGCTCGCCCAGCTCATAGCCATTGGCCGCGCGCGAAATGATGCGCCGCAGATCGAGCCGCGCCGCGCCTTCATAATGAAAGCCAAGCGGCTTGTCCGGACTACCCGGAGTTTCCATGGCGAGGCCGGGGCTCCAATTGGTGTCGCGCGCCAGCCCTTCGGAATCGGACAGCTTGAACACCGCCGGGCGGATCGCCGGGTCGAGCCACGCGCCATCGTCCAGATCGATGAAGCGCGGATAGACCGTCAGCCGTTCGGCCAGCGGCATGCCAGCGCGCGCGCAGACCGCGCGCAGGCGATCGATTTCCGGCCACGGCGCTTCAGGGTTCACATGATCGAGCGTTACCGGCGAGATGCCACCCCAATCGTCGATGCCGCAATCGATCAGTTCGGCCAGCCGCTCGTCATTGAGGTTAGGCGGTGCCTGCACCGAAACCTCGCGCGGCATGACGATCCGCGCGGCGGCGAGCGCGCGAAGGAAATCGGCTTCGCTCGCCTCGAGCGCGCCAGCCATCTTGGTTCCCGGCTTGGGAGTGAAATTCTGGACGATCACTTCCTGAATCTGGCCGTGCGCAAGATGCAGGTCACGCAATGCGATAAGCGATTCCATCCGCTCAAAACGTGTCTCGCCGATACCGACGAGAATCCCCGTGGTCATCGGCATTTTCGCGCGGCCCGCCGCTTCGAGCGAAGCCAGGCGCAGAGCCGGGACCTTGTCGGGCGAACCAAAATGCGCCCCCCCTTTTTCGCAAAGGCGTTCGGACGTCGATTCGAGCATCAGCCCGCATGACGGGGCGACTGCACGCAACATTGCAAAATCGGCCTCGTCGAGCAGGCCAGCGTTGATGTGGGGCAACAGGCCGGTTTCGCTCACGATCGCTTCGGCCAGATCGCGCACATAGTCGATGGTGCGCGCATAGCCGCGCTCGGCCAGCCAGTCGCGCGCGACCTGATAGCGCCGTTCGGGCGCATCGCCGAAGGTCAGCAAGGCCTCCTTGCAGCCTGCCGCCTGCCCGGCTCTCGCGACCTCGAGCACCTCCTCCATGCTCATGTAGGGCGTTGAAAGCTGCGAAGGCGTGGTCGCAAAGGTGCAGTAGTGGCACACGTCCATGCACAGACGGGTCACCGGAATAAAGACCTTGGGCGAATAGGTCATCACCCGCCTGCCGGTTGCATCGCGGCGTTCGCGCGCTTCTTCCATCAGGTCTTCGAGCGGCGTGGTCAGCAGACGCTCGATCAGCAGGGTATCGTCAGTGTTCATCCGTATCAGTCCACTCCGCCGACAATAGCGAGAATTTCGCTGGCCAGCCTCTCGCGGTCTCGCGCTTCGCGCATCACCGTTTGCGTGATCGTGGCGCAAAGCCCGGATTTGCGCAAGAGTGCGGCATCGGCGGCGTCGGCCTGGTCGATCACGAGATGGTCGAGCAGCCCGTCATAGTGCGCGGCAAGCGCTAAGTTGGAAACTGGCTTGCCCAATTCGGCCATCAGCTTTGCCAGCGGCCCCTTGAGCGCGGTACCGCCAACCAGCGGGGATACGGCGATCACCGGCACGCAAAGCGTCTTGAGTCGGTCCCGAACGCCGGGAAGCGCAAGAATCGGATCGACGCTGAGCCAGGGATTCGACGGGCAGACCACAACTGCCGCAAGATCGGCACGCGCCAGCGCCTCAGCGAAACCCGGCGATGGCCGCGCCTGATCGGCGCCGGCGAACCGCACGCCGCGCACTTGCGGCCGACACTGCTCGCGCACGAAATAATGCTGAAAATCGAGCCAACCCATGTCGGTCTCGACCTGGGTGCGCACCGGATCGTCGCTCATCGGCGCGATCCGATGCGCAATGCCGAGTTGCCCTGTGAGACGCTCGGTCACTTGGCTGAGGCTTTCGCGCGCGCGCAGATGCATGGCCCGCGTCAGGTGCAGGCCAAGGTCACGGTCGCCGAGGTTGAACCAGTCGGGGCCACCAAGCTGCGACAGCATCGCCATCGCCTGCCAAGTCTCGTCGGCAACGCCCCAACCGCGCACGGTGTCGTTGAGGCCCGCGAGCGCATAGGTCACCGAATCGAGGTCTGGGCAGATCGTCAGACCCAGATGCTCGAAATCGTCGCCCGTATTGACGACAAGCGTGAGCTGTTCCGGCGGCAGCACCGCGCACAGGCCAGCCGCGAGCTTGGCACCGCCGACCCCACCCGAAAACGCGAGAATGTGGCCGGTCATCGGAACATGTCCTCGGCAATCGGGCGTAATCCTGCCGCAGCTCCGGGGCCGTGGCCTTGCGTAACCCAGCGCCCTGCCCCGCGCACCACGGCAACAGGTGTGCCCTCGTCGCCCTCGCCCATCGCCAGTGCAGCCATGGCGGCCAAGCTGTCAGCAATGGCGATGACGGTTGCCTGCAAGGTTCGCCCAAACAGGTCTTTTCCAGTGCCGCGCCGGTCCTCCAGTACCATGAGGCCTGCACAGCCGATCGCCGCGCCTACGGTCCCGATCCGCCATGCCCGGCCCATCGAATCTGCAATTACCACAGCCGGAGCAGCGCCAGTGATAGCATGCAATTCGTCGCGGATCGCCCGCGCACTGGCATCGGGATCAAGCGGCCAGAGAAGCACCGTGTCCTCCCCCGGCTCCGCCACATTGGAAGCGTCGATCCCCGCATTGGCAAGCACATGGCCGGTGCGTTGGCGGGCAATGATCGCGGGAACGGTTACACGCAGCAGGTCGCTGCTTTCATCGAGGATGAGTTGGACATGCGCCGGATCGCGCTCGGTTTCCGCGGAGATACGCCGCGCTTCCTCGCTCACGGTCACGTCGGCAAGCCGCACCAATTGCCCCTCGGCCTTGGACACGATCTTCTGCGCGACGACGACCACGTCTTCGCTGCGCAATTGCTCCCCTGCACGATCCAACGCCGCTGCGATTTCGCGCGCGACCGACATGCCCGGAGCGAATAGCGGCAGGCCCGGCAGGGTGATGGCGCTGAGGTGGGCCAAGGGAATCGGGTTCTCCGCTGCGGCCCGCCCTGCGAGCCGATTAACAGTTGCGTGTCTTCAACCGGGCGCTAGGGGCAAAGCACGTTTTGACGCAACAGGAATTACGGGAGCAGGCAGGCAATGGCATCGATAGCGGTAATCGGCGGCACCGGAGACCTTGGCAGGGGCATCGTGCGCCGTCTGGCCAAGGCTGGCCATGACGTGACCATCGGCTCGCGCGCGGCGGAAAAGGCCAAGGCCGCTGCCGAGGACATGGCATCGCTCGGCCTGACGCTGGGCCATGCCGCGAACGAAGATGCCGCTGTCGGCAAGGACATCGTGATCGTCACTGTGCCCTACGAATCGCAGGCGAACACGCTCGGCCTCATCAAGGACAAGGTCGGTTCCGCAATCGTCGTCGATACCACCGTGCCGCTGATGCCGCCCAAGGTGATGCGGGTGCAGCTTCCCGCCGCGGGCTGCGCCGCGCTCGAAGCCAAGGCAATCCTGGGAGAAGGCGTGCGCTTTGTCACCGCGTTCCACAATGTCTCGGCGCACCACCTCGACAGCGACCATGCGATTGAATGCGACGTGCTGGTGTTCAGCGACGATGTCGAGGCGCGCAACACCGTGGTCGGCCTATGCCCCGGTATGGGGCTACGCGGTCTTTCTGGCGGTTCGCTCAACAATTCCGCCGCAGCAGAAGCGCTGACCTCGATCCTCATCTACATGAACAAGACCTACAAGGCGGACGGTGCGGGCATCCGCTTCACCAACCTCACCGAGGCACCGGCCATTCCGTGACCTGTTGGGCTGTCATACCCATCAAATCCACGGGCGCGGCGAAAAGTCGACTTGCCGGCGCGCTGGATCCCGATGAGCGGGAATCGTTGGTGGGCGCGATGCTCGAACACGTCGTTGCCGCCGCGCAGGGCGCATCGCAGGTTACGCGCACGGTTCTGGTCGGACCGTCACGGCTCGGACTGCCCGAGACGATCGCGCTGCTTGCCGATCCGGGCCGGGGACTCAATACGGCGATCAAAGCCGCTGTGGCGCAATTGCTGGATGGCGAACAAGCGCCGCCCGAGCGCCTGCTGATCCTGTTCGCAGACCTGCCCGAAGTGACCTCGTCTGAAATCGATCTGCTGGCTGCCGCGCCGACCGACACCGTCGCGATTGCGCCGGACAGACACGAGATCGGCACCAATGCGCTGTCGCTGCCCGTGTCGACCGCGCGCCGGTTCCGTTTCGCCTTCGGAGAAGACAGCTTCGCCCGGCACAAGGCGGAGTGCGAACGACTTGGCCTCGCAGTCGAAGTGATTCTCAGCCGCGGGCTCGAACGCGATGTTGACGAACCGGCGGACCTGCCGGATGCAAGAGCGGCGCTGGGTATCGATTGAGCGCGCGGGGAGAGAAGAATGGACAAGAACGATATCGATCTGAGCGGCAAGGTTGCGGTCATCACCGGCGGCGGCGGCGGCATCGGGCGGGCCATCGCGCTGTGCATGGCCGATATGGGGGCCGACATCGCGATCATCGAATCGATCCCCGAGCGCTGCGAACAGATGCGCGAACTGGTTGGCCAGCGCGGCCGGCAGGTTCTCGCGCTCGAATGCAATGTCATGGAAGCCGACAAGCTGCGCGAGGCGATGCAGGCGATCAAGGAGCGCTTCGGGCGCATCGACATCCTCGTCAACAATGCGGGCGGCGTTGCCCCACGCGCGTTTGTGGACCTCAAGGAATCAAGTTTCCGCCGCCACATCGAGCTGAACCTAGTCAGCACGGTGATCGCCACGCAGATTGCCGCCAACGACATGATCGAGCGCGGCGAAGGCGGCACCATCGTCAACGTCTCCAGCATCGAGGGATCACGCGCGGCGCCCAACTATGCGGTCTATGCCGCGTGCAAGGCTGGCGTGAACAACCTCACCCGCACGCTCGCGGTGGAGCTGGCCGTGCATAATATCCGCATCAACACAATCGCGCCCGACATGACCGATACGCCGGGCATCCGCGGCAACCTTACTGGCCCGGTGGACGAATCGATCTGGTACAAGCGAAACGAGGCCCAGGTCGAAGGCTTGCGCCGCCGCGTCCCGATGGGCCGCGCCGGCATTGCGGAGGAATGCGGCCGTGCCGCAGTGTTCCTCGCCTCGCCGATGTCGAGCTATATCACCGGCGTGACCCTTGCCGTCGATGGCGGCACCTGGGCGTCGAGCGGCTGGGTACGCTCCAGCGAGAACAAGTGGATCCTTCCGCCAGAGGATTGATCCTGCCCGCCCAGTTTTCCCAAAGACGATTCGAACAGGACCACGCACGATGCCCTATGACATTTCCGTCGCCATGCCGATCGACCACGTCGAGACCGCCCATGCCTTCTGGTCGCACGAGGCGATCGTAGAGGTTGCAAAGGCAGCCGATGAGGCGGGTTTCGGAGCGGCCAGCGTCACCGACCATCCGGTGCCGAGCTCGCGATGGCTGGCGGCGGGCGGGCATTTCGCGCAGGATCCTTTCGTCATGCTCGGGTTGGTCGGCGGGGTGACGAGCCGCATCAAGCTGATGACCAACATCGCCGTGCTGCCCTATCGCAATCCGTTCGTGACCGCGCGCGCCGTCTCGTCTCTCGACAGGTTCACCGGCGGACGCTTCATCTTCGGGATGGGCGCGGGCTACCTGAAAGCCGAATACAAAGCGCTCGGCGTCGATTTCGACAGCCGCAACGACCTGATGGACGAATATATCCGAGCGATGAAGGCAAGCTGGACCGGCGAGGATTTCACCTTCGAGGGCACTGGCTACATCGCCATGGGCAACACCGTGCAGCCAAGCCCCACGCAGAAGCCGCACCCGCCCATCGTCATCGGTGGTAATTCCAAGCGCGCGCTGCGCCGCACCGCCGAACTGGGCGACTATTGGTATCCGTTCATCGTTCCCAAGGCGATTTCCGACACCGCGCGCACCGCCAACATCTCCAATGACGAGGAGATGAACGAGGCCATCGCCTATTTGAACGAGCATTGCGACAAGATCGGTCGCAAGGACCGTCCCGGCCTGATGATGGCGGGCGGCTTCAACCTGTCAGGCAATTGGAGCGCGCAGCAGGCGATCGACCTCTATTCGCACCACAAGGAGCTTGGTGCGGTGCTTTCGGGCTCGAGCATCGATGCAACCAGCGTGTCGGAATGGTGCGATCATGCCCGCCGCTTCGGCGAAGAGGTTATCGCCAAGCTCTAGTATCGACTTCGGAAATCGCCTTGGCGAAGGCGCGGACTGCCGCCGCCTCGTCGCCTGACCACACAGCGCCCGAAACCGCGAGGAAATCCGCTCCTGCCGCGATCAGCGGCGCGCAATTTTTGGGCGTGATTCCGCCGATGGCGACGCATGGAATCTCGAAGATCTGCTGCCACCATTCCAGCGTCTCGAGATCGGCCTGGTGGCTGACCTCCTTGGTAGTGGTCGGGAAGAATGCTCCAAAAGCGACATAGTCGGCCCCCGCCTCTCCCGCCGCCATGGCGAGGTGGCGGCTGTCGTGACAGGTGACGCCGATCTGCGCCTCCCGGCCCAATTCTTCGCGCGCTTCGGCGACGGTTCCGTCCTCCTGACCCAGATGCACTCCATCCGCCCCCAGGCGCTTTGCCAGCGCAATCGAATCGTTGACGATGAAGGCGACGTCGCGCTCGCTGCAAACCTGCTGCAACGGCACTGCAAGCCGTGCGCATTCGTGCTGGTCCACGTCTTTCACCCGAAACTGGAAGGCCGCGACCATTCCCTCACCCGCGTCGATGGCGCGGGCGAGCCTTGCCGGAAAGAGCCCGCCAACATCGAGCGGCGAGATAAGGTAGAGTTGGCATTGTGCACGGGTTGTTTTGGACATGGTGCGCGCCTTTACCCTCATGCCGCCGCTGCGCCAAGCATTCGGGAACGGTTAAGGCGCTCGAGCGCTTAAGCCTGACATGAAAAACGCGATTTTTGCAGCAAGCCTGCCCTTCGTCCTTGCCGCTTGCACGATCATACCTGCTGGCCCCGCCGATCCTTCGGAGCCGGCGCCAGCATCAAACCTTGCATGGGCCGCGCTAGGCCAGCGCGTTCCCGTCGATGGACCGCAGGTGACGCCGCTCGAACTGCTCGAGGACAGTCGCTGCCCCGCAAACGTGCAATGCGTCTGGGCCGGACAGGTACGGATTCGCGCAGTAGTTCACATGGGTACCGGCGACACGGTTCGCGAACTGACGGGCGGCAAGCCTGAGCAGATAGCGGATGGCACACTCGAACTGGTCGAGGTGCGTCCCGCCAAATCCAGCGAAGCGGCAAGCGCGCCCGACGATTACCGCTTCGGCTTTCGCTTCATGGGCGGGCTATAACTTCAGCCCGAGCATTTTCCGTCAAGCGACGCTCGCCTGATAGATCTGGTCAATCGCATCGCCGAGCGTCTTGTCGAACTCGGCATCGCTCTGCTGGGCGCGGACGTCCTGAAGCAGGCCGCGGCTGAAGCTGGCGATCATACCCTTGTTCTTGGCAAGCTCTGCACAGGCGTCGTCGGTGGAGTAGCCGCCCGACAGCGCGACCACGGCAAGCACCTTGGGATGAGCGATGACATCGGTGTAGAGGTTCGCCTGAACCGGGATCGAGAGCTTGAGCATCACCTGCTCGCCATCTGGCAGCGCATCGAGGTTCTTCAGGATCTCGGCATGAAGGATCTTCTCACCCTCGGCGCGGTCGGCGGCCTTGATGTTGTACTCAGGCTCCAGCATCGGCATCAGCCCGCCGGCGATCACCTGCCGTCCGACCTCGAACTGCTGCGCGAGAATCGCGGCGATGCCCTTG